>NZ_JACSJM010000003.1:0-307080 GCF_018617125.1 Exiguobacterium sp. s181
CCGCCAGCGTTCGTCCTGAGCCAGGATCAAACTCTCCAAAGAATTTGATATAGCTCTTAAATTGACGAAGCTTGCGCTTCATTCAAAAATGGTAAAACTTATTTTTGCCTCATCGTTCAGTTTTCAAAGTTCGTCAGTTTAAATGGTGGGCCTAAGTGGACTCGAACCACCGACCTCACGCTTATCAGGCGTGCGCTCTAACCGGCTGAGCTATAGGCCCATAAAAAGAATGGTGCACCCTGAGAGATTCGAACTCCCGGCCTTTAGATTCGTAGTCTAACGCTCTATCCAGCTGAGCTAAGGGTGCATATGGTGCGGTCGAGAGGACTTGAACCTCCACGGTGTTAACCACCACTAGGCCCTCAACCTAGCGCGTCTACCGATTCCGCCACGACCGCAGCGTATAAAGTTAAAAAAGAAAATGGTGAGTCATGCAGGGCTCGAACCTGCGACCCTCTGATTAAAAGTCAGATGCTCTACCAACTGAGCTAATGACTCAAATAAAAAGCTGGGCTGGAAGGGATCGAACCTTCGCATGTCGGAATCAAAATCCGATGCCTTACCACTTGGCTACAGCCCAACGTAAATGGCGGTCTTGACGGGATTCGAACCCGCGATCTCCTGCGTGACAGGCAGGCATGTTAACCCCTACACCACAAGACCAGATTACGTTTTTATTTGAAATGGTGGAGGATGACGGGATCGAACCGCCGACCCCCTGCTTGTAAGGCAGGTGCTCTCCCAGCTGAGCTAATCCTCCATATATGGTGACCCGTACGGGATTCGAACCCGTGTTACCGCCGTGAAAGGGCGGTGTCTTAACCGCTTGACCAACGGGCCAGTGTATGTGTCTTCTAAGTAATTTAAGTGGCGGAGACGGAGGGATTCGAACCCTCGCACCGGTTTCCCAGCCTACTCCCTTAGCAGGGGAGCCCCTTATAGCCTCTTGGGTACGTCTCCAAAATAAAATGGCTCCGCAAGTAGGATTTGAACCTACGACCTACCGGTTAACAGCCGGTTGCTCTACCACTGAGCTATTGCGGAACGTTGCTTGAAATTATCGAAGTAACGATTTAAATTGTAACCGCAAACCAGAAACCTGTCAATCACTTTCTTAGAAAAACGTTTATTTCGCGTGCCGTCTCTCGGCGACTTCTATAAGATAACACGGTGAAAAAAGACCGTCAACACTTTTTCTAAAAAAAATCAGGTAAAATGAAAAACATTTTACCTGATTCGAGTTTCTTCTTATTTAACGTTCGGTGCAAGCATCGTTAAACTGATCCGTCCCCGATTCACATCGACTTGTTCGATCCACACGGTCACGATGTCACCAACCGCCACGACATCCAATGGATGCTTCACATATCGATTCGATAATTTCGAAATGTGGACCAAACCATCTTGCTTCACCCCAATGTCTACGAACGCACCAAAATCAATAACGTTTCGAACGGTTCCTTGGAATTCCATGCCGACTTGAAGGTCTTCGAGACTCATGACGTCCGTGCGTAGTAATGGTTTCTGGATATCTTCTCGTGGGTCACGACCTGGTTTGGCTAATGACTTCAAAATGTCTTCGACTGTCGGAAGTCCCGCTTCTAGTTGTTCACTCAAAGCTTTGGCATCGACTTGTTGCAATCGTTCTCGAAGCGCGGCCGTACCGACCTCTGACTTTGAAGAACCGATCTCTTTTAAAATCGATAACGCAAGTGGATAGCTTTCTGGGTGAATCTCCGTTTGGTCGAGAACGTCTTTCCCGTTCATGATCCGTAAGAATCCAGCCGCCTGTTCAAACGCCTTCGCTCCGAGACGAGGTACTTTCTTAATTTCCTTTCTCGTTTCAAAGCGTCCATTCTCTTCACGATATGCCACAATATTTTTCGCCGTCGTTTTATTGAGTCCTGAGACGTACGTCAATAAAGACTCGGAAGCACGGTTCACATCGATCCCGACCATGTTGACCACGCTCTCGACGACGAACTCTAAGGAGGCTTTCAGTTTATTCTGGCTGACGTCATGCTGATATTGTCCGACACCGACTGATTGCGGGTCGACTTTGACAAGTTCCGCCATCGCATCTTGAATTCGACGTGCAATCGAAACGGCTGACCGTTCCTCAACTTTCAAATCCGGGAATTCACTTCGTGCGACTTCCGATGCCGAGTAGACACTTGCCCCCGCTTCGTTCACAATCGCGTAAGCAATATCACGTTCCGCTTTCTTCAACCAGTCGGCGACGAATTGTTCCGTCTCCCGTGAGGCGGTTCCGTTTCCAACGACGATGACCGAGATTGGATATTTCTTCGCGAGTCTCGTCAGTACTTTTTCAGCACCGGCGATATCGTGTTTCGGTGCAGTCGGATAGAAGACGCCGACTTCTTCGACTTTCCCAATCTCATTGACGACTGCCCATTTACAACCAGTTCGATAAGCCGGGTCGATTCCTAGGACGACGACCTCTCGAAGGGGCGGTTGCATATAGAGTTGTTTCAAGTTTTTTGAGAAGACATCGATCGCCTGCTCTTCTGCCTTTTCTGTCAGCTCCCCACGAATCTCTCGTTCGATGGCGGGGAAGACCGACTTCTTGTACGCCTCCGTCACAGCTACCTCGACAACCTCACGCTTTTCTTTCGGAAGTCGTTCGTATGTACGGAGGGCTTGATCCATGAAGCGCGACTCGTTAAACACCACCTTCACTTGGAGCACGTCCGTGCGTTCCCCACGGTTCAAGGCGAGTACACGGTGCGGGACAATGCCAGCAATCTTCTCTTCATATTCATAATACTGCGCAAAAATCTCTTTTTCGTCTTCCGCTTGTTTTTTCTTCTTCGAGCGCAAGAGTCCTTCTTTTCGTACACGATCGCGAAGCATCTGGCGCAGTTTCGCTTCTTCGCCCCATTCTTCGCCGATGATCGCATGAACGAGCGGCAACGCCTCTTCCACCTTGACGTCTTGAGAAAGTTCTTTTACCTTGTCCGAAGAATAGGGTGATTTGTCCCGGAACCAGTCCGCAAGCCGCTGCAGTCCTTTCTCACGTCCCTGTTCTGCTTTCGTGCGTCGTTTTGGACGATAGGGCAAGTAGATGTCTTCCACTTGTTGAAGGGTTGTCGCCGCCTCTAACGCTTTCGTTAGTTCAGGCGTGTTTTTTTCCAACTCTTCTAATTTAGCCAGGACATCCGCCTTGCGTTTTTGCAGGCTCTCTTCATATTGAAGAGCATCCAAGATTCCTTTAATTTCAACTTCGTCCAAATTCCCCGTCATTTCCTTCCGATAACGGGCCATGAACGGAATCGTTGCCCCTTCAGATGCGAGCTGCCGAACCGTCTCGACTTGGTTCACTTTCAAGTTTAACGCGTTAGCCACTTTCGTAATCACTTGAATCACTTCCTTTTTTGATTTCTTTCAAAGTGTAGCAAACATTCAAACAAAAAAGCGATGACTCGATTAGTCATCGCTTGAGAATACTTCATTGAGTGGGACCTTGATGGCTTCACGCAGCTTTTCGAGTGCTCGCCGTTGCAAACGGGACACATGCATCTGCGAGATTCCAAGAAGTTCTCCTGTCTCTTTTTGACTCATATTCTTATAGTAGGCGCATTCCAAGATGGCGCGTTCACGCTCGTTTAAGACATTGAACGCTTTCTCTAAAATGAGACGCTGGTCGACTGATTCGTACCCGCGCTCTTGGCTACCGACCAAGTCGAGTAATGTGACCGTACTACCTTCGTTATCCGCTTCGATTGAACTATCAACCGACAAGGCTTGATAACTTTTGCCCATCTCGAGCGTTTCGAGAATTTCTTCATCGGAAACGCCAAGGTGGTCGGCAATCTCATCGATTCGTGGCGAACGTTGTAATTCGGTCGTCAACTCTTCGACCGTCTTTTTAATCTTTGGTCCGAGTTCTTTGATTCGACGCGGTACGTGGACACTCCACGTCTTGTCGCGAATAAATCGTTTGATTTCCCCGATGATGGTCGGGACAGCAAACGACTCGAAGCTACGACCAAATTCCGGGTCAAATCGACGAAGTGCCGCCAGTAACCCAATCATCCCAACTTGCACAAGATCGTCGTGAATCGCACGACCACGCGAGAATTTACGTGCGAGTGCTTCAACGAGGTCAGAATAGCGGTTGATGAGGAGCATTTGCACTTCTTCGTTTTGATCGTCTTGTTGATAGCGTTCAATCCACTCTAGTACCTCGTCATCACTGTGATGGCGTTGTTGAGATTTTGCTGGCACTCTGATCCACCTCGTCCCTATTGAGGAGTTTTGTCATCGTCACTTTGACGCCGTTGTCTTTATTGATCGAGACATCGTCCATTAATGCTTCGATCAAGAAGAGACCAAGTCCTCCTTCATGGAGCGATTCAATTTCGGTCGTCTCTTCGACCGGAGCGGCTTGACGCTTCACATCATCTGCGAACGTCTTGCCGGAATCCTCAATCGTGATTTCAAGACGATCTGCATAGACGCCACAAGCGAGTTTGACCTCTCCATCTTGATGATCGTCATAAGCATGTTGGACGGCGTTGCCACATGCTTCCGAGACCGCGATTTTAATATCTTCGATCTCGTCGTACGTATATCCCATACGGTTAGCGATTCCTGAAACGACTAATCGAACCACACCGACATATTCGGGTTTGGCCGGGAACGTCATGACCGTCTGTTCAACATTATTCATTGCGTGCCACCTCTTACGTTCGAATTAATAGAAAGAAGTTTGTGAAGACCCGTCAATTCGAACAGACGATTGACTCGGTCTGTGACTCCGACAAGTGACAACTCTTTTTCGTTGCGCGTGGCAATCTTTAATGCCCCGACGAACACACCAAGACCTGTCGAATCCATATACTCCACTTCGTCTAAATGAACGACCACATCTTGCTCACTGATGGCCGGATGCAATACTTCTTTCAATTTTGGTGCAGTATATGTATCCACTTCTCCGGATACGTAAAGGTGTAATTGCTCTCCAATGACTTGCTCGCGAATCGCTAAATCCATCGTCTATTCCCTCCTAAATGTCCGTACAGAAAAATTGAGTACGATTAACTTAAATTCCCCTCTAACAAAATCTTAAACCACTTTTTTTAAAAAGTTTAAAAAAAGACCGATACCTATGTACCAGTCTTATCTATGTAAGGCTAGAGAGGGATTAATCCCATACTGATCTCTAGCGCTCTGTCCACTTTATGCATCGTCTCATCATCGAGATGAGTGACTTTATCCGTCAGACGACGCTTATCAATCGTTCGAATCTGTTCAAGCAAAATCACAGAGTCTCGTTCGAGTCCGTGCTTCTCTTGATATACTTCCACATGAGTCGGCAGTTTTGCTTTTTGAATCTGAGCTGTAATCGCAGCGACAATGACGGTCGGGCTAAAGCGATTGCCGATGTCGTTCTGTACGATGAGAACGGGTCGAACGCCACCTTGCTCTGAGCCGACTACGGGCGACAGATTCGCATAAAACACGTCACCACGCTTTACGATCACGTTGCTCACACCCCACTTACTTGACGTAAGAGAGCGTGTTCGGCTTCGGTTTCAATCATTAGCATCTCTTCTGCCATATTCAAGTTAAACGCGGCCATCTCTTGATAGCCTTTCGCCAATTCTTCACGCAGTGTTTGTTGTCGATCAGCAATTTCTTTAGACAAGTATGTCACTACATCGTTCAAGGACAGTGTTTCACGGTCTTTCATCGAAATCGGACCCCCTTGTTGCGAGAACCGATCTGGGACGGACGCTAGCGCACCCGCAGTTCGCTGCTTCAACATCTTACACCTCCAGAATCGTTTCATGGACTGGCGGAAATTCTCCCGCGTTCTTTATCAATATAACACGCGGGAATGGGAAAATATAGAGAAATCGAGAAAGAATTCAGATAATTTCACACGATTTATGATTCACACATAAAGACGAGGCAATCGGCTCGTGAATTGGCAAACGATCTCATAGTTGATCGTCCCAAGATATGAGGCGAGTTCATCAATGGCGACGTTTCCACCGACAAGGGTCACGTCCGTCCCTACAGGAAACTCCTTTGGAAGTCGGATCATGAAGCGGTCCATACAGACGCGTCCCACGATCGGACAACGAATCCCATTGACCTCCACTTCAAATCCGCTCGCCTTTCGTAACCAGCCGTCCGCATATCCGACCGGAACGGTACCAATCCATTCATCGGCTGACGTTGTATACGTCGCGCCGTAACTGATTGTCTGACCTGCCTCTAGCCGCTTCACCTGCATGAGCTGACTTTTTAGTGTGAAGGCCGGGCGCAGGAACGAATAGAATGTCTCCATCTCACGTGACGGATATAACCCATAGAGCGCGATGCCGACACGAACCAGATTATAAGGAACATCTCGTCCGGCCATTCGGATGGCCCCGGCCGAGTTCGACGTATGGATATAGCGGAACCGCTCGTGGAGACCATCCATCAAACGCTCGAACCGCTCTTGCTGTGTATAATACAGATTGCTATCGAGCTCATCCGCCGTTGCGAAGTGGGTATAGATTCCTTCCACCACAAACGAATCGGTCGCTTCTTCAAGTAAGGCATCCAACTGTTCACGGGTACGAAGTCCGAGGCGTCCCATCCCGGTATCGACTTTGATATGAACCGTCAACGGCTTTTCTTCTATATATGGAGCTGCCTCTCGTAACCATTCGGCAGAAAATACGGACAACGTGATCCCCTGTTCTGCCGCCACTCCGGCATATTCAGGGAATTGCGCTTCCATGACGAGAATCGGTGCTTCGATTCCCGCATCGCGGAGTTCGAGCGCTTCCTCGAGTAACGCGACCCCGAGCATCGTCGCTCCGTTCTCCAGGGCGATCTTCGCCACTTCGACGGCCCCATGTCCGTAGGCATTCGCCTTGACGACCGCCATGAGGTCCTGCGGAATCCGTCTCGTTAATTCTTTTATATTATGGACGATGGCCGCCCGATCAATCTCGATTCGACTAGGACGAAACATGATGTCCCTCCTCTTCTAAGATGACTTGTGCGATGGCGTATGTTTGACTATGGCTGATGCTGACATGGATTTTCCCCGCAAACGGCGCGGTCATGACAGGTCGACCCGTCTCATCCGGTAAAATTTCAATATGACGCCAGGATAACCCGTGTGCGATGCCAGTCCCGATTGCCTTGGCGTAAGCTTCTTTCGCGGCAAAGCGACCCGAGACAAACTCGATTTGACGCGGGAGCGGATACTGTTGAGACAGTTCATATTCCGCATCGGTGAGCAGCCGTTTTAAAAAACGTGGTTGTTTCATCGAGCGAGCCATCCGATCAAGCTCGACGATATCGACTCCGATTCCTATAATCACAGGACACTCGCTCCTTTCTTTTTTTCCCCGTTTCCTTATACAATTGAGGAAAGAGGTGATGTTATGTTTAGTCGTACGGAAAATGTTCAAACGTTTGTACGGGCATATCCACTCGTAACGCTGTTCATTGTAATCCAACTCCTTGTGTTTGTCATCGATTCTTTCGCTCCTGGTTTACGAATCGTGGCGACGGGAGGGTCGTTCCATTTGGCACTCGCGGACGGACAATGGTACCGCTTGGTCACGGCCAACTTCATTCATTTGAGTCTCGGTCACTTGCTGTTCAACTCGTTCGCACTGATCATCTTCGGACCGGCGATGGAACGAATGGTCGGACACGTAAAATTTGCCTTGTTTTATGTATTCGCTGGAGCGCTCGCCAACCTGCTCACGTATTTCACTGTCAGTAACTTGTTTTATCTACAAGCCGGGGCGTCAGGCGCCATCTTGGCCATTCTCGGATTCTACGTATTCATCGGTCGTTTCCGTCGCACGTTGATGTACAGCCAAGATGCCCGCTTGGTCTACATCTTCGTCGCTATCAGTGCCGTTTTCACATTGATTGGTTCGAACGTTTCCCTTTGGGGACATGTGTACGGATTCTTGGCCGGATTCTTACTTGCCATCCCACTCTCACGTTTCACCGTCCCGTATACGCGCCCGATGCGCTACGGGAAGTATAAGCAACGTTCGTACACGCCCCCTGTCATTCATTCCGGGGACGGAAAGTGGTTTTTCTACATCATCATCGGACTGGCCATCTTCGGATTATTGGCACAGTTCTTATAAAGAAGGTACGAAAAATGGCCAAGCGAAATCGCTTGGCCATTTGATTAGATTTGATTTTTATGACGAGCCTCTTGAAGCGCATCCACTAAGTCTTTCACGTCTTCGACGAGGTTTTGAATCGTATCTTGGTTTTCTTCGTAAAGCGATTTCCATTCCATGACACGGTCTTTCAAGTTGCCTTTCGATGACGCTTGTAGACCGACCGCATGTGCCTCAGTCGACGTATTCGATGATTTCAACTTCGACTTGATGCCTTTCAGTTGTCTCACTTGTTGATCGCGCGTTTCGCTATGGAGAAGTGATGCTGCTGCGCCGATTACCGCACCCGCAGCCATCCCCAACCAGAAATAATTCTTGTTCATAAAAATCCTCCCCTAACATGACGTTATCTTTTATTATAGATTATCTGACTCACTGACGACATAGTGTTTTATGACGGGACCTGCACCGCGCTGTTCGACCGCTCGCTTCAAGCGGTCTTCAAGGATTGCATAGTCCTCTGTATCACGAAAGTGTTTCCCACCAGACGTGAACTGAATAAAGACGACGGCATGATTATCATCCGGGTCGACACCTAATCGGTATGCCGAAAACCCATCATGACTGACACCGAGTGGCGCCTTTTCCGTCAACAAGTGGTGAAACAACAGGGAGCGGGCATTCTCATCTGCCGGAGCGTTCGCGTATAAAATGTTCCCTTTTTTCACGAATTCGCCCGACGCCTCTTCAATTTCAAACACTTTACCGCTCTTGAACGGAGACTTCTCTCCTTCTGCGAGCAAAATCGTTTCGTGTCCATTCGCCGCGATGACGCCTGGCTCCTTTCGAAGACGCTCCGCCACGCTGCCTGACGCAAAAGTCATATAGAGCTTAGACAAGTTCCTCACACCCTTTCGCGAGTGTGATGTCTTTCTCCGTAATGCCCCCTTCGTCATGGGTCGAGACGGTCAATGTCACGTTCCGATATTCAATCAAGATGTTCGGATGATGATCGAGCGATTCAGCCAAATCTGCTACAAGATGCACGAACTGAATGGCCTCCGGAAATGTTTCCAGCCGATACGTCTTTTGAATCTCCCCGTTCACTTCTTCCCAACCGTTCAACCGTGACAGTTCCTCTGTCAATTCACTTTGCGATAATACCATCGTCACAATCCCCTTTCCCTATACAGTCTACTGTCTTAATCTACCCAAACCGAAGAAAAATAATCTTCCGTGCATGATGTATAATGAATTAGAATGAGATGGACAGCCATCATTTTCATTACGAGAGAGGAGCATCTCCCATGCGCGCATTGATTGTTATTGATTATACATTTGATTTTATCGCAGACAGTGGTCGTTTGACTTGTGGGAAACCCGGGCAAGAGATTGAAGAACGGATCGTCGAATTGATTGGGACATTCGCAACGGATGACTATGTCGTCATCGCGAACGACGTCCATGATGCAGGTGACACGTTCCACCCTGAAACGACGTTGTTCCCACCGCACAATATCCGCGGGACAGAGGGCCGTGAGTTGTACGGTTCTGTGAAGGAAGCTGCAAAACAGGCAGACCACTGGATTGATAAGACACGTTATAGTGCCTTTGCCGGAACTGACCTTGACCTGCGTCTTCGGGAACGCGGAATCACAGAAGTTCATCTCGTCGGTGTCTGCACGGATATTTGTGTACTCCATACAGCCGTAGATGCCTACAACCTCGGTTATCAAATCGTCGTCCATGCCGATGCCGTTCAAAGCTTCAACCCGGTCGGCCATGAATGGGCGCTCGAACATTTCGTCACAACACTCGGTGCGACAGTCGTCGGAAAGTGACGTAAAACAGAAAGGAAATCATATGTTACATCGTAATTTAGCCCTTCACACAGATCTTTATCTTCCACGTTGGATGTATATTTACTGGAAGCAAGGTCGCCATAATGAAAAGGTCGTCTTCGACCTTTACTATCGCTCGAATCCATTTAGTGGTGGTTATGTCGTCTTCGCCGGACTCGAGAATATCGTTCACTACTTAGAGAACGTCTCCTTTACGGAGGCGGACATCACCTATTTGAAAGAGCAACTCGGATTCGAAGATGAATTCGAAGACGTCTTACGGAACTTTAAGTTCACTGGTTCACTATATAGTGTTCGCGAAGGAGAAGTCATCTTCCCACATGAACAAGTCGTTCGGATTGAATCGACCATCTTTGAAGCGAAGCTGTTCCAAACGGCGCTACTCAATATCGCGAACCACGAATCACTCATTGCCACGAAGTATGCACGCATTCGTCAGGCTGCTCCGAACGAGACACTCCTTGAAGGAGGAGCTCGTCGCGCGCAAGGTGTCGATGCGGCTTACTACGGAACACGTGCGGCTTACATCGCTGGTTTCGACGTGACAAGTCTCGTGTCAGCCGGTCGTGACTTTGATGTCCCGACAGGAGGAACGATGGAGCATGCCGACATTCAGTTCCACGATGATGAATTGAGCGCATTCCGTTCGTTCGCTGAGATGTACCCGGACAACACAAGCCTTCTCATCGATACGTATGACACACTCAAGTCTGGTCTGCCGAACGCGATTACGGTCGCAAAAGAGCTCGAGGCGAAGGGCCATCGTCTCAAGTCAGTACGACTCGACTCTGGGGACCTCGCCTACTTGTCGAAGCGTGCCCGGAAGGCGTTGAATGAAGCAGGGCTCGACTACGTCAAAATCGTCGTCTCTGGGGATTTGGATGAGTATGTCATCCAGGACTTACGGATGCAAGGCGCAGAGGCCGATACGTTCCTCGTTGGGACACGCGGCATCACGGCTTACGAGCAGCCGGCACTCGGGATGGTCTATAAGCTCGTCGCGCGTGAGGATGAATCTGGTGAATTAAAGCCGGTCATCAAAGTATCTTCTTCCAAGGTGAAGACGACGACTCCTCACAAGAAAGAGTTGTATCGCATCATCGACAACGAAACGAAAAAGTTCAAAGGCGACTATATCGCCCTCGCCGATGAACCGGTCGAATCGTACACCGAGATCGACTTGATTGACGTCCGTGACCCGGCCTTCAAGATCAAGACACGTAACTTCAACGTGAAACGTTTGTTGCAACCGATCTTCCTTGATGGGAAACGCGTATACGACCTTCCAAGCACAAGTGAGATTCGTGCATATCATCACGAGCAGATGAACGGATTGTGGGAAGAGTACAAGCGTCTCCGTTTACCGGAAGTGTATTCGGTGACGTTCAGCAAGCCACTATGGGATTTAAAACTCGATATGATTCGCAAAACGCGGGTACCAAAATAAAAAAACGGCTGTGGGTGCATACCCACAGCCGTTTTTTTATACCATCGTCATCTCGCCTGCTTGGCTTTGATCTTCTTTTCTCCGAAAGTAAAGCGCAATCGACAAAGAGAGCAATATCAAGACAAAATAGACGGTCCGTTGCCAAAACGTCGCTTCGGTGTCTCCTTGGAACAACGCAATGATATAATCGCTCCCACTGACTAAAAACAATCCGGCAAGCAAGAGAAAGATCCGATAGCCGGCCCGACTCCGCTCCCGTTTCACTTTGAAGAAAAGGACACCATAATAGACGATTGCGAGAATCGTCACATACCCGATTACGCCAACAACCCAACTCATCTTGATGCCTCCCTCACTCTCTATTTTTCTGTTTCTTCCCCGTTATCTTAACACATTCTATTCCTCAGACTGTGTTAAGATGGTCTAAAGAAAACGCGGAAAGGAACGATCCCATGAAAACGTTTCGCCTCGTCCAAGTCCGTCTCGTCCAAGACGAATACGGCAATGAACTGAATTTACCGATCGATTTACTCGATGGGTTAATCATCTCGAAGGAGCACGATTCAGAATGGCTCCTCGAAATGCTCGTGCCGACCGAGTCAGCTGTCACGCTCCATCATTACTTAAACAAACGCATCCTCATCCTCGCTGAAGCCGTCATCACGTCGCCAACGAACGCCCCGGCTGCGCTCGCACTGACGTTCACGAGCGAGAGGGCCTTGAACGACCATCATACGTTCGTCGCTGAAGGACTCATGTTGATGCCGAAACAAGACGCGACGAAGCAAGTACTCGATTCGTTGATCCAAGATGGCGTCGCCACCTCGAATTTAAAGCCCGCCTTCTTCGAGAAAAAAGTCGAAATGCAACAATCGTTCAGTCGCTCCGCTTTCAATCAATTGGTCAAAACCGGGTCATTTGAATAATCGGATGACCTGTTTTTCTTTCCCCAAAACCATTCACCTTTCAAACTAAAAAGACGCAGAAACCTCTCCGCCTCACACGTAGATAAAGAATAGGATGATCATCATCGTCATCCCGATCACTTTTAAGAGCGTGCTGCCGAGAAAGGCGAGAACGGTGCCGACGCCGATGCTCCACGCTTCACGTGTCGTCTTCCCAAGTGTCAACTCCGCCAAGAAAGCGAAGATGAACGGGAAAATCAAAACCCCGACGAGCGGGAAAATAAACGGCCCTGCAATCAAGCCGATTGTCGCGCCCCATTTCGCACGCTCCGAGCCGCCTCGCTTATCCACTGTAGCCCGCGTGACGACATAGTCGACCCCGAACAAGAAGATGAGGAAGACCGTTTGCCATACCCAGAATGTCCAAGTCAACGGTTCAAATGAAAAACCGAATCCATAAATCATGTATCCGATGAACAAGAACAAGACACTCGGGATGACTGGATAGATGAGTCCTGCAAAAGCGACCACGAATGATGCGATAATGAATACCCATAGTAAGGTCGTCATGACATTCTCCTCATTTCATAATGGTCGGATCGGTGATATGGTCAGCCACGTTGACCGCCTTCACTTCAAACTGACCTTGTTGATGGGTGATATAGTTCGAGCAGGCGTTTCGCATGGCGTGACGGAACGTATATGCCCCATCGATAGCAGAAAGCGCCGCTTTGATTGCATGAGAATGGCAGACGACAATGATGCGTTTGCCAGAATACGTATCCACCAAATGATTCATTCCTTCTAAGACCCGGGTACGCATCTCGTCTTCCGTTTCGAGACCCGGAATCTGATTCTGGTCATCCGCTTGAACTGCCTCGTAAATCCCTTTCACGGGCTGCCCGGATGCCGCTCCGAATTCACGTTCAATGAAACGCTCATCTAGCAGAATCGCTTTATGTTCGATGCCACAGGCTGTCGCAATGGCTTGTGCGGTGTGAACCGCACGTGACAAGGGACTCGAGACGATGACGTCCCACTTCTCTTGACTCAAAAAAGCTGCACTCTCCTCTGCCTGTTGACGTCCGAGTGCATTCAACGGGTTATCTTCACGCCCTTGAATAATTTCTAAACGGTTCCAATCGGTCTGGCCGTGTCTGACTAAACATAACTCTGTCACTACTTCCACTCCTTACTCTTTCAATCATTCCCTCATCGTACCATCTTCCCTAAAAATCGCAACGTCATCCGAGGCATTCTTCAATAAAACGATTGATTCTGGCCATGAGTTGCTCTTCTTTGATTGGATTATCCGATTGAAGGAAGCTCGCCAGCGAGTGGGTGCCATTTGGAAAGGAGATGAGTTGAACGTTCGCGCCGACGTCACTCGCATGTTCGACGAAGTGAAGCGCTTGACCGAACGGGACAATCGGATCTTTCTTCCCGTGTAACAGTAAAATCGGCGGGGCATCGGCGTATAGATGGGAGACTGGGGAACATTTTACCATCAACTCACGCCATTCCTCACGGCTTCCTTCATAAAACTTTAAGTGAGCGAGCCACGTCTGGATGAATTTGAACAATAAAAAGTTCGTCGGAGGATACAAGGCGATGACCCCTTTGATGGTCGGGAGGTCGTCTCCCAAATCGCCCGCAAATTGTCGATGACGATCGAGCGCAGCCGCAAGCATGAGCGCGGCGCCTGCTGAGTCCCCCCAAACGAGTAGTTGACTTGTATCTAGCGTCAACAGCGATTCATGTTGTTTCAAATAGCACAGGGCATCAGAAACATCAAAAATATTGTCAGGGAAGTACACCCCGTCTTCAAATAGACGGTAATCGATGCTGACGACCGCGATCCCTTTCCCCAAAAAGTGGTCGAGCAACGGATGAAACAGGGTCACCATACTCCGATTCCCTCTGACGAACGCTCCCCCATGAGCATATACCGCCACCGGGAACGGTCCCTCCCCAGGGGGGAGATACAAATCAAATTGGAGCGGACGATCGTGAACAATTTTATACGTGTACGTGTGGCGCCGGCGTGTTGTCGGTTGAATCGGCAACTTGGGTTCTTGCCATCTGACAAGGGACCCGTACTGACTCCACACGCTAGCCCCGGCTGCCGTCGCCGCAGCAATCGCCGCGCCCCCGACAAACCAGGCAGTCTCCTTTCTCATACAATCCACTCCTCGTTCCTTTTTTTAATCATATTCCCGCTTTTTTCAAAAATCTATCCATCAGAAGTCGGACTTGACGTGCTCCAAAGGTCACACTATAATATTACTCGCAGTCATAAAACGTAACAGTTACGATTTAATATTCAGATAACTTGAAAGGTGGAAGATGGAAGATGAAGAAAACTTGGTTAGGCGCAGTCGTAGCCGGTACGCTTTTACTCGGTGCGTGTGGAAATACCGAAGGAGATAACGCATCTGAATCGACAGATGGTCAACTGACCGTCTTCGCTTCAACGTTTGCATTAAAATCATTAGCCGAAGAAATCGGTGGCGACCGCGTCCACGTGGAGATGGTCATTCCACCTGGGGCTGATCCGCATACGTATGAGCCAACTTCAAAGCAAATGACACAAATCGCAGAAGCCGACCTCTTTTTGACGATTGGTCATGACCTTGAACCTTACGTCGAGTCTATGGAGAAGAGTTTAGAGGGTCAGAACGTCGCCTTCGTCAAAACAGCCGAGAACGTGAAGTTACTCGATGCGGCGGATACCGTCCATGTCCATGAAGAAGAAGGACATGCTGAAGACGAAGGGCATTCTGAGGACGAGCATGCTAACGAAGAAGCATCACATTCGGAAGATGAGCATGACCACGGAAAGTATGACCCTCACGTTTGGCTCGACCCGATGAATGCTGTATCGATGGCAGAAGCGGTCGAAGCCGCATTCAGTGAGGAAGCACCCGACTATAAGGATGAGTTCGCAGAACGATTAAGCACCTTCAAAGACGAAGCGAACGCCCTCGATGCGGAATTGAAGGCAGCGGTCGAGAACGGTTCGAAATCCGAGTTACTTGTAACGCATGCCGCATATGGCTATTTGGCTGAACGCTATGGTTTCGATCAGTTGCCGATTGCCGGACTTACACCGTCTGAAGAGCCGTCACAACAAGCTCTCAAACGGATCATCGAGGAAGCCCGTCTCCACGACTTGAACTATATCGCATTCGAAGACACGGTCACACCAAAAGTGGCCGAAGTCGTGAAACAAGAGATCGGCGCAGAGAGCGTGACGATCTATAACTTGGAATCGGTCACGAAAGAACAGATGGACAAGAGCTACTTCGACTTGATGCGTGAAAACGTCAAGGCACTTGAGACAGCGTTGAAATAATCAAAATCCCGAAACGAATCACCTCGTTTCGGGATTTTTTTATACTTCTATTCGTCGGTCTAACATCTTCATCGTGACGAGAAGCAGGAGCAGTAGCGATACGATGACGCTCATCATCCAGAAGTCCCCGTCCATGAAGAATGATCGTGTCCACTCTCCTGTACTCAGTCCTAACCACGCTTGACTGACACCAACGCCAATCAGTGCGATTGCACCAAAACGAACCCATGTCATCTGTGGAACGAATCGTTTGCTGACCACATAACTATTCAATACTAAAAGACCGACATACGCGATAAGAAGGACATTCCAAACTGTATCGAATAGCACCGGTACCACCCCTCCCGTCACAGCATACCCCCATGTCATGAAGAATACGATGGATGAGATGAGTGTGATGCGATAAAGCGGCTTGATTTTCGTTTGATACGCAAGAAACGGATTGATGAGTATCCCGAGCCAGATGAGTGTGCCGAACACATCCATGAGAAAATCCCCTTTATACCATTTATTAACAGTATACCATGGGAATTCACTTTCATTCATAATAAATCAAGACGAGTTCTTCCTGGGACGAAGCGATCTCACAAAACTGTTGCAACCGGGTCCAATCTTCCCAAATCATCTCGAATTCATCTTTTGCAACGAATGCCATGTCTTTCACATCATCTCGCCCGAACGCATGCAACGTATCTTTGACGATATGAAGTAACTGCGGGGTCAAGATACCGACCACGACCGCCTGCGCCTCATTGACAATCAACTCTTCGCCGACGAGCGCCATTTCCATGTTATACGTGTCGGCCCCGTCGATATATACCTCGATTTGACTAAGTACGCGTTGAAACGGTTCCACATTCGGAAGCGTTAGCGTATCGTCCCGATCCCGATATTGCTCATGCATATGAATCAACCAGTCTAAAATCATCTCCGGATCCTGATTAAATGACACCCAAACTTCTGGGGAAACACGTACATAATGCGTCGTCTCCATACATGAACGCCCCCTTTTTATGACATTATCCGTCTTATATATGTAAAAAAACCGCCTACTTGAATTCGTAGACGGTTCCTTATATCAAGAACGACTTGTTCCTGTTTGTTGTTCCTCTGTTTCGCTTTCCCAAGCTTCGATGTATTCACGACCAGGAAGATTTTCAACCGAGTCGACATAGAAAACTGGGTCTTCTCCTTCGCGTCGCTGTGCCAAGTAGTCATCGAGAACGGCGCGAGCCACTTTCGCCAAGCGGAAGATGGCATACAAGTTCACGAGTGCCATGAGACCCATGAACACGTCAGCAATCGACCAGACGAGGCCGGCAGAGCGGACCGCACCAAACAAGACCATTCCGACGACACCGATGCGATAGAGCGTAACGTAGATTTTCTTATCCGAGATGAACTGGATGTTCGTCTCACCGTAGTAGTAGTTTCCAAGAATCGAACTGAATGCGAACAAGAAGATTGCAATCGTCAAGAACGATGTTGCGACTGATCCGATTTCTGCTGTCAACGCGGCTTGCGTCAATTCGACACCCGCGAACGACTCTGAACCGGCTACGCCTGAAATCAAGATGATCATCGCTGTCGATGTACAAACGAGCAATGTATCTACGAATACGCTAAACGATTGAATCAATCCTTGTTTGACAGGGTGCGATACTTCTGCTGTCGCAGCGGCGTTCGGTGCAGAACCCATACCCGCTTCGTTCGAGAAGAGACCGCGACGAATCCCTTGAAGTACCATGGCGCCAATCGCTCCTCCGAAAAGTTGCTCGATTCCGAGGACTCCTTCTGAGAAGATGAGGCTGAAGACGTCTGGTAGAAGGGAGACGTTCGTCACCATAATCCAAATCGCGAGTAGGATGTAGCCACCTGCCATGACCGGTACGATGATACTCGACAAGAGTGCGATCGATTGGATCCCACCGAAGACGACAATTGCCGTCACAATCGCGAGGACAACCCCAACGACTGTTGTGCTGATCCCGAACTGGTTACTCACAGAGAGTGAGATCGTGTTCGACTGTACCGAGTTGAACGCGAATCCGAATGAGAACGTGATTAAAATCGCGAACAAGACACCTAGCCAGCGTTGACCGAGCGCACGCTCCATATAGTAGGCAGGTCCCCCACGCCATGTGCGTCCATCACGAATCTTGTACACTTGTGCCAACGTACTTTCGACGAATGCAGATGCTGCCCCAATCAACGCAATGAGCCACATCCAGAAAACTGCTCCTGGGCCACCTAGCGCAATCGCTGTCGCCACACCGGCAATGTTACCCGTCCCTACACGAGCTGCCGTTCCGATTGCGAAAGCTTGGAACGAAGACACTTGGCCTTTTTCACGTGCTGTGCCCTCTTTGAACAAGAGGCGGAACATTTCAGGAATCATGCGGAACTGAACGAAGCCCATACGAACTGTAAAATAAAGACCTAAAGCAACAAGTACAACGATGAGCACTTGCGACCACAACAAATCGTTCGCTTGCGAAACGAGTTTCTCTACCAATTTCTCCATACTAATCCTCCATCACTCTAAAAATCTCAATAGAAAAAGTCATGTCAACTTTCTTAACATGAATTGAATTATAGGTAAATTATACGAAAATTGCAATATTAATTCGTTTTTCAATATCACCTCGACTCTTTCTAAAAGCAAAAAACGAGCCGGGGAGCGCATCGCAATCCGACTCGTTTTCTATTCCGTTTAGATAAAGAGGTTTAGGTTACCGCCTTCTGCTGCGCCGAGATACGCTGCCACACCACCAAGGTCGACCCCATCAATCAACTCTTCTTCTTTGATACCCATGACATCCATTGACATCGTGCAAGCTACCATTTTCACGCCCGCTTCTTGCGCCGACTTGATCATTTCTTCGACAGAAGGAACGTTCTTATCGCTCATGACTTTCTTCATCATTTTTTGACCGACACCACCGAAGTTCATGTTCGAAAGTGGAAGTTCGCCGGCATGCCCTGGCATCATCATGCCGAACATTTTCTCAAGACCTTGCTTTTTCACTTCCGGCGCGTCCGGTTTGCGGATGACATTGAGTCCCCAGAATGTGAAGAACATCGTCACTTCTTTCCCCATCGCGGCAGCACCTTGCGCAATGATGAGGGATGCGAGTGCGCGGTCGAGGTCTCCGCTGAAGACGACCATTGATGCACCGTCTCCTGCTGGTGCGCCTGCTTGTGGTGCAGCCGGACCTTGTCCTTTTTGAAGGATGGCTTCAACGCGTCCGTTAACGAATTGTTTCGAGACGAGTTTGTTTCCTGTCTTCTTCGCCCATGCTTCAATATCTGCGAAAAATCCTGGGTCACTTGCGAGAACACGGAGCGTTTCGCCTTCCCCGAGTTCTGCGACTTTCTTATTTACTTCTAAAATAGGTCCCGGGCATTGTAGACCACATGTGTCTAACATGACCGCTTCCCCGATTGGTGCATTTGTCATTTGTGTTGGCTCCTCTTCTACAACGGTAGCCGCTGTTTCATTTGATGTGTTCGCTTCTTCAAGCGCCTCGAAATCACGCTTGATTTGCGACCACGTCTTGTAGCCACCGCTCAAGTTTTTCACCTTAAAGCCGTTTTGACGTAAGATGCGTGATGCGAGATAGCCACGAAGACCGACTTGGCACGTCACGTAAATCGTTTCACTCCGGTCGTAGTTGTCCAAGTTTTCTCGTAATGAGTTGAGTGGTACATTGATCGACCCTGGAATCTTTCCGAGTTCATGCTCGGATTCATCTCGAACGTCTAATAACGTCGCTCCATTTTCCACGAGCTCATCGATTTCATCCCAATGCACGACTTCATTGTCACCGTGGACGACGTTCGACGCGACATACCCGATCATATTGACCGGATCTTTCGCCGAGCTGAACGGTGGTGCGTAACTGAGCTCAAGGTCAGGTAGATCGAGGACTGTCAAACCGCCCTTCATCGCCGTCGCAATGACGTCGATGCGTTTGTCGACTCCATTGATCCCAACGCCTTGCGCACCGTAGATCTCACCCGTTGTCGGATGGAACAAGAGTTTGAGTGACACCGGCGTCGATCCTGGATAATAGCCGGCATGTGAACCGGGGTGCACGTGGACGGCTTCATACGTCTTACCAGCCGCCTTCAACCGTTTTTCATTCCATCCTGTCGATGCGACCGTCATATCAAACACTTTGGCGATTCCCGTTCCCATCGTTCCATTGTATTTCACGTCACGACCGTTAATGATATCCGCAACGAGACGGCCTTGACGGTTCGCTGGCCATGCGAGTGGCACAACAGTTGGTTCTTTGAAAACGTAGTCGAGTACTTCGACCGCATCCCCGATCGCATAAATCGACGGGTCAGATGTCATCATTTTTTCGTTTACTCGGATTGCACCGCGCGTGCCTGTTTCAAGGCCGGCTTCACGCGCAATCGTCGATTCCGGTGTAACCCCAATCGACATGATGACCATATCTGTATCGATGACACGACCGCTCGTCAAATGCACCTTCTTCCCTTTTTCAGAGAATGAAGAAACGCCATCTGACAATTGAAGCTCGACGCCATGCAAGCGCATGTGTTCATGGATTGGCGCCACCATCTCACGGTCGAGTGGTGTCATGACTTGATCTGCCATCTCGACGAGAGTCACTTCAACGCCACGCTCACGTAAATTTTCTGCCATCTCAATCCCGATAAAGCCTCCACCAATCACGGTCGCATGCTTCGGCGCCTTGTCATCAACGTAGCCACGGATTTTATCTGTGTCCGGAATGTTGCGAAGCGTGAAAATAGCTTCTGCCTCATCGATTCCAGGGATGTTTGGACGAATCTGTTTCGCTCCCGGTGACAGGATGAGAACGTCGTATGACTCGTCATACGTTTCGCCTGTGTGAACGTGTTTCACCGTCACTGTTTTCTCTTCACGGTTAATTTTAATGACTTCCGTCAAATTGCGGATATCGAGTTGGAAACGCTTGTTCATCCCTTCAACGGTTTGAACGAGGAGTTTTTGACGGTCTTGGATGACATCTCCGATATAGTATGGAAGACCACAGTTCGCGAACGAGATGTACTCTCCACGGTCGAACATAACGATATGGTCTTCTTCATTTAATCGACGAAGACGCGCTGCTGCAGATGCACCACCTGCTACCCCACCGACGATTACGATTTTTTTACTCATTGTCCATTTCCTCCTCTGACGACTTCTCCTGGCCAACTCATCAAGCCATCTTCTATATTGACCACTTTATAGCCTTTCGCCTCCATTTGCCAAGTCGCTTGCGTGCTACGCGCACCTGAGCGGCAAAGAACGACATATTCTTCAGCTGGATCGAGCGTGTCGATCCACTCTGTCATTTCGGATAACGGATAGTTTTTCGCGCCTTCAATATGTGCTTCTTGAAACTCGTCACGTTCTCGGACGTCGACGATATTTACAGGCACTTCAAAGTCCATTTGACGTTTTAAAGCGGATGCTTTCATCGTTGATCTACCTTTCTTTTTTCAATTCGATTTATACCATTCGGCTTGGTTGCTGGCGTTCAACAAATTTGTGATTTTTTGAACATTTCGCTTCCACGCCATTAATATACCCCCTCGGGTATTTAATTGCAAGAAATAAGTTTGTCGAAATGTCGAATTTTTCAACATCATCCATTTGGATAGTTGATGCTCGACACATACTCCCCCATGTATTAAGATGAGCCTACACAATAAATAGTTGGGTAACTGAACAATTTTTCCTATAGAGGTGAATGATATGGAACCGTATGTATACGATGCAAAAGTATTGAATCGCATGAAACGAGTGGAAGGACAAATTCGTGCCATCATCCGGATGATGGAGGAAGGAAAAGAATGTCGCGATGTCGTGACGCAATTAAGTGCCGCACGTTCCGCACTCGATCGCGCTTCGACGATCATTGTGGCTAAGAACTTGGAACAATGTATCATCACCGCTCAAGCAGATGGCGAAGATACGTCCGAAACGGTGGAAGAAGCCATTAAAATGTTGATGAAACGCTAGTTCCCCTTGCTTTCCCTGTCCAAATGGGAGAAAGTTAGAGTAACGACTTACTAAGGGGGATTTCCTTGTGAACTTCGAAGAAAAAGTAGAATCATTTAGAGCGCTCGCCGCTGAACGCAACATGACGTTCAAAGAGAGCGACACTGAAACGCACGTCACGTTCTTGACGCGTGAAACAACAAAATCCGGGGCTCAGCCCGTTATGATTATCGCTTTTAACAAAAAGACGACAGATGCTGAGTTGTATGCTGCTACCGTCACGCACGTCCCAGATTACGTAGAAGATTTACCGATTCTTAATGCCTTGAACGAGTTCAACCAGGAGTTCAAATACTTCCGTTGTGTACTCGACAGCGATCGCGATGTCACACTCGCCTCGACACTCGACCTCGACCTCGGTTTCTCACCAGAGATCATCTTGCAACACTCATTCATGATGTTCCAAGCGGCCGACGAAGTGAACGAGTACATGCAGAAGTTGTATACGCAAGTCCAATAACAAACAGCCGCCCCGGACGAATCCAGGGCGGCTGTTTTTGAATCATTCTTTCGAGCGGACTCGTATAAGGAGAAAAAGGAGGAATTGCTGATGATGACACGTTACACCCATTACCTCGAAGCACTCGAAGGAATCAGGGGGGCGACAAAATGGTTCACTGACGATTTCCGACGTTTGATGGCAATCAACTACGCCATGCACGATGCCCCGTTCGATTCGAAACGGTTCGAACACGCTCAAGCGGTTCTGAAACAAAAGACCGGCATGTTCTCAAAATTTCGCGGCAGCAATAATTTCGTCTGGCTGTCGTTTCTCGACGCCAAGTATGAAGACATCGAACCGGCCATCGACGAGGTACTCCGGCTCGACACGTTGCTCGACCGAAAGCACTTCCGCTTCAGTATGTTACGGCCCTTTATCGCGAGCCAACTGATTAACGTTGATGAGCCCGAACGCCGACTCGACGAGGCGAGCGCACTCTATCAGACGTTCAAACGAAATCATCCTTGGCTGACGAGTGAAGAAGACCTGTTGTCCGCCCTCGTTCTCGTTCAAGCGTTCGATGACCACGATGCGTTGAGTCAACGGATTGAGACGTATTATGAAGCGTTGAAAGCACAGCTCCCCCGCTCGAACGAACTCCAACTCGTCTCGCACTTATTCGCCTTTAGTGAGTTATCACCAGATGAGGTCGTCACCCGCTTCTTGGATTGGCACAACTGGCTAAAAAAACAATCCATCGCCGTCAAAAATGAACATCTGCCACCGCTCGCCCTGTTGGCCATCGTCGCGGTCCCGAACGACAATGACGAACGCGACCTGATTGACATCACGAACGCGGAGAAGGAAAAACATCGCTGGTTCCACACACACGCGTTGACCGTCGCCTTGCAACTCGTCGCGGCAAACAACATCAAGGAAGACGCGAGCGATTTACTGTTGCACGGCACGTTCGCGCATTTGCTCGCCATGCAACAAGCTGCGACGGCTGCCGCAACCGTGGCCATCATCTCGAGCACCGCTTCAAGCGACTAAAAAAAGAAGGGTTCCCCCTTCTTAAGAAAATAAATACCAGCTGAGACACCCGAGCACGAACACCGAATTGGCAATTTCGACGATCCCGATCTTCATGATAGGGATCTTTTTACCGTAGAAGACAACCGCTCGGATTAGGCTTGGTGCGTAAGCGAGCGCGAGTAACGGATACCCAAGGACGATGAAAACGGCGACGAGCAAGCCGTGATATCCCCAAGACAGATTGCGATACGACACACTCTTCTTCTCTCGAATCATCGTCTTGACGAAAAAGATACTCCCGAGGAAATAGAGGTACGGCAAGACGAATACCCACACCATCGTCGCGTCGAGCGTACGCGCGCCTAGGTAATAGCTCGCCATCCCACCGATGCAAAATGAGGTGACGGCGCTGACGTCATTCCAGACGTTGCGCTCGTCCTTGATTTTGGCGAAATAGGCGTTCACCAAACCAAACGGAATCATCGCGAGGACGAACCAGACGAGACGCCATTCGGACAGAAACACCGGGATGGCGGCGACGGTGGCAATCGTCAAATACGTGATGACCGTGCGCAACATCTGCTGCGATTTTTTCCGTTGCTTGATGAATTGGAACAAGAAAAATGTGCCCATATAGACGAACAGCCAGGCGATGGCGAACGGGATGTGCGCGAGTGTCCAGCCGCCGACAATGCCGCCGAGTAAGAACGGTAAGATGAGCATCGACCAAGCGCCGTGTTGTTTTGGAATCATCCATTTCATGTGACTCCCTCCTTCTACGTTCAGTGTAGAAGAAAGACGGCTATAAAACTGTGATAAATTTTACAAAACAAAAAACGATCTCAGGCGAGATCGTTTTTTGGTGAAAGTTTGGGTTTGATGACCGCCGGCTTGGTATGTTCAACCACGTCGTCCGCCAACATCTTCGTGACGACCCGACCTGCGATCGAGACCGCGACGAGCGTATACAGTGCATTCGACAATGGTAAATAGATGAGCGAGATCGCCAAGACGATGACATCAAACGTGATGAGAATCGTACCGACAGACACGCCTGTCCATTTCGATAGACCTAAGGCGAATAAGTCATCGCCCCCGGTCGCCCCGCCTGACTTCAAGACGAGACCGAGACCATATCCGGTCACAATCCCACTTGCGATGGCAGCGAACAACGTCGCTGGCCATACTTGAATCTCAAACGTGAGCAAGTCGAGACGGTCCCACATCGCATAACTGAGCGACAAGGATGAAGCGGCTAGTACCGCTTGCCCGACAAAACGCCATCCTTTCCACCATAAAGCGACGATAAAAAATGGGATGTCGAGCACGATCATCGAAATCGCCGGGTCGATATCAAATAAATAACGACCGAGTAGCGATAAACCGACGAACCCGCCTTCCGCCAAACCAAACTGTTCATTCAAATAATAATAACCGAACGCCATGATCAGCGTTCCGAGCACTATGGTAGCAACTCGTTTCATTCCGATTGTCCTCCCCGTTCTTGACGGAGAGGAGGATCCTCAGTCGTAGCTGCGGTTCCATCTGTTCCATCTCCGATCTTCCGTTTGTTGATTGATACACGTGGTTGTAATCAGTCAACGCTAGAAGTCCGGAAGTTGGAACAGAGGCCATGTCCTCTCGGTATCCATAAAGACCTTCCTTTCTCAAATTGCGCGTAATCTTGTACGCAGTTTACCACACATTTTGATTCAGTTCATGAATTTTACCTTTAGTGCATGTTACGTTTCGGTAAATCTTTCTTTCCGAACCACCACCAGTTCCAATCCCCGAACAGTTTCATGAGGGACGGAACGAGCAGGATTCGGATGATGGTCGCATCAATGAAGATGGCGAGCGCAATCCCCACACCAAGCTGTTTAATTGGACTCACGCCCGTGAAGGCGAACGCACCGGTCACGACAATCATAATGATGGCGGCTGAAGTGATAATTTTACTCGTCTTCGCAAGCCCCATCTCCGTCGCATAGTCATTGTCGCCCGTCTCGCGGTAATATTCCTCGATTCGCGAAACGAGAAATACCTCATAGTCCATCGACAATCCAAAGACGAGTGAGAAGATGAACACCGGTGTCAAAATACTGATTGTTTCTGCATCGTACACATAACCTGATTCAAAAACGATGACGAGTAAACCGAACGTCGCCCCAAGACCAAGCACGTTCATGAGAATCGCCTTGATTGGAATCAAGATGGATCGGAACGCCCACATGAGGATGAAGAAGGTTGCCAAGATGACGGTGATGACCGCATAGGGAATGCTGTCATAAATCTCATCATAAATCTCTTCATTGAAGGCTGCCGGTCCGCCGACTTCAAACCCTTTGTCTCGCCAATCGCGTACGAATGCTTGCGCTTCTTTGTCGCTCGGAGGTACATCGAAGCTGACATTCACGAGCGCCAAATCTGTATTCCCATCAAGGGTCACAAGTCGCTCAAGTGGGGCGAGTTGTTCTGGCGCCGCTTCGGCGAGTTGCGTAAACGTCTCAGGCGTCAATCCGGATGTCGTTAAGAAAGTCGAGACATTATCGACAATATCGACCTCGTTTAACTCATCTGTGAGACTCGTCAATTCCTCTAAAATCATCGGATCGTTCAAATCGTTCGCTTCAAACAGAAGGACCGCATCGGTCGAGTTATCCCCAAACACATCGTCCCATCGTTCGAGTGCCGCTCGTGATTCATATGAGGTAGGGAGCGCATCGGCGTCCGGAATGTTCAACTCTAGGTCGCGCACGAACCAAAGACTCGGGAGCAGGATCAACAAAGCAATGAGCGTCATCGTCACCGGACGTCTCATCACGAAGCGAGCAAGTTTTTGCCAGCGCTTTTCAGATTTCGTCTCATCTGTCTTGATGATTCGTCCTTTATTCAAGGCGTCACCAACTAAGTAAAGCGACGACGGCAACAAGGTCAGTGCAGATAGCACGGCCCCCGCGACGGCAATGAGGGCACCAAGCGCGACTGCCTGGAAGACATCGACTTGAATAAACAGAAGTCCAGCCAATCCGACAAAGACACATAGACCTGAAAAGAGAATCGAGCGTCCCGCCGTTGCTACTGTCCGGACAATCGCCTCTTCTCTCGATTGCCCGCGTGTTAACTCTTCTCGATACCGATTGACGAGTAACAGTGAAAAATCAATCCCGAGCGCAATCGCAATCATGGCGACGGCATTGAGAACAAAGATAGATAATTCCATGTTTTGCGCAAAAAAGAATAGCGATCCCGCTGCCACAATAAAGGTAATCAACCCGACGAGTAACGGCATGAGCGCGGCGAGCGGCGTGCCGAAAACGAGCAACAACACGACAAGCGCGACCGGAATCCCGATCAACTCCGCTCGAATCAAATCATTTTTCGAAGCTTCGTTTAAGTCGTCCGCAAATACTGGTTCTCCCGTCAAGCGGACTTCGGTATCTGTATCCACGATGAGCGCGTCTCGGACGGCATCGATTGAGGATTCCGCCGCATCATAATCTTCGAATTCCAGCACGAAATAGGATACGTCCCCGGAACGCGCGTCCGGATTCTCCGCCGGGGTAATCACGCCATCAATTGATGAAATTTCCCCAAAACGGTCTTGTTGTTCGTCCATGACCGCCTCCAGATTTCCTCCTTCAAATAAGACGATCATTGAAGCACCTGCTCGATCAAATCGTTCATTTAACGTATCTTCTACCTGTTGGAAACGTCCGTCTTGAATGGCAAATCCGTTTCCTCTCAACTCACCTGGGAGCTGTAGCCCGAAATAAACTGAACCCGCGAGTAAAATCGCCCATATGAGTAATACGCCATACCGAAAACGAACCAACTGCCTACCTAACCATTCCATTGATGTCACTCCTCCCTGTCTATCCATCTACTTCCCGTTTCTCGATTCATTCATCATCACTTCACAAAAAATTCCTGAACCTAGGTTCGGTTCAGGACTCTTGTCGTTCAAAGACTTGAAGCCAGCTATGACAAAATCGAGGTGGTGCGGACAAGACGACGAGTCGATCCCCTCGTTCATCTAACAGCATTACCTTCAATAATTGGTTGTCTGCACACACGCTTGAGCAAAATAATTCTTCCTCTCGATGAAACAGTTGGAACGACTCTGTCGATGTGATCGCCGTCGTTTCTCCCACTTGATCGAGAATGACCGTGTCGCGGTTTCCTTCGTATGGAATGCGCCAGGTTTCTTTCGTCTTCACATTTTCAACTAAAAAATGATGAGTTCGTTCATCGAACAATGTCACACACGTTTCAGGTGTGAATCGTTCAAAATCATACGTCCCTTGATACGCTAGCTCGATGATGTTCCCAAAGACAGGGACTTCTTCATAGCGGCTATATCGAAACGTATGATCATGGAGGTTCAAGGCTACGACATCCGATTCGGCTGAATATAAGAAGATGTCATCGCCTTGCCAATAGTGCAAATTGCTAAACCAGTCTCCGTTGAATCGTTGAGGGATCGCATACGTCTCCATCTGTCCTCGTTGTAAATCAATGACTCCGTAAAGTCCTTTTTCCTGGAACCATGCCACGGCACGTCTTGCATTCGGCTCCACATATAGGGCGCACGGTGTCCATTTCCAGTCGATCTCCCAGCGAATTTGAGACGACTCGTCAAAGAACATAAATCCGGTTTGCGCCAAGTACAACATCCAACCTTCACCTACACGTTCTAACCATTCGATCGTTTGATGAAATTGAAAGTCTGCTGTTTGTTCGTACATTTGATCACTTCCTAATTTCAGCTTAGCAACCACCGAAGCGAAATTCGATTTTGAATGTGTTCATTCAACACATTTTCGATTTTCCTGTATACTGACGGTAAAGACATATCGTTTAGAAAGGAGACCTTCCATGCGTCCATTACAACTATCACCAGAGACCGCAGTTGAACTCGCAAAAAAATTAAACGTCCCCCTCGAGGAACTGATGCATATGCCAAAACACATCCTCGTTCAAAAAATGATGCAACTCGAGGCATCTCAAACAGAGGAAGACACACCAAAGGAGACGGATTAACGTCTCCTTTTTGGTTACTGCTCTTTGCGTTTGCGCTTTCTCGATACATACCAGAGACCACCGATTACGGCGAGTGCTGCACCACCGGCCACAGCGTACTTGCTGTAATCTGGGCGACGTTCGGTTACGACTAGTGTAGAGAGTGGAGCGACCGTCATATGACGATCCTCGACTTGACGTGGTGCCGTCAGATTAACGGTATGGTCCTCCACGTTTACCTCGAACTTGCCAGATGGAAGTTTGACCTCAACCGCCTCCTCGAGTGCGTTGTGGTAGACGATATGTCGTTCTACATATCCTTCCACATGACGGCTCAATTCAAAGGCAATCACACCCTCTGCTTCATCAAAGAAACGCAAGTGTTTGCGAATCTGTTCCGTGTTTTCGAGTCGGAAGAGCGGATACTGCTTACGCAGACGCAAGAGACCTTTCACATATTCCACACTTGGCGCTTCTTGCTCCGCCCGGTTCCAGTCCACACGGTTGACGACTTCGCCTGAATTGAAGCTGTTCTCATCCCCGTCTTTTGTCCGGAAGAACTCCTGTCCACTGTGAAGGAATGGAATCCCTTGACTCAGGAGCACAATCGATGTCGCCAAACGGTGGCGACGGCGACGTGTCGTCTCATCATCTTCCGGATTCGTCACGGACAACTTGTCCCAAAGCGTCAAATTGTCATGACATTCTACATAGTTGACGACCTGGTTCGGCTCATCAGCGAAACTTTGGCTCGTGATGCCACCAGCAATCCCTCGTTTCACATCTGCTGTCATGTCCGTGTTGCCGCTCACCCAGCCCGGTAAGTCTTCGATAAAGACGTCTCCGCGGACACCGTCTCGAATCCCATCATTGAATTGGGCGATGCGTGGCATCTTATGCGCATTATGTTGATTCGCTTTTTCACGAACCGGGAGCGGCGTATCCAAGTCCCAGCCTTCCCCGATGACAAGAATCGATGGGTCGACTCGATCGAGCGCTTTCCGAATCTGATTCATCGTTTTGACGTCATGGAGTCCCATCAAATCAAAACGGAACCCGTCAATCATGAATTCTTTCGCCCAGTACGTGACACACTCGACCATGAGCTTACGCATCATCGTACGCTCAGAGGCCGTGTCATTCCCACATGCCGAACCATCCGCGAGTGTCCCGTCTTCATTTAAGCGATAGTAATAATCCGGGACGAATTGACCGAGCGGTGTCGTCAACGCATCGTACGTATGATTGAAGACGACGTCCATGATGACCCGGATGCCCCGATCGTGGAGCGCTTGAATCATTGCCTTCAATTCGACAATTCGCGACGCCGGATCATCTGCCGACGAGGCGTAAGAACCTTCAACCGCAAAGTAATGAACCGGATCGTAGCCCCAGTTATAGTTGTCTTCCCCTTCACGTGACTCATTCACCGAGCCGTAGTCAAAGAACGGCATCAATTGAAGATGTGTGATTCCGAGCGAGGTGATGTAATCGAGTCCTGTCGGGTAACCGCTCGTGGTCGTCGTACCCGTCTCGGTCATCCCTAAGAACTTCCCACGGTGCGTCGCCCCACTCTCTGGGTGACTCGTCAAATCGCGGACGTGCGCCTCATAGATGACCGCCTCTTGTGAAGAATTGAATAGCGGACGTTCTTTGATCCAATGGTCCGGGTTCAAGGATGCCGGGTCAAGTAGACATCCACGCTTCCCATTCACTCCGACGACTTTCGCATACGGATCGAGCGACTCCACTTTCTTCCCATCAATCAGCGCTTCAAATACATAAAATTGACCTTCGAATAAGGCACGGTCGAGTTCGATCACCCACGTCCCCTTCTCAGCCGGCTCGAGCTCGAGTCGTTCAAACTTACGGGCACGGGCTGTTCGATATAACTTGACCGACATCTGTTCCGCTACCGGAGACCAAACTCGTAGTCGAATCTGTTCCCCTTTGAACGTCACCCCTAGGTCTTTCCCGTGATAGGCAACGTGATCTAAGTCTGCATGTGTGTGTTGATCCATTGTACGTTCCATCTCTTCACTCCTTCACTGCTTCAAATCTGCTATCATTATAACAAAACCACACAAAGGATGGATGAAACATGGCAAAAGACAATTCTTTCGATATCGTGTCAGAAATGAATCTTGAAGAAGTAAAGAACGCGATTCAAATCGCGGAAAAGGAAATTTTGAACCGTTATGACTTCAAAGGGTCAAAGAGTGAGATGTCCCTCGACAGTGGCGACCTCGTCCTCATCTCGGATGACGACTATAAACTCGAGCAATTAAAAGACGTCTTGATCACAAAATTGATCAAACGCGGTGTCCCGACGAAAAACCTCGACTATCAAAAAGTAGAGAACGCACTCGGCGGAACGGTTCGCCAACGTGTGAAATTGAAAAGCGGCATCGACAAAGATGACGCGAAAAAAATCAACAACGCCATCAAAGAATCAAAATTAAAAGTCAAATCGCAAATTCAAGACGATCAAATCCGAGTGACGGGGAAATCACGTGACGATCTCCAGGCCGTCATGCAACTCGTACGTGAACTCGAGTTGTCCGTCGATGCCCAATTTACGAACTTCCGATGAAACTCGCCATCATCAGTGACCCACACGGTTCGTTTGATGATTTGAAGGCCGTTCTCGATGATGTCCGGCGAGAAACCGAGCACATTCTCTGTCTCGGGGATCTATATGAATGCCACATCGGGAAAAAACGACGTCACGAACGCTTTCATCATGTGGAAGACGTCGTGACGTATGATCCGAATTACGAAGCGCTACTCACATTTCCGAGTCTACGTGGTAATCAGGAAGAGCGAATCGACGAGGTGCTCGTCATCGACCATCCCGTGAAAACACGGATTTCCTTATTGCCGGAACAGACGACTCTCGAGGAAGCCCGCTTTTTACATGGGCATCAAGTCAAATGGAACGAAGACTGGGAACCGGTTGTCGAGAAAGGGAAATATCCACTCGTCTTCATCGGACATAGTCACATCCCCGGGATTTACCGAAAAGGAAAATCCTTGCCGTGGGAAATCGGGACACCGTTCCATTTGAAGAAAAAACGATATGTCATCAACGTCGGTGCTGTCATATTCGATCGGGAATGGTGTCTCTATGATACGGAAGCCCGGACGGTGACGCGGATGAAAGCGTGAATACAAAAAGGACCTCAATTTTTGAGGTCCAGGCTGTTGATGAACCAGATTGCATCTTGCAATCTGGTCCATCTTTTTTTGTGGGTTTCGATTTCTTGGGGCGTTCTGCCCCAAGAAATTGAAGACGTATTATGAGACGGTCCTTTCCAATCAACAGGTTAGGCAACTTTTTATGCTTTGTACAGTGACTGAAGCCAGATTGGCGCGTTGAACCTTCTCGATTCCGTCTGGTTCGCTTCATGTCGTTTTCAGGATTGAAGCGTTACATGTCGGATTCCTTCTTTTGATGATTTTTTCGGCCATCGAGGCCTTAGAAAAAGACAAACGGCCGTCAGATGACGACCGTTTGCGTTGCTCGCCCGACGGCGTCCCGACTCCGACAGGAAAGCGTGGGCGCCGGAAAGGCGAGCGATATAATTTATGTTAGTCAACAAGCTGGGCCTCAATTTTCTTTGAGGTCCTTTCGTCTGTCTTACATTTCTTCCGGCGCTTCGACACCGAGTAAGCGGAGTCCTTCCGTCAATACGAGCGTCACTGCCTTCACGAGTGCGAGACGCGATTGTTTGCCTGCATCTTCTTCTAAGACACGAACATGACCGTAATACTTGTTGAACGCTTGCGCGAGGTCAAGTACGTAGCGGCTGATGATGGATGGTTCGCGGCGTTCATGTGCACGCGTGATGACGTGCGGGAACGCGTTGAGCATCGTGACGACACCCCATGAATAGTCATCGTCTGCACCAGTGAATGGTGAGCCGTCATAGTTTCCTTTACGAAGAAGTGAGTTCGCACGAGCATTCGTGTATTGAACGTAAGGCCCTGTCTCTCCTTCGAACTTGAGCATGCTGTCGAGATCGAACTCGATGTTGTTGATGCGTTCGTTCTTCAAGTCGTGGAAGACGACCGCGCCGACACCGACCATGCGGGCAACGTCTTGTGCGTTCGCAAGATCCGGATTCTTCTGCTCGATATTCGCCTGCGCTTTCTCGATCGCCTCTTTCAAGACTTCCTCAAGAAGGACGATGCGTCCTTTACGTGTCGACATCTTCTTCCCTTCTTGCAAGATCAAGCCGAACGGCACGTGATGCATGCCATCAACAAAGTCATATCCAAGCTTACGAAGGACCGAGAAGAGTTGTTTGAAATGGAGCGCCTGTTCGCCACCGACGACATAGTTCGCTTGTACGAAGTTGTACGTCTCGTAACGATAGATCGCTGCTGCCAAGTCGCGTGTCGCGTACAATGTCGCGCCATCTTTCTTCTTGATCAAGCAAGGTGGCAAGTTCTCTTCCTCGAGCGAGACGACCATCGCGCCCTCACTTTCGACTAAGAGATTTTTCGCTTCGAGCATCTCGACGACGCGTGCCATTTTATCGTTATAGAACGCTTCCCCGTTGAAGCTTTCGAATTTCACACCGAGGAGGTCATATACTTTTTGGAACTCTTTAAGTGACTCGTCACGGAACCACTGCCAAAGCTCTGTCGCTTCCGCATCACCATCTTCAAGCTTTTTGAACCAAGCACGACCTTCGTCTTCGAGTTCTGGTTGTGTCTTCGCCTCTTCGTGGAAATGGACGTATAATTTTAAGAGTTCTGCGATCGGGTTGGCGCGTACCGCTTCCTCATCGCCCCACTTCTTGTAGGCGACCATCAATTTCCCAAACTGAGTGCCCCAGTCTCCAAGGTGGTTGACGCCGACGACGTCATATCCGTTTTTACGTGCGATTTGGTTGATTGCATTCCCAATCACCGTCGAACGCAAGTGACCCATCGAGAACGGCTTCGCAATGTTTGGTGACGAGAAGTCCGTCACAATCGTTTCATTGCGTGCCTCGTGTGTTGCATACTCTGATTTTTCCTCAAGCACCGTGTTGATAATTTCTTTTGATACGACATCACGGCTCAAGAAGACGTTGACGTAAGGTCCCGCCGCCTCCACTTTCGTGAACAATTCATCGTTCAATTCATTTGCAATATCTGTCGCAATCATGACAGGTGCTTTCCGGTAAGCTTTCGCCAATTGGAAACACGGGAACGCGAGGTCACCGTGCGCCTCGTGTTTTGGCTTCTCAATCAATGCTTCAATTTGGTCAATCGTGAGTTCTTCACCGATGACACGGGATAGTGCTTCTGCATACTTGCGTTCATAACTCATCTGTATGTCCTCCTTCTTCAATAACAACTCATAAAAAAAACGCCCTTTGCATAGATGCAAAGAGACGGGAATTCCCGCGGTACCACTCTTCTTGCCTGCATGATGCAGACCGCTTTATGGTGATAACGGTTCCCTCCGGCTATGCCTACTCTCGTTTCGGATAGCATCTCAAAAGTGCGTTTCGCGACGTTTGTCAGCCCAGGCTCTCACCAATCCCCAGGTCGCTTTGTTGACTAAACCATCGTTACTCTCTTTTTCATCGACTTTCGTCTATGCGGTTGAAAAGCAACTTCATTATAGAGGATATTCCCTGTATACTCAATGCTAGAATTCAAGCATGATAAAAGAAAGGCAGGACTCGCACGAAATCATGACGAATCTTTACTATTATATCTTGAAATGTCCCATGCTAGGAGGGAACACATGAACCACTTTCGCAAGATGTCCGTGCTCGGTTGGAGTATATGGAGTGTTTTGTTCTGCTTCACCATCGGATTATTTGCATTGGATGTGCTGCACGCCCCGACCATCGATCCGTTGTCCTTTATTTTAATCTCATTACTTGTCATCATCTTTCAACTCGATTCAATCGAAGTCAAAGGTGTGTACTTCACATTCTCTGAGAGTATTGTATTAATTCTATTTCTATTCTTTGGATTTGAAACCGCACTCATCGTCAACCAGATTGGATTATTCGTCTTTCAGTTCGCCAATCTGAGACCAAAAGTCGCCATACGCCGATTCCGCTTCACCTATCCATGGAACGCGATTACGGCATACTTAGAAATTGTCATTCCCGCTACCGTCTATCTCGCCCTCGGTGGGGTAACCGGCCTTGATTTTTATTCGCAAGAATCGTTTGTACCGCTTGCCGGGTTATTCTTTGCTATCTTGTTAAATACCGTATTTCAAAAATATCAGGTGAGATGGTGGTTCCGCGTCGATATCGCATTGAGCGACTTCATGAAAATCGCTTTCTACACATATGTCGTCAGTTTGATCTTCATCTTAGCGGCAGCGTTCTTCCGAGAGACGAATTTACTTGTCGTGAGCAGCATCGCGGCAGCGTTGACCTTCTTCATCAAACGACTTCTCATTCAAAAAGGACGACAGGATGCGTATAAATCTCTGATTGAACAGTACGACGAAGCGAAAGAAGCCGTCTCTTTATCACAGAGCGAAGCACAAGCCATTGAAGTCTTTTTAAGTCAGTGTGAACAATTGAACCATTACGATGAAGGATATATCGAGTTCAAGCTGTTTAATCGCACACTCTACTTCGACTTGAAGACACGTCAACCGATTGATCGCCCCGTCGTATTTGCGCTACTGGATATCAGTCAACCTGTCGAGCCTGTCCTTGACTACGAGATGCGATTTGAGTGGGATGCTTCATTGTCTGACGCTTTCCATGACGACTACCATAGCTTCGTCTCAATTCGTTCGGAAGAGATTGAGGGAATTCGCACATGGATCGTGATGACAGGAGAACCTGTATATGGGTATCCGAAGATTATCCAACAAGAAATCCTCAAGTTGCTCAAGTCGTTCAACCGGACCATCAGCCGTTGTCATGAACGAGATCGTCTGTATACCGAGAGCCGGACGGATAGTTTGACTCTCCTCGCCAATGCCCGCGCCTTCTACGAATACGGGATTCAACAAATATCCGACATCTCGATGTATCCGATCTCGGTCGCCATGCTCGACATCGATTTCTTTAAAAAAATCAATGATACGTATGGCCATCAAGTCGGTGACCAAGTGTTGCAGGAATTTGGTCGACGTATCCGGCAAGCCCTTCGCGCTGATGACTTTGCCGCCCGTTATGGCGGGGAAGAGTTTATCTTGCTTCTCAATCATTGTGACATGTCTCAAGCCGTTGACATTGCAGAAAGAATTCGCCAGCAAATCGAAGCGAAACCGTTCCTTGTCGATCATCACGAGATTTCTGTGACCGCGTCCATCGGGGTCGATACAATCGATGCGTTTGGAAATAAGCGATTAGACGATACGATTCGAAACGCGGACCGTGCGCTATATGTCGGTGGTAAATACGCGGGACGTAACCGCGTGGCGCACTTCAACAATTTAACGACGTAAACTCCCCTTTCTCACATCGAATTGGGGAGTTTTTAAGTTGACAAGCAGATTTGAAACAGGTACGTTAGGGAACGTGTTTACTAATTGGATAGATTCACTTTTTATCGAGAGAGACGGAGGGACTGGCCCTGTGAAGTCTCGGCAGCGGGGAACCTGTGCCAAATCCAGCGGGCGTATTGCTCGAAAGATGAAAAGGGTATTTCGCACGAAGGACCTTTTTTCTCAGAAAAGGGTCCTTTTTATTTTTTAGTGAGGTGATTATTTTGGAACAACCAACAGCAAACAAATGGGCACTCTTGCCGTTACTCGTCTTCTTACTCTTCTTCATCGGGGCGGGTGTCTATTACGGAGACTTTTATAAGTTTCCGGTACTCGTTGCGGCCATCATCGCCTTGATGGTTGCGGCATTCATGACAAAAGGAAGTGCCACCCAAACCGTCGAGCGCATCGCGCAAGGAGCCGGCAATCCGGGCATCATCATCATGATTTTCATTTTCTTACTGGCTGGCGCCTTTTCAACGGTAGCGGAAGCCATCGGGGCAATCGATGCAACGGTCAACGCCGCCTTGACTCTATTACCACCTTCGCTTCTCTTGAGCGGACTCTTCGTCATCGCCGCCTTCATTTCAATGGCGATGGGAACGTCGACGGGTACAATTGCGGCACTTGCACCGATCGCCCTCGGTATCCATGAAGAGAGTGGCGTCAATGTCGCCATCGCTGCCGCAGCCGTTGTTGGAGGGGCGATGTTCGGGGACAATCTCTCGTTCATCTCGGACACGACGATCGCTGCCGTCCGGACGCAACGAACGAACATGCGTGATAAATTCCGCACGAATTTCTGGATCGTGTTACCGGCCGCCATCATCACGACGGTTTTACTCGCCGTCTTGTCAAATGGGGAGTCAACGGTCGATGTCGCCGCATTCGAATGGTACAAACTGATTCCGTATCTTGCCGTCATCGGACTCGCATTGACAGGACTGAACGTCATTTTGGTTCTGTTAGGTGGCATCACGCTCACCGGCATCATCGGTCTCCTAGATGGAAGCCTATCCGTCACGGCGTTTGTGACAGCTATTGCGGACGGGATGATTGGCATGGCCGAAATTTCATTCCTGACATTACTCATGGGTGGACTCGTCGGTCTCATCTCACACAACGGCGGACTCACGTATTTACGTGACGCGTTGACATCTCGTATTCAAAAACGTGCCGGTGCCGAATGGAGCATCGCTGGACTTGTCAGTGCGACAAACGTAGCGACGGCGAACAATACGATTTCCATTCTCGTAGCCGGTCCACTTGCAGCGAACATCGCGGACGAGTATGACATCGAACGGAAGAAATCAGCAAGCGTACTCGACATCTTCTCATGTGGGGTACAAGGGATTCTTCCGTACGGAGCTCAATTACTCATCGCTGCAGAATTGACGAAGACCGCATCGCCGGACCTCGTCCCGTTCATGTTCTATCCGTTCCTCCTCTTTATTTGTGGAGGAATCGCCATCGCATTCAATTTCCCACGTTTTAAAAAACAGTCATAAGTGAAAACACCCCTTGTTCAAAGGGGTGTTTGTCGTTTGGTTATCATTTCTTGTTTCAACTGTTCGTTTCGTTTCTTGAACGCCCGTCGTTTGAGCACTTCTTCAAGTCCTCGACTGATGGCCCATAATACGATGAGGAGCAGACCGAGCATGGATAAGCGAAACGGGCTTTGGATAAATTCTTCCCACTGGTCCCCAATGACAGAAAAAATCACGACGACGAGCAGTTTCCCGAATCCTGCCGCCATGATGAACGTACGGAGCGGCATCTGAATGAGCGCCAATAAATACGTGATCAAACTGACCGGGATGAATGGAAGAGAATATAAGAATCCGAGTGAGATCGGACTCATATGATTGATGCGTTCTAACCAATAGACCGCCGCCTTATGTTTCTCGAGCCAGCGTGTCATCGGTTTGCGGAACACATAACGGACGGCTGCAAAGACGACGATCGTTCCAAGAAGGTTCCCAATCCAGGATAAGAGGACCCCTAACAGAAAGCCGTATGTCGCCGCATTCGCAGAGATGATTAAAACGAGTGGTAAAAATGGAAAAATCGCTTCTAAAAACGGTGCACCTAGACCGGCCCATGGACCACCAGGCAAACTTTGAAGCCATTCGATCAATTGGATAATGTACTGTTGGAGAGAATTTAGCATAGTCGTTCCACCTTCAACTTTCGTTACTACTCTATTACCCGAATTCAATTTTCAAGACGCATCTCCCTGCATTCGTCAAAAAAAATTAAAAACCATTTGCGAAAATTCGTCGTGATATTTATCATATAATAATGGACTTGTGGTTGCAGGCAAGTCTATTCGTCGAACGACACAACCCAACGTTCGTTTTCCTGCAAAAAACTGAACACAGGGGAGCAACACAACATGGAAACAAAACCAATGCGGGTCTTGTTGTACTATAAGTACGTCAACATCGAAGACCCAGAAACACTCACGCAAGAACATTTGAAGTATTGTAAGGACCTCGGCATCAAAGGACGCATCTTGATTTCCTCCGAAGGAATCAACGGGACGTGCTCTGGTACTTGGGAGCAAACCGAGCAGTACATGAATGACTTGAAAGCAAACCCTCTCTTCAGCGATATCGAGTTCAAAATCGATGAAGTCGAAGAGCATGCCTTCAAGAAAATTTTTGTCCGTCACAAGAAAGAGCTCGTGACGTGGCGCTTTGATGGCGAGTTTGATGTACCGAAACAACACGGTGCATACCTTGAACCAGCAGAATGGAAAGAGATGATGAATCGTGATGATGTCGTCATCCTCGACGTTCGTAACAACTACGAGTACGAACTTGGTCACTTTAAAAATGCGATCAAAATCGATGTAGAGGCTTCACGTTACATGCCGGAATGGCTCGAAGAGAACAAGGACCTCTACGAAGGGAAAACACTTCTCACGTACTGTACCGGTGGCGTCCGTTGCGAGAAATTTACAGCATATATGCGTGACCTTGGTCACGACAACATCTTCCACCTTAAAGGTGGCGTCGCGATGTATGGTAAGGATGAAGCGACAAAAGGAGAGGACTGGGAAGGCGAGCTCTACGTCTTTGACGAGCGCATCAACGTCCCGGTTAACTCCGTGAACCCATCTGTCGTCTCACACTGTATGCACTGTGGGACCGAGACGGTTCGTTACGTTAATTGTGCTAACCCGGAGTGCAATGTACAGCATTTCTGTTGTGAAGAGTGTGAACCAAAACAAATGCGTTCATGCTCGAAGGAGTGTCAAGAACACCCACGCAACCGTTATATCATCGATAACATTGCAGAGAAACTTCAGGAAACTGAAGGAGTAGTCGGGTAACAAAAATCGACCAGAAGATGTCTTGGAGAACGTGTCCAAGACATCTTTTTTTGACGAAATCTTAACGTCTAGCTTGCTCCTCTTTCGGGTATATTGAAGATACTATGTCAGACAGGAAGTGAATGCACGTATGTTTAACGAACCTTTACTCGCCGCGATTCTCGCTTGGTTTATCGCCCAAGCGGCCAAGCTCGTAACTGAACTCATTAAAACAAGAGATTTTGAAATTGAAATCATGTTCGCTTCAGGCGGCATGCCAAGTTCGCACTCGTCCACCGTCGTCGCACTCGCTACGGCAATCGGGCGAATGGAAGGCATTGACTCAAGTCTATTCGCTCTCGCTGTCGTCTTTGCCACCATCGTCATGTATGATGCGACCGGAGTTCGGCAGGCGGTCGGTTTCCAAGCACGGCTCTTGAACGATTATTTCAAAGGAATCAAACATGAGACCCCGCTCTTGAATGAGCTTGTCGGCCATACGCCGTTCCAGGTTATCGTCGGAGCGCTACTCGGTCTCGTCGTCGGATTGTTTTTCCCAATGTAATGGAACAAGGTATGTCATTTCTCACACTCTTGATTCTTTTTGTGAAGTTTCACAAAGAAGAAGTTATACTCAAGAGAGAGGAGGAATCGACATGCCTTTTTTGCAGAAATCTTACGAGTCACTCGATACACTCGCCGAAGCCATCGGACAAGCGATTCGAGCACCAATCACGATCGAGAACCGCCACCACCAATTGCTCGCCTATAGCACCCACCCCGATTCGACCGACCCGGCCAGGATTGCGACCATCATCGGGCGTCGTGTCCCAGAAGCCGTCATCGAAGATCTATGGGAGAGTGGCATTTTACAAGAAGTCATCGACCAAGATGAACCCGTCGTCATCCCGGCCCGTCTCGCCGTCGGTCTCGGAGAACGCGCAGCCATCGTCATCAAACAACATGATGAAGTACTCGGCTATATTTGGAGCTTGGCTCGGACGAATCCGTTCAGCACTCAAGAACTAGCTATCCTGCAAGAAGGGGCAACCATCGCCAAAAAATTACTGATGACCATTGCGATGCATGAGCGGCGAATCAGCGCCGAGCTCGAGCGCTTCTTATTAGATGTACTCGCTTCCCCGACTCTCACGGATGCCAATCGTGAACGGTTGAACGAGCTTGCCCCGATTGCTGTCGCCAGTCGGTTGACGGTCATCGAATGCGCTCAACCGATCACCCCTCAACTTGCGGAACGCCTTCACTATGTGCTCGCGACGCAAGAGGCCATTGAAGTCGTTTTACATGCCATCGACGGTCAGCAGCTACTCGTCTGGCACTATATGAAGTCTGAACTCTCCGATGAAGAGACCGCACTCATTGCCTGGGCGGAACGATTCGAACAATTGCTTCAAGACAAGTTCAGCGAATCCGAACCACACCTTGGCATCAGTCGACGTTTTTTCGAAAGTGACATGTTATATGCCGCAGCGGAAGAAGCGCGACGGGTGACCACGCTGCGTCGCAAGTTCCCGCTCGAACTCTCGACTTCCCGTGCATTTGAGCAGATCGGCATTTATCAACTCGTCCCGGAACTCGCTCGGCGTATCGGGCTCCGACTTGAAACCCATCCGACCGTCGAACGGTTGCAACATTATGACTCATCCCATCAGACCGAACTCGTGAAGACACTCGAATGGTATTTTTATTTTGATGGGAACGTCAAACGAGTCGCCGCCCATCTTCATATCCATCCGAATACCGTTCTGTATCGGATTCGCCGCATCGAAGAGTTGACGAATATCACGCAAGTTTCCTTACCCGAACGGTCCATGATTTATTTAGCCATTAAGGCTGGTCAATATCGATTAGAAGACTAGACGTTTGCTTTGTGATTTTTCACAAAGTGAGCGTCTTCGTTTTTAGAATCCATGATAAAGACAGCGTTTTCGAATGGGTCTATACTAGGGGTGTGAACAATTTGTGTCAACGGAATGAAAGGGGAATGTTCCATGAAAATCGGGGTATTGAAAGAGATTAAAAACAATGAAAATCGGGTGGCCTTAACACCGATGGGTGCATTTATGTTAACGGAGCTTGGTCATGATGTATTCGTCGAAACGAATGCCGGACTCGGTAGCGGCTTCACGAATATGGAATATATTGATGCTGGTGCGACGATTCTTGAAACGGCGAAAGAAGTTTGGGAAGGCGTTGAACTCGCTCTCAAAGTAAAAGAACCACAACCGTCTGAGTATCAATACTTCCGTCCTGACTTGACGCTCTTCACTTATCTACACCTTGCGGCGGAGCCGGAATTAACGAAAGCGCTCGTCGATTCAAGGATTACAGCGATCGCCTACGAGACGGTAGAAGTGGACCGCACGTTACCACTCCTCACACCGATGAGTGAAGTGGCGGGACGTATGGCTGCGCAAATCGGAGCCCAAATCCTCGAAAAACCACATGGTGGAAAGGGAATCTTAATGTCTGGTCTCCCAGGTGTGCCTCGTGCGAACGTCACGGTCATCGGAGGCGGTGTCGTCGGAACGAATGCAGCTCGAATCGCAATTGGTCTTGGGGCGAGCGTGACGTTGATGGACATTAGCCCGGCTCGTCTTCGTCAAATCGACGACTTGTTCGGAAACACAATCAATACGTTGATCTCAAATAAATACAACATTGCGAAACAAGTGGCTGAGAGTGACCTTGTGATTGGTGCCGTGCTCATCCCAGGAGCAAAAGCACCGAAACTCGTCACGGAAGAAATGGTACAGCGCATGTCGCCTGGTTCGGTCATCGTCGACGTCGCCATCGACCAAGGTGGAATTTGTGAGACGATCGACCATATCACGACGCATGATGCGCCAACGTATGAGCGCTATGGCGTGCAACACTACGCTGTCGCTAACATGCCAGGTGCCGTGCCACGCACATCGACAATGGGTCTGACAAACGCGACGATGCCATATATCATCGAGTGTGCACAAAAAGGCGTATTCTCAGCACTTCTTGAAAACGAGGCGCTTCTCAAAGGCCTAAACGTCATCAACGGAACGGTCACGTATGAAGCAGTCGCGCGGGATTTGGAATATCCGTTCGTTCCTGCCCATGAGGCGGTCTCGAAACAAACACAAGCTTAACCCTTAAGACGATGAGATGCCCGTTCTCATCGTCTTTTCTCTATACCAAAAAGAAGGAATCGAACGCCATCGTCCGATTCCTTCATTATTATGCGTTATGCGTTCTCAACGGCGATATCTTCCCCGATGATTTTCACTTCCGGCTCTAATTCCACTTCGAATTTCTCTTTAACGGTCGCCTGGACGTGACGGATGAGTGAAATGTACTCAGTCGCCGTCGCCTCATCAATATTGACGATGAAGCCCGCATGTTTGAGCGAGACTTCCGCTCCTCCGATGCGTTTCCCTTGCAGACCTGAGTCTTGAATCAACTTGCCGGCAAAATAGCCAGGCGGACGTTTGAACACACTTCCACATGAAGGATATTCAAGCGGCTGTTTCGATTCCCGTTTATACGTCAAGTCGTCCATGACTTCTTTGATCAATTCATAGTTTTTCGGTTCTAGTTCGAACGTCGCCTCGAGTACGATCAAGCCCTCTTTCGAGACACGGCTCGTTCGGTAGTCAAGATCGAGTTCATCTTTAGATAAATGAAGTACTTGACCATCCTGCGTCAACACCGTCGCAGATGTGATGACATCCTTCGTCTCTCCGCCGTATGCACCTGCGTTCATGTAGACGGCCCCACCGACCGTCCCAGGGATCCCACATGCGAACTCGAGGCCGGATAACCCCTCTGCTAATGCTTGACGTGAGACGTCGATAATCGCCGCTCCTGCCTGCGCAATCATTTGATTCCCTTCTCGACGAATCGAGTCGAGTTCATTCAAGTTCAAAACGATTCCACGGATGCCACCATCGCGGACGATCAAGTTTGAACCGAAGCCAAGAATCATAAACGGCATCGCTTCTTGATGGGCCAGTTGTAAGACGGCCTGTACTTCTTCGTACGTGTGTGGAGCCACGAAGTAATCTGCCTTACCGCCTAGTTTTGTATACGTGTGTGCCGACAACGGCTCGTCTTGAAGGACGCGCTCGGCCGGAATGATCATCTGGAGTTGCTGTAAAAAGCTCATGCGTTCACTCAATCCTTTATGTTCTATTTAATCAGTGTCTCGGTCCCATCTCACTCGTTCCGAGCACGTCACTGAATGGTTTCAGTACGAATCACAGTATACAAATGATTATTGGACGTGACAAGCAACGTTTTTCTTACAAATTCATGATTAGTTTATAGCAATAGCGATGTCGCAATGGCAACGATGATAGGAATTGTAAAGTTATCCCAATCTCGATATGAAATCGCTTCAGTTAGCGTAGCGATGATGGAAATGATAAACCCATATGTTACCACTTGCCAAAGGACGACATCATTCCACAAAAACAATAAAAATAAGACAGCATACGAGCTTAGAAACATGGCGATGCTTCCTTGGAAAGAACGCTTTTGGCCATATAAATCATAAACGACCGTCCCATATTTACGCCCGATGAGTGCTGCCATCCCGTCCCCCCAGGCGAGGACGAGTGACCCGGCTAAAAACGCGATCGGCTCAGACTCGAAGAAGAAGTATAAAATAATGAGCAATGCAATCGGATAGTATACGGTCCCGAATGATTTCCGCTCCGTTTGATGCACCGGTGACGGGCTTTTATACAAAAGGACCGCATTCGCAAATGTGAAGAAGATGAGCGGGACTGCCGCGACGTACCATGAATCCATTAACCAAACTGCTAGTAACGACCAATGTCCGACTGCGATATGTACACTTTTTCGAATCGTTTCATCCGTCCATCCAAGACGTTTCCCGACTTGCTCGAGACCCACGAGAAACACGAGGACGACTACAATGGAAAGAATCGAACGAATCCATTCATTCATTGCTTGACCACCTTCATATATAGAGTGTGTATGATACCGTCATTATACCTTAATCAGTGCCCGTCCTAGCTTACTTTTCAAACATTTGGTAGAATGAGGTCAAATGACTGTATAGCCAACGTACGCTGTTGGCGATAGAAAGGGTGGCCGTATGCGCGACGCAACTTCAATTCAAACTTTGGCAGATTGCCTTCATTTTATGCAGGTCGGAGAAATCGAGCGAGCCATCGCCCTCTTCCCTGAAGACGTGCGTGAACATTTCCCAAAAGAGCTTCGAAAAATCCACTTGTTTCATATTGAAAAGAACGGCTTATCGATTAATCAAATCGTCGCCCTCGCTAACGCATTGACCGGCGAGCATCTCTCCGCGACGACGATTCAAAACTGGACGAAGCGTGAAGTCCGTAAAATCATCGGTGTCCCACGAATCGGTAAAAAGTATTCCTTGCATCAAGCGGCAATCATTTATCTCCTTGATGACTTGAAACACCTTTTTTCCCTCGAAGAGACGAGTTCCTTGTTGGCGCTCATCTTCAACAACCCTGACCGGGACGAAGACGACTTCATCAAACCGATTGATTTTTATCGACTTTACGCGGAGTATGCGAAGTCAACAAGCCCGATCGACCTTCTCGATACACGGGCGAAGCGTTCGCTCGAAAAGATGAACTATGAACATCCAAATATCATTCACGTCTTGAAGCTTTGTCTATACGCACATCGGGTGACGACACTCGAACTCGAGGCCAAGCACTATTTGAACCGTTTCATTTGATGAGACGGTTTTTTCGTATCAAAAAACACCGGTCTCTTGACCGGTGCTCGTCATCGTTATGAGACAGATGCTGCGAGCGGCATCCGTGATTTGACCGTTAACGTCTTTAAGACGGAAAGGAGTTCGAACATCGATAACTGATCGGCTTCTTTCGTTAAGCAGAACGTATCGTCTTCTTGTTTCCGTAGTTCCGCGACAAGTTTACCTGCTTTGTCGCGAACGCTAAACTTGTGACGTTCCACATCATATTGAATCGTGAAGAGTCCGCGTTCATAGACGTTGTACTCACACTTTTTCCCGAATAACGAGAACTTGTCTTTCAATTGACCAATCGCCTGTCCATCATGGTTCATCACGACCCATTTTTGGCAGTTTGGGATGTATTTCCCATGAGCGATCTGTCGTCCAGACAAATTGTGCACTTGGACACTGCCTTCCGCGTCGCGGTGAACAGATCCGATCGCATCATTTGTCTCGTCATAAATGGTCGCCTCACCTTGTGTAAAGACGCAACCTTTTACATAAATTAATTTGCGCACCGCTTTTTCCTCCTAGCACGTTCCAACCGTGATTGTTTGTATGTGTACGGTCGGGTATTACTGAAAACCCCAATCGTTTCTCTGTGTAGTTTTTATCTCGTTTCAACTACTACATATTTCATATGACGAAGATGATTATTGCATCGTTTAAAGAAAAAGACAACCCTTTTTTTTCGACATCATTTGGATTCTGTCGAACTTGTGAACAAGCCTATTCTCATCGCTTATATCCCGCTTCTTTTAAAAGTTCTTCAAGCTCCATTCTTGCAATCAGACGAACTTGATTTGGCGCCGCCAATTCGTATGCGCTGTCCGTGAAATTCGAGTTCGTCACGACCCAGCCTTCGTGTGCTTGATAATAGGGAACGGCCGCTGCAATTTGTTGAACCGCTTCGAGTCCGACAGTCTTTTCATAACGCTTTGCTTGAACGGCAATCGACCATCCATCCGGTGTCTCCAATAACAAGTCAGCACCAAAGTCACGTGATGCTGGAGTCACCGTGACCGTGTAACCAAGCGCGGTGAACACTTCCTCTAAAAATAATTCAAACTCCCGACCATCCATCCGATCAATGCGGTCGATGGTCGACAGCCTTACTTTCCATATAAACCATGCAATTCCAAGCAAGAGAAGCAGTACGCTGCTCCAAAGCGGTGCCTCGAACCACCATAAACATATGGCACCGATGATCCCAATGAGTAATCCAATCATGCTCATCTTTCCTTTCCAATTCCTCTCCCTCACTTTACCGTTTTGAGGGCAGGAAATGAAAGGGGGATCTGTCGAATGATATAGAAGATGTGCTCGTCTGACACCACGAAGGAGGGATGACTGTTCATGGAGAATCATTCCAATCTCCAAAGTGAGTTACTTCATGCATTACCTTACGGAGTTGCGTTAATACAGAAAGATGGAACAATCGTTCAGGCAAACCGTCCGTTTCTCGAGCAGTTTCCTGAGAATCTACAGAGACGTTCGAACCTTTTCCATATGGTCAATCAGTCACCGATTACGATGGAATTGTCTCGTCGGATGGAACAAGGACTACCTTGGATGTATGAACTGCCAACGATGCGAGTACACGCCATTCCGTGGGAAAATCAATATATCCTCTCCATTGAGCCATTGCCCCATGATACACGCGTGACGATTCAACACAACGCTTTTGAGGCGATGATGCACACCGAACTCGACATGGCGATGATCATGACGGATGCGAATCTGTTGATTACTCGTTTCAATCAGGGGGCCACGGAACTGTTTGGCTATGCGCCCCATGAAGTGCTCTACGAAATGACACCGTTCGCTTTATTTGAATCGAGAGAATTAAGTGAAAAGCGCTCTGCTTATCAAGACGAGACGGAACGGTTGCTATCGTTCGAACAAATGTTGCGCCTCGCACTCGACAAAGGTGACCGGGAATGGAAGTTTCAATGTAAAGACCGGACACATTTCATCGGCAAACTATTCATGCATCCCGTATACGAGCAAGAGCAACTCATCGGCTTCTTTTTCTTCGTATTTGATGTGAGTTCCGAGATTGAGTTGAAACGTGAGCTCCGTTATAAGGAACAGCGTTATCGCATGTTTGCCGAATCGGTCATCGAAGCCGTTCTGTTCCATGAAGATGGGATGATTCTCGATGCGAACAAGGCAGCGGAATCCATCTTTAAAATCCCTGCAGAGCAAATGATGGGACGCCAGACGATCGAGTTTATCGCGGAAGGGTACCGGGCCGATGTGTTGCGACGCATTCGCAATCACATTCAAACGCCATACGAAGTGATTGGTCGTCGGCAAGATGGAACGTTCTTAGAACTAGAAGTGTATCCGAAAGAAGTGACGTATCAAGGGCAAACGTTACGAGTCGCGGTCATGCGTGATATCAGCGACCGTAAAAAAGTAGAGCGTATGCTCGAACGTGAAAAAAATGCCATCGCCCGTCAGCGCGATATCATCCAGTCAATCTTACAAGCATCGAATGAAGCGTTCGTTTTGACCGAATCGAACGGGAGTGTCTTGTTCATGAACGTCCACGCAAGACGACTCATGGACTTACCTGGGATTGCTCCAAACAAAATTCAGGAGCGTATCCCGCTCCTCTCCACGTTCCGTCCTCGTGACAGGAGCGAGATGCTACGAAAGATGGATCAACTTCTCGATGGGACAGCGCGTGAAGTATCGATGCGTTTCTCCATCCCACAGCCAAACGACCGAGATGAAGAATACTATGAGATGTATGGAACGACGATGGATACAAAACGACAAATCGGTATGGATAGCGGTTTCTTGTTTGTGTTTCGTAACCGAACCGAGGAAGAGCGGATGGACCAGATTAAAAATGAACTGGTGAGCACGGTCTCACATGAACTAAGAACTCCTCTTTCTTCATTATCGGGATATATTGAATTGATGCTCGCTCGAGATTTGACGCCTGAAAAACGAGAGCGCTTCTTGAAGACGATGTCGCGGGAAGCGAAACGATTGACCGTCCTACTCAACGACTTTTTGGACATCCAACGCATGGAAGATGGTCACCAAGAATATAAACAAGATTATTTCGCTTTGAATGAACTTGTCTTAGAAGTGATTGAACGCTTCCGCGAAACGAGTGATCATACCATTCATTTCGATCATGCGGATGATGACTTGTATCTCGTTGCCGACCGAGATCGCATCGAGCAAGTTCTCGTCAATTTGATTTCAAATGCAATCAAATATTCTCCGAATGGACAGGAAATCGAAGTGCGGGTCCGAAAAGACAACGATCAAGCTCATGTCTCCATTCGTGATTTTGGAATCGGGATTCCCGAGCACGCCTTTGAAAAGTTGTTTACTAAGTTTTATCGGGTCGATAATTCGGATACACGTAAAATTGGTGGAACCGGTCTCGGGTTGTCGATTTGTAAAGAAATTATCGAATCACATGGTGGGAGCATCGAAGTGGAATCGACAGTCGGGAAAGGGTCGACTTTTACATTCACATTAGACTTAGCGGAGGAAACGTCATGAACAATTATGCCTTTACCGGATTCCCTGGTTTTTTAGCAGGAAAATTAATTGAACACCTCGCTTCGTTACCGCATCAAATCGGAGTCATCTATGCCTTGCATCTTCCGAATCAACAACGTGATGCAGAAGAGCTACGAGATACGCTACTGTCAACGACGTCGCTTGCGCCACATCAGCTCGTCCTTGTCGAAGCAGACATCACGTTACCCGAAGTGATTCTCGACCCGATCATGCGGTCTGTCATTGAACGAGATGTCCATTACGTCTTCCACCTCGCTGCCGCATATGACTTGAGTATTTCGTATGACGTCGGCTATCGCGTCAACATCCTCGGGACCAAGCATGTGACCGCGTTCGCCAAACGCTCGAAACAATTGAAGCGTTACGTGTACTTTAGTACCGCCTATATCGCCGGACGTCGTCGTGGAACGGTCTATGAAAATGAATTATGGCACCGAGTCCAGTTCAAAAATCATTATGAAGCGACTAAATATGAAGCAGAGGCACTCGTTTCGCGAGAAATGGGAGGCATGCCCATCACCATCATTCGTCCTGGCATCGTAATCGGACATAGTCGCACGGGCGAAACGAAAAAGTTCGACGGTGTCTATTTCGTCTTACAATTGATGACACAACTCCAACAGATGCGCCCACTCCCTTACATCGGGCGGGCGAACGTTGAGGTAAACCTCGTTCCGTACGATTATGTAGTAGAAGCGACCGCTTTCTTAGCGCATTCTCCAAACGGTCTAAAGCGGACATTCCATTTGACGGATCCGTTCCCACACGGCGCACGCGAGGTGTATCGTATGTTGCATGAGACGATGTTTCAGCGCTCTCCTCGCGGGACCGTTCCTCATGCCGTTGCCGACGCGGCATTCACTGCTTGGAATGGTGCCAAACGGCTCGAGGTTCCTCACGAACTATTGGAGTACTTTAAACATCCCGTTCACTATGACACGACACAAACGATACGGGCGCTCGACGGAACGGGCATCGTTTGTCCGGACCTCCAGGATTACCTCCCAGAGATTGTCCATTATTTCATGGCACACAAAAAGCCCTGATTCGTCAGGGCTTCAACTATGATTGGAACCAAAAGAACACGTGTACGTTCGATCACAGCGTACACGTGTTTACATCTCATCCACATCGTTACGAGACACCGCTTGATCGTGAAGCAGACGCTCGAGGACGAGGATATAGACCAATGCCACAAGGAGCCCTACGATACTAGGAAGAACCGCAATGATGTCATCCTCCAAATACGCAGTCGGAATCAAGTAAACCAATAGCAACTTCACACCAGACATCAACATCAACGAGGAGAGTAACACAAGCGTTACCGCTCGTTTCGACACGTCCCCGAAGAAGGGGCGTCCTGTCTTCTCCCCTTTTGTCATACCAAGCCAAGATAACAAGTCAAAAGCCTCCTCGATCATTCCTTTTCCAACCCATTATATACCAATCGTTTCATACGATGAAGGCCATCAAAAAATGTCGCCTCCTGACCACGTTCACTTAAAAAGGCTGCAGTCCCTCTATGAGGAATGCAGCCCAAAACACACGTTCAACCAATCAAAATCTTCTCTTTCGGATAGCGAATTTTCCGGTCGGCTTGACGTGCGACGGTAAAGAGAATGGTCAACGACCCGACACGTCCGAGAAGCATCATGAACATGATCAAGCCCTTCCCTGCATCATTCAATTCCGCTGTGATGCCGAGCGACAACCCTACTGTCCCAAACGCCGAGACCGTTTCGAATAAAATGGCAGTCGCCGGAATGTGGCCATTCGATAAAATGACGAGTGTCGTGATTATCATAATGAACAAGAAACTTGAGATGGCTACGACGTACGCCTTTTTGATTTGAAACGCATCAATCGTCCGCTCCATGATGACCGTTTCTTTCTTCCCTGCGATGAAGGCCCACATATCCGCAAAGATGACGGCAAGCGTCGTCACTTTGATCCCCGACCCTGTCGAAGCCGCCCCTGCCCCGATATACATCAGAATCAATATCAAACCGATTGAGGCTGGTGCCATGGTCGCGATATCAATGGAATTGAAGCCGGCCGTCCGTGTCGTCACGGCTTGGAAGAACGTTACGTGTAACGCCTCACCGAGGGATCGACCGTACAATACCCCTTCGTTCGATACCCACTCAAACATCATGAGGACGAACCAAGCGACACCATTGATGACCAAGAGTGACAAAATCATGATTTTCGAATGGAGGGCGAGACGTTTCCAGCCTCTCTTTTCCGTGGTATCGGCAATCGTCGTGAAGCCAAGACCTCCAATCATAATCATGATGGCGATGGTCACAATGATGGCTGTGTTCTGCTCAAATGACATGAGACTGTCTGGGAATAATGCGAATCCAGCATTATTGAAGGCAGACACTGCATGGAAGAAACCGTAATAAAGTGCCTTTCCAAAAGAATAGTTCTCTGTACTGAACAACTCGAACGTCAAAAACAACATCCCGATGAACTGCACGATGACCGTCGTGAAGACGATGTTCCGTACGAGACGAACCGTTCCTCCCGGCCCCGCTAAATTCAGTGATTCCTGTAACAAGATTCGCTGCTTTAATCCGATTTTCTTCCCTAATACACTGAGCAACATCAAGGCGATCGTCATAAACCCGAGACCCCCGATTTGAATGAGGGCGACAATGACCAATTCACCAAACAGGGTGAAGGAGGAGCCGATGTCGACTGTCGACAGTCCAGTGACCGTTCCGGCAGACGTCGCGATAAATAAACAATCAATCCAAGAAACCGATTCTTCTTGCGCAAATGGCATATATAAAAGAGTGCCCCCGATAAAAATCGCCAGTAAAAATCCTCCCGCGATAAAACGGGCAGGTTTTTCAAATACGGCTCGGTAAAGTACCTCGATTCGCTTCAAGCGCACCTCACGCGCTGACAGTCTATGCCGCATCACGACATCTCCTTCACTTCTATTATTCTAAGCCTCATGTTACTCTTCACCTTTCTAAATGCCAACAAGAAAATGTATCTCTAACGCTTTCTTCGATTTTTTGGTATTATGGGAGATAGACTTTAAGAATGTTGAGGAGGTTGAATGAAACCGTGGACCCTAGTACGGTAGATCATTCGATAGAGGATGTCTCACGAAGGTTAGAGCGTCAATCACAATGTATGCCCGCTCACCTTTATTTTCAGCTAGAAGAGTTACTCAATTGGTCACTCGAGCAAGAAGTCGTGAATCAATTGTACGCATTGTTAAAAAAATACGACGTATTAACCGATATAGAGCGTGAAGAACGAAATATCAGCATTCAAATGTTGATTGATGAAAACGGCGCTTAATCATCGGGAACGCATGTTGCGGGAGACGAGTGGCGTCTCTCGCTTTTTTTGTCCTGATTTATTTCGGAAAGGTGGAAAACAAAGACATGGATGTCGTTACGTTAGTCGGACTCATACTCGGGTTCCTCACCCTCGTCGGTGGAATGCTATTAAAAGGAGCAGGTGTTGCGCCGCTGATCAACCCTGCCGCAATGGTTATCATTTTCGTCGGTACAGCCGCGGCCGTCAGTATCGCTGTATCGAAGGAACAACTTCAGAACGTTCCAAAACTATTTAAAATCTTGTTCAAAAAACAAGAACTACCAAGCAAGTCTGGATTGCTCACGCAATTCGTCGACTTGTCGACACAAGCCCGAAAAGAGGGACTCCTCTCCCTTGAAACGGCACTCGAACAAGTCGAAGAACCATTTTTACGCCAAGGCATGATGATGGTCATCGACGGTCAACCTTCCGAATATATCGCGGAAGTCATGTCACGCGACATCGAGAATATGGAACAGCGCCATAAAGCAAACGCCGATATTTTCACACAGGCCGGGACATATGCCCCAACACTCGGGGTACTCGGAGCCGTTATCGGATTGATTGCTGCCTTGAAAGACTTATCCGATATCGAAAAGCTCGGACATGCCATTTCAGCGGCCTTCGTCGCGACACTATTCGGGATTTTCACCGGATATGTGCTTTGGTTCCCGTTTGCCAATAAATTGAAGCAGTATTCGAAGAGTGAAGTCATCATCAAGGAAATGATGATTGAAGGGATTTTATCGATTCAAAGTGGTGAATCTCCAAAAACGCTAGAAGATAAACTGTCTGTGTATTTGTCTCCAAAGGAGCGAGCTGACTATGAAGCGCAAAAAGAAGCATGATCATGAAGAACACATTCCCGAAGGCTGGCTGATTCCTTACGCCGATTTGTTGACCCTGTTGCTCGCGCTTTTCATCGTACTATTCGCATCGAGTAACATCGACCAGACAAAGCTTGAGAAAATGTCACAGTCTTTCAACCAGGTGTTCTCCGGAGGCGTCAGCGTCTTTCAAGCTTCGACTGCCTCAAACAGTGACATCGAACGTACAGACAAGACCAATACGACCGCCAACCCACGAACGTATGAATTGGCTCAACTTGATGAATTAAAAGAAGATGTAAACAAATACATTAAAAAGAATGGTCTCGAAAGCCAAATCAAAGCGACGATCAATTCAAGCGGTCTCGTCTTGACGATTCAAGACCGTGCCCTGTTCAACTTAGGAGAGGCGACACTCGATGCCAATGCTCGTGCCGTCGCACAAAACATCAGTCAGATTTTAGAGAAGGCGGGCAAGCGAGAGATTGTCGTCTCCGGTCATACGGATAACATTCCAATTAATACGGCACGTTTCCCGTCAAACTGGGAACTCAGTTCGGCACGTGCGACCGCGTTCATGCGTGGTCTTTTGGCAAATGATGCCTTGAACCCGGCCCAATTCACACTCGCAAGTTACGGTGAGTTTAAACCGATCGCGACGAACGATACAGAAGAAGGTCGCTCTAAAAACCGACGCGTTGAAGTGTTGATTAAACCACTCGTCGACCTTTCTGAAGGCGAACCGAAGATGATTGAAACCATCACCTTACCAAACTAATAATCACCCACTCGTTTGAGTGGGTGATTTGTGTTATTGCATTAATTTAAAGTAGTGTCTCGCAAGTTCGGTGAGCGGACTTTCGAACAAACGTTTCCGCCAGTAAAGGTCTGTCACTTTCTTCACGGCCTCACTTCGCGACGGATACGGGTAAATCATACGGGACAGCTTCCCGATTTTGTCGCCACGTTGCATCGCATAGACGACAATTTGCATCCAATCCCCCGCAGATTCACCGACTGCATGAGCTCCGATGATTTTTCCATTTTTCTTCGTAATCACTTTGACAAAGCCTGCTTCTTGACGTTCAGCAATGAAGCGGTCCACTTCGGACAGTTTCGCTTCATACGTCTCAATGTCGTCGCCATAACGCTCGCGCGCTTCTTTCTCTGTCATCCCGACATGGAACACCTCAGGGTCTGTGAATGTGATCCACGGGAGCTTGCTGTAGTCGACCTTGTTCCATAATCCAAAGAGCGCGTTCGCGACAACCGCTTTCCCTTCTTCTCCAGCGGCATGTGTGAATGGGAGCGTCTTGATCGTATCGCCAATGGCAAAGATATGAGATTGTGACGTCCGATATGACGACGAGACATCGATATACCCTTTCGTCACCTGAACGTTCGCCCGGTCGAGACGAAGCGCATCGATTCGGGGAACGCGACCTGTCGCCATCAGCAGTTTGTCCGCTTCATATTCGACCGTTTCGCCGTTCACCTCTGTCGTGACACGAATGCGGCCATCGACTTCATCGACTCGATTGACCTTTACGCCGATTTTTAGGCGCATCGCCATCTCGAGTTGAGATTTCAAATAGGTGGCGACGTCCTCGTCTTCTTTAGGTAGGAAATCATCCTGTGCCTCGAGCACGGTCACTTGTGAGCCGAGTCGGACAAAGGACTGAGCCAATTCAAGTCCGACCGTTCCGGCGCCGATGACAATCAGGCTCTCCGGGAGCGTCTCTTCTTCAAAGACCGTCTCGTTCGTTAAGTATGGGACTTGATCGAGTCCATCAATCGGAGGAACTGTCGGTTTCGACCCCGTCGAGATGACAAATTTTTTCCCGATCAATAACTCGTTCCCTACTTTTAATTCGTGCGGACTTTGGAACGAGGCTTCTCCGATATAGACGTCGACGCCAATCTTTTCAAAACGTTCTGTTCCGTCATGGTCTTGAATAATGGCACGTGCTTTGTCAACACGCGCTTTTGACATTTGATAATGCTCTTGTCCATTGAACTCGGTTCCGAGAACTCGGGCCGCGCGCATCATCGCATTCGCTTCTTTTGAAGCAGCAATCAACGCTTTCGATGGCACACATCCGACATGCAGACAGTCACCACCTAAATGTTTGTTCTTTTCAACAAGCGCGACCTTCGCGCCTAAATTCGCAGCCCCTGCGGCCACCGTCATCCCGGCAGCACCACCACCGATGACAATCAACTGATAGTCCTTCATCGAATCAACCTCCGGTATCGTTCGCTCACATCTTCCATTCGTTTTCGATTCACGCCAAAGTCTGAATAGCCGACACGCGACGCAGATCGAAACTCGACTTGTTGAGTAGCGTCATCAAATAAAAAATCGACATCATCTTTAAATCGCATCACTTTCGAAGTCACTACATAATGAAGTCCTTCATCTGTTTCCTTCACCAATTCAGCCCGCGGCAACTGATTCATCGCCATCTTCATGGCTTCGATCGATTGCCCGCGGCTGCCCGCATACGGCAGTGGGTCCATCCGCAATTCTTCAATTGAAGTTTGGGTTGACACAGCATTCGGACTTCCTTTTAACGGCTTCAAAGATTGATTGGCCATTATAAAAACCTCCCTCAGTCTACATACATCTATATGTAGCCTGAATTCGGGAGGTTTAATCCTATTAATGTAGTTCACTCGGGTCGAGCGGCAATAAGACGGTCACTGTCGTCCCGTGTCCGACCTCGCTCTCGATGACGAGTTTGCCTTCATGCGCTTCGATCAATTCTTTTGAAATCGCAAGCCCAAGCCCGCTACTACCTTCTGTGACATGAGCCTGATAGAACATCTCGGTGATGCGCTGCAAATGCTCTCGTGAAATGCCGGGACCTTCATCGATAATGGAGATAAAGGCGACACGTTCCGATTGTACGAAGCGGATGGTCAACGTTCCTCCGTCTGGTGAGAAACGAATCGCGTTCTCGAGAATGTTTAAGAACACTTGTTTCAATCGATTCTCATCAAATAGTCCAACCGATTTTTGAGGATAGCGTTCGATGAGTGTGATGCCTTTGTCTTCAAGTGACTGTTTCAATTGCAGTGTCACTTGACGTAACAAAGAGACCAGGTCCAGTTCTTGGCGATACAAGACCAACCGACTCTCTTCAATTTTTGTATAGTCAAGAAGCTGTTCGACGAGACCGATCATGCGCTCTGTCTCCGAATGGATGATGCTTAAACCGAGCTCTGTCTCTTCAGACAGTTTCTCATCACCACCCCGAATCGTCTCGGTCCATCCCTTAATCGATGTGAGTGGTGTCCTGAGTTCGTGCGACACGCTCGAGAGGAATTCGTTACGTGTCGACTGATGCTGCTGGACTTTCGCGCCTAAATACGTGAGCGTTCGAGCCAAGGCTCCAAGCTCATGTTTCTCATTTGACTCAACGGATACATCGAAGTCGCCCTGAGCCATCTCATCGGCCGCCTCGATGATGTGACGAATCGGTCTGACGAAGCGATCGGCAATCCGGATGACGGTGTATAGGGCGAGCAACCAGATCAAGACGCCAATCATGACGACCGTCATCCAAATTTCGCGAATGAGCGTGTCTAAATCTTCAAGCGGTCGCGTGAAACTGATGGCAAACTCGGACGTATCGTTCGTCATAATGGGACTCGTGACCGACAAGTAATGTTCATCCCCGACGTCATAGTCCTGCACGACGGACTCTCCTTGCGACAATTGCTGTAACTGTTCTTGAGAGAATGAGGCCTGCCTTGTTCGTTGTCCCGTCGTTTTGACAATCGAACCGCTCCGGTCGACAATCGTCAAATCAGTTCCAGGATATCCGAATGTCCGGACGAGGACGGAAAAGGCACTCGGCGTCTCAAACCCTACTTGGGCTTGAGGGTATAGATATGCACTCGTGGTCGCATGACTCAGTAACGCTTCTGACTCATACTCGTAATAGTAGCGATACGTCCCGTAAGACAAAACGCTGACGAGTAAGAGCAAGACGATCGTCACGACAATCATCATGCGAATGACTAACTGTTGTTTCATGCCTCATGTCTCCGCCATTTATATCCGTGACCCCACAACGTCTCGATGTAGACCGGATGACTCGGGTCATCTTCAATTTTTTGACGCAAGCGACGAATGTTGACGTCGACTGTCTTTCGGTCACCGAAATAGTTGACGCCCCATACCGCATCGAGTAGCGCATCACGTGACAAGACGATTTCTTCGTTTTGGACGAGATGACAGATCAAGTCATACTCCGTCGGCGTCAAATCGATCGACTGTCCATACTTCGTCACTTGTTTTGCGGCGAGGTCGATTGCGAACGGTCCCGACTTCAAGCGTTTCGAATCTTTTCGTTTCACTTTTTCGACACGGCGCAACAACGCTTGGATGCGCGCCACTAATTCACCTGGACTGAACGGTTTGGCGATGTAGTCGTCTGCACCTTTACCGAGCCCTTCAATTTTATCTTCTTCGAGCGTCCGTGCCGTCAACATGATGATCCCTACATTTTCGTCAAGATCACGAATGGCAGCACATGCTTCGAATCCGTCCATTTCCGGCATCATGACATCCAATAGGACGACATCGAACGGTTCACGGTCAAATGCGGTGACCGCTTCTCGACCGTTCGTCGCCTCAAAGACGTCGAATCCGGCTCGTTTTAAATTGACAATAATGAAGCTGCGAATCGCATGTTCATCCTCAGCTACTAAAATTCGATTCATATCGATTTCCACCTCTTCTAGAGTTCACTTCTCTACATTATAGTTACGTTTTTGCGACAAGGTTGTCAATTGACCTTAAAAAGGTTTAGGATGGAGTCATTAGATTCTGAAGGAGGACCCCCTACTACTATGAGTTACAAGATGATTGTATTGGATATGGATGATACGCTCCTCACGAGCGACCATACGATTTCCCCTAAGACAAAAGAAGCACTTCTCGATGCACAGGCGCGCGGCTATAAAGTCGTTCTCGCGAGCGGACGACCAACGTTTGCGATGTGGGATGCAGCCCGTGAATTAGAACTTGCGAAATACGGAAGCTACATCTTATCGTTCAACGGTGCCTCAGTCATCGATTGTGCGACGAACGAGGAGATTTTTTCGAGCACGCTCCAGCCGGATACAGTCGCCCATCTCCATGATATCAGTGAACGGGAAGGAATCGCGATTCATACGTACGTCGGTAACGAAATCGTAACCGATCGCCCGAACCCTTATACGGATATCGAAGGTGAATTGACGGGAATGCCGGTCATTCATGTCGACAACTTTAAAGATGCCGTGACAGCCCCGGTCGTCAAATGTTTGATGCTTGCAGATGGCGACACACTCGCTCCGATCGAAACAAAGCTACAAACAGAATTGGCTGGAAAATTGGCTGTGGCCCGTTCAAAACCGTTCTTCCTTGAGTTTACGGAAGCAGGTGTCACAAAAGGAACGAGTCTCGCCTTCCTTGCAGATCAACTCGGCATCGCACAAAAAGAAGTCATCGCTTGCGGTGACGGAAACAATGATTTGACGATGATTGAATGGGCCGGCCTCGGTGTCGCGATGGGAAATGCTAACACGACGGTCAAAGGGAAAGCGGACTTCATCACAAAATCAAACAACGAAGACGGAATCGCTCATGTCATCGAAACGTACATGGCGGACGTACTCCTCACGTAATAAGCTTCTGATTGTAGAATGGGAGGAAGGAAGATGAATAAAGGGTTGAAACGAGCTGGAGTCGGATTGATTGGAACTGCGGTCGCAGGAGCGGCTTATGTGTTCCTTTCACCTAAACCAGCCACACGTTTAATCAAAACTTCGTTCGCAGGGGGGAACGAAGTGGAGATGAAGGGATTTGAGGAAGTCGTTCAAAAGACGTCTGTCCGAAAAGACATCGACTACTTGTCTTCTTATGACAACGGAACGTTTGATTTGATTCGCTATGAAGGCGACCGAAAACCTGTCCCAACAATCTTTTGGGTGCATGGTGGGTCGTTCGTCGGTGGGGATAAATCGGATGTGTTAAAATATGCCACTTCGATTGCGAGTAATGGCTATAACGTCGTCAGTATCAATTACGCACTCGCACCTGACGTGATGTATCCGACCCCGCTCAAACAAATCGAAGAGGCGTACTCGTTCATTGCTGAGAACAATGACCGCTTCCGTCTCGATTTGGACCGCGTCTTCTTTGCAGGTGATTCGAATGGTGGACAGCTCGTTGCACAGTTTGTCGGCGTCCAGTTGAATGACGACTATTCACCTTCTGCTGAAGTGGGACAAGTCGTACCAAAATCCTCTATCCTCGGTACCGTCCTCTTGTCTGCACCGCTCGACTTGAAGCGCACATGGCTCGAATCATCGAAATCGGTGAACCGCTTCTTGTTCAAACGAATCGGATGGGCATACTTCGGCACGTACAATTGGGAGACTCTCCCGGTCGTTGCTGAAGCATCGCCACTCGTCAATGTACCGGCTACATTCGCCCCAACGTTTATCGCGGACGGGAATGACCATTCCTTTGAGGAACAGGCCAAAGAATTTGCGACGATTCTTTCAGGACGGACGGATGTCACGACTGTCTTTTATGATCGGAATGAGCACGAGCTCGGACATAATTATTACTTCGAAATGGACCGCCCAGCGGCTAATTCCACGTATCGTCGTTTGATTACGTTCTTACGTGAAACGACAAATCAATCTGTATAACGCACAAGAGGCGACGTTCTCCTACTATGGAAAACGTCGCCTCTTTTCGTTAACGCAATAGGTCGAACGCGCGACCAATCAATTCATTTCGGGATGGGGAAGTTTGACGCAATGCTTCAAGACGTTCAATCAATGTCTGTTTCAGTCCTTCATCCTTCACCAACTCCAGACACTCGATGTGTAATAACCAGGCGTCAGGGTGGTGCGTTAAGATCTCTGAGATGAGACCGTCGATTGATTCTCCCCGCTCACGCATGAGATGGATGCGGTTGAACATCGGATCATCGTTCGTCCATACACGCTCATCCCGTTCGATGATCACCGGTTTTTCAATCATCATCAGCTCGTCTACCGTTGTTCCCGGAAAAACGGATGGAAGTGAGTCGACACGTACCTCAAGTGAGTCGAGAGGAATCGTTCGTCCTTTTAACTGAACGGTCACATCCTTGAGTAAATCAGATGCACATGCGTGACGAACAGTCGTCCCGTCCTCAAAGAGGTCATCGCGACCCAGCACTGATTCCGTGTCATGGACAACGAGGAGTCCATGACGCTCTCGTTTCGTTAACTGACCATTTTTTACAATGGTACATTCATCCCATTGAATGAGCGTATGTTCTTTCGACTCCGTCATGTGACGAACGATGCCGACACGTTCTGATCCATCTTCAAGTCGAATCGTCGATTGACTTCCCGACGCCAACGCTTTCGCCACAGATTCAATCCCACCTTTTCGAATCGCCATTCTTCCCTCTAGTTCATCTAAGACAGAAGAGAGCGTCTCAAAGTTTGGAATAACGAATAGCTCTTTTTGCATGTTTGTCACGTCTTGCTTCGTCTGTAGCGCGTGCTCCAAGTCGAATGGATGTTTGACGACCGCATCTGTCAGACAGTGACGGCTCTCTCCTACCGATGATAAGAGGCCTGCCCCGTAAATCATCGGGTTGTCGAGGTCACCAATCAATCCGAATTCAACGGTCCACCAAAAGATACGCGCGACCTGTTGTGCTTCAGAAAAGCCAGTCACTTGCGCTTTCGCCTCATGTACGGCTTTCTCCGCCGCCTCGATGTCCTGTTCAGTCGAATTCGCATTCTCCTTCACAATCGTCAAGCGTTTCAATGCGGCGAACGAAGCATGTTCTTCTCGGTTCATGAACGCCTTGGCCCCTAATTGACCGAAGCGTTTGACGATTGCCGAAAACGTCGGATCCATCAACATTGGCGCATGTCCCGCCGCCTCGTGAATGATGTCAGGGGCTGGACTGTATAAAATATTCTCGACTTTCCGAATGTCTGTCGCGACCGGGAGCATCCCGTTTCCTTGGAAGTCAAAAAAGGCAACGCCGGGGATGAGTCCATCCACTGCGACCGTCGACCATCCGGCCGCCTGCATCTCGTCTGTCATCTGTTCGACGTTCGGCAATCGGTCCGGTCCCATTCCCGTCCGTTTCAATCCTTCGATGTAAAACGGATGCGCCTTCCCTTCTAACGTGTGCAAGTTCAACCGCAACACGAAACGCCAAACGGCGTGATCCGTTGGTGTGTATTCATTGTAGAACTGCGGTGAAATATGTGGGGCTAGGTGTTTTGGAATCGATTGTGTCAACATGTGAAGTCCTCCTTTGAAATCAAAAAAATCCCTATCGATTGAATCGATAGGGACGACAAAGCCGCGGTACCACCCTGGTTGCTAGAAAAATATCTAGCCGCTTGATCCGATAACGGGGGACCGCTCAATGATGAGAGCTCAGGAACTGTAATTCGATTCATCTTTTGGGCGTGTTCGCAGCACCACACGCTCTCTGGGCCAGGGAAGATGTCTCTACTTCGGTTCTTTCTTCGCTTCTATTACGTATACATTTCTTTATCTTTTATACAGTTATGCTGTTATGCATATATGCTTTTAAGCACTAAAGTGACGTCTTGTTAGTTACTGTACCAAAGGTTTTTCGACGCGTCAACAAAAAACAGCCTACGAATTTTCGTAGACTGTCATAAACACCATTCAATTGGGGGTTTTCCCCACTCCTTCAATGCATCGTTCACTTGAGAGAATGGCTTAGAGCCGAAGAATCCACGATGGGACGACAAAGGACTTGGATGAACGGACGTAAGCACTTTATGTTGGTCTCCAATCCATTTCATTTTCTTCTTCGCATCATTTCCCCACAAGATGAATACAATCGGTTCCTCACGACTCCCAAGCCGCTCAATGATAGAGTCAGTGAACTGTTCCCACCCTTTTCCACGGTGAGAGCCCGCCTTCCCTGCTTCAACCGTCAGTGCCGTATTTAAGAGCAGGACGCCTTGTTTCGCCCATTTCTCGAGGTTACCACTCTTCGGGAGATCACACCCAACGTCATCTTTTAGTTCTTGAAAAATGTTTCGTAAAGACGGCGGGAAACGTACTCCGTCTTGCACCGAAAAACTGAGTCCATGCGCTTGGTTCGGTCCGTGATACGGATCTTGTCCTAAAATGACGCACTTCACCTCACTGAATTTCGTGTAAATAAATGCGTTCCAAATATCTTCTCGGGTCGGGTAAACGATCGTTTCTTCATACGCTTGGTCAACGAATTGCTTTAGTTGTTGAAAGTAAGGTTGTTTCATCTCTTCTTGGATAATATCCGTCCAATCTCCAAGTAATCGACTCGATAACTGATCTGCCATTGCATACTCCCCTTTCCCTTTGTATCATACCCAAAATGATTGCATACAAAAAGACGAGTCAGTCGACTCGTCTCTCTAGGTTATACCGTTACTGCGCCTGCAACTTCTTTCGCAAGTGCTTCAGCTTTCGCTTTCGCGTCCGCAACGATTTCTTCGATTTTGTCTGGGTATTGGTTCATCCCTTCAACCGCTACCGTCGTTACTTCAGATACACCGACGAACGCGAGCGCTTGGCGAAGGTATGCGTCTGCGAAGTTAAGGTCAGTTCCTGTGTAGATTCCGCCTGTCCCTTGGATGTGGATCGCTTGTTTGTTTTCAAGCAAGCCGACAGGACCTTGCTCCGTGTAACGGAACGTTTTACCTGCCATGAGCACGCTATCGAGGAACATTTTCATACGTGCTGGGAAGAAGAAGTTCCACATTGGAGTCGCGAACACGTAAAGGTCCGCTTCCATGAATTTCTCAAGCATGCCGCTCATTGTGCCTACCTTTTTCGCTTCTACATCAGTGAGCGCTTCGCCTGAAGCGAATTTGCCCCATGCACTGAGCACATCTCCGTCGATTTCTTGAACATCAACATCGTAGAGTTCGATTGCTTCCACTTCGATTGATGGATTTTCTGCTTGGAGTGTCGAAACGAATGTTTCTGCCACTTGTTTGCTGTATGAAAGTTCAGTTGGTTTCGGGTTAGCCGATACATATAATACTTTAGTCATCGTGTAATCCTCCATTTGTGTAATCTCTAATTTTTCAATAACAGTTAGAACTATATCATCTGTATATCTCATCGTCAATTATTTTAATTTCAAGATATTGAATAAAAAAGCAACGGGCTTTATTTGCCCGCTGCGTTATAACCGACTCGTTTCAATAACGAAATCAATTGTTCCGTCTCTTCATCACTTAACGGTCCATATATATCTTTGAAGATTTCAATATGTTGCGGATAGACGACGTCCATGAGCGCCTTTCCATCGTCTGTCAATGAAGCATATGTGACACGTCGGTCAGACGGGCAGGCGATTCGTTCAATCAGCCCTCGCTTCTCCAACTTATCGATCACATATGTCACGCTACCGCTCGTAATCAAAATCTGATCCCCAATTTGTTGCAACGGGGTGTCTCCACGTTTATACAGTACGGATAAAACACCGAACTCTGTTGAATTTAACTGGTGGCGTCGTAAATCTTCTTTCACACGATCACTGATGGCATCCATCGTACGCGCAAGAACAACCCACGCCTTCAATTCAAGGGATTCAATCATGTCGGTTTCACCTCAATTCGTTCATCATATATCACTAGTATAGCAGGACTTATGCAGTATAAGCCGGGAAAAATACTTCGTCAAGGAACTTCTTCATTGTCGCCCATGTCGGAAACGTTTAGAATGGTAGTATTGTGATTTTAAGAAAGGGTGGACCGTATGCGTGAGTATTACGAAATTTCATTGACGATTAGACGGGAGTTTTTGCATGCTGTCATCGATTTGTTGAATCGGGAAGGCATCGCACCGGACTATGCGCTCGAAAAAGAAGGCGCGGTCTTTTTATTATTCAATCATTTACCTTGGCCAAACGTGACCCGTGAACCGCATGCCGTGGAACGTTTCTTATTGACGTTGAAACGATCGGACTATTTATTCGTCAAAACGAAACGTAAATCACCGGTCCCCGATCATGAACCGGTCGCCTGTATGGGGGCTCTCGTCTCCCCGTTCAATGAACATTTGCGCATCGAACTTGCCGTGGACGAGTCGGAAGCAAGTCATTTAGATATGTCCGCATTCCGTCATTATTAAACAATCGAATGCCCAACGCATCCCCTTGAAGATTAGAGCGAGATAGCTAATCGACATGGGGATTTTTTAGGAGTATCTGCTTTCTTTGACGGGAATAAAGGACAGTATTCGAGTTGAAAAGGAGACATGTTGGAATGGACACAGTCATGTTAATCGTCAATCCATCCTCAGGGAAAGAGTTGGGGGAACAACACGCAACACATGCCGAAGAGGTGTTGCGCGAACGATATGGACACGTCGATGTCCGCTTCACTGAAAAGGAACAGGATGCGACGAACTTCGCACGTGAAGCGGCAGAAAAGCACTATCAGGCCGTGATTGCGATGGGTGGGGACGGAACCTTGAACGAAGTGGTGACCGGTCTAGCCGAGGCTACTCATCGACCTGACTTCGGTATCATTCCACTTGGGACGGTCAATGACCTCGCCCGTGCACTCGGTGTCCCAAGTGACCCTAAACAAGCAATCGAGGCTCTCCGCGACGCTGAACCGACACCGATGGATATCGGAAAGTATGAGAACGGTTATTTCATGAACGTCATCGCCATCGGGCTCATTGCCGAAGCTGTCGACGAAGTAAGTGTGGAAGAAAAGACGAAATGGGGACCGTTCGCTTACTTGATTGAGGGTGTAAAAGCGTTCCGTGAGCATAGTCCATATGAGTTGGCACTTGACAGTACAGACGGTCAGTTTAATGGCGAAGCCTATCTCGTCGTCATCGCCTTGACGAACTCAGTCGGAGGATTTGAAAACTTCGAACCAGACGCGCGGCTGAATGATGGGCTTCTTCATGTCTATATCTTTGAAGAACTCGGGTTAAAGGACGCACTTCAATTAACACCCGCCCTCTTCACAGGAAAGTTGAAGGAAACAGATAGCGTCACCTCGTTTTGTACGAAACGGGTTAAGGTGACCTCGCCTGATGCGCTTCCTGTAAATGCTGACGGGGACACAGGCGGCAAGCTACCCCTCACCTTTGAAGTATTGCCGAGCCACTTAAACGTATTAAAGCCGGTATAAGAGCAGGAATTTTGACGATTGAATCGAATGTGTTCAAGCGAGAAAGGAGAATGACCTATCAATATCTCACTTGTTCCATTAACAGTCGCATCCGGCGACATCGTCGATACATTCAATCGTTGGAATAACGATCCTGAGATCGTCCATCTTATTCGCCCGAGCCGCTCTAAAGAAGAATTGACCGCCCATTATGAGATGACGGTTGACGATTTAGAAGAACGACTCTTAACACACGATATTTTCCTTATCTACGCAGATGACCATCTCGTCGGAGAAATGAACGTCATGTATGACCCGCCTCATTTATATCGACAAGAACCCGGTACAGCTTGGCTCGGTTTCGTCATCGGCGAATCTGTAGGTCGCGGAAAAGGCGTTGGCACAGAAGCTCTTCGTTTGTTAGAAGAGCAATTGCGAGCCAAACAAGCACCTCGTATGGAACTTGGCGTATTCGCTTTCAACCATGCGGCCCATCGTCTCTATACGAAATGTGGGTATCAAGAAATCGGTCGGATCGAGCACTTCACCTACTGGGATGGTCAATTTTGGTCCGATATTCGGATGGAAAAACGACTCGACGAAAAACCCTTTCACGCCAAGTGAAAGGGTTTTGACTTAGTTCTTTAAGTTCTCGACTTCGACAATCCGGAAGCCTTTTTGTTCAAGCTTAGAGACAACCTTGTTTTTCATGTCTTCTTCACAGTCTGGTGGTAGTGTCACGAGTACCCGACGCAAGACTTTACTTTTCGCATCGAGCGTCATCAAGCTCGCGATTGATGTATATTTGTTCACGATTCTCGTGATTTTCTCAAGTGCCCCAGCCTGTTCGCTCAAGGCGATTGTCAAGACGTAACTACCCGTGTCGCGACTCCATGCTTCTTCGAGCATCCCGAGCATCTTGCCGTGGGGAAGGATGCCATAGAATTCATTGCTTTCATCTTTCAATACAGCAATGTACGGCAACTCTTTGATTGAGAAAAATACTTCAAAGAATCCATCTGACTCATGGACGTACTTTTGTGTATTTTTGATGAGTGTCATCACATTATCGTCCATGTTTTCCCCGTTCATTCCATGACGATAAATATGCATCTTGTAAATGTTACCGCGGAAAAAATTCCCCGTCTCGTCTAAAACAGGTACACAACGGTATCCTGTTTCTTCAAGCGTATGAAGCGCTTCCCGCAATGTTGCCTTTTCACTGATGGTGACAACATCTTTCTTCGGGATACATAAGCTATGCACTAACATGCGTTTTCCTCCCAGCCAATAATAAAGTGGTCTACACCCTATTCATTATTATTCCCCAATTATGATGAATATCCTGCATACTTTTTCTGAAAAGTTATGAACACTTCTCGTAATCCTTGCATTTGTCGGAATAGGAAAAAGTCGTTATAGTGAAACTATCCAAACAGACAAAGGGGATGGACGATTATGACGATGAAAAAAGCATTGACGATTGCCGGTTCTGACACAAGCGGCGGCGCGGGAATCCAAGCCGACCTCAAAACGATGGAAGAACTCGGTGTATACGGTATGACAGCTTTGACTGTCATCGTGGCACAAGACCCACATAACGCATGGAATCACGAAGTCTTTCCAATCGACACGACCTTGATCGAGAAACAAATCGATACGGTGCTCGCTGGAATTGGAGTCGATGCAGTGAAGACAGGTATGCTCCCGACACCTGAAATCATCGAACTCGCAGCACGGAAGATTAAAGAATACGGAATCCAGAATGCCGTCGTCGATCCGGTCATGGCATGTAAAGGTGCGGATGAGATTCTTGATCCGAACGTTGCGGTCGCGATGCGTCAACACCTCGTACCAGTCGCAAAAATCATCACACCGAACTTATTCGAGGCGCGTATGCTCGCTGGCCTTGATAAAACACCCGCAACGATGGACGAAATCAAAGAAGCAGCTCGTTTAATCCATGAACTCGGCGCAGAGATCGTCATCGTCAAAGTCGGTGGCAAACTCGGATTCGATACAGCATTCGACGTCTTGTACGACGGAAACGAATTCCGCCTTCTTGAAAGTGAAAAAATCGAGCCTGCGTTCACACACGGCGGCGGATGTACGTTCTCTTCTGCCATCGCAGCCTCACTCGCCAACGGTCACACGGTCGAAGAAGCGATTGAAATCGGAAAAGAGTTCATCACAGAAGCCGTTCGTCATTCATTCCGTCTCAACCAATACGTTGGACCGACGAACCATACCGGATACCGTAAAAAAGTAGCAACACAATCGTAAACAGATGACCCGGAACTACGTGTTTCGGGTCATCCTTTCCATTGGAGGGACAGACGTGAAAGCGATTCAACCTGATCACATTCAGCACTATTTAGACAATCACGTCGCGACACCACTTTTCGTTCATGTCGAGACGACGAACGGTGCCTACGCGACACATAATGACCCGGACTTTCATAACGCCGGGATGTTTATCCGTAATGCCAAAATCGAATACAGCATCGGTCAAATTAAAGGAAATGGTCCCTATCGTGTCGGTTTAAAACTCGATCACGGTTGGCTCTATGTCGAGGGATTGACCGACTATGAAATGCACGAAGAACAGTTGTTACTCGCTGGTCACGATCGTCTCGGTCGTCTCGCATGTGCGCTGCACATCGATATCAAGCCGCTCCCACAAGGCGCATCGGAGGTGGAGAATCAATGAATGGACCGTTACTCGTCATATTCCCACACCCGGACGATGAGGCGTTCAGCTCGGCCGGAACGATTATCCAACATCGTCAAAGAGGACTACCCGTCACATACGTCTGCTTGACGCTCGGTGAAATGGGACGTAATATGGGTTCCCCGATTTTTACGACACGTGAAGAACTGCCGAAAATTCGAAAACATGAACTCGAAGAAGCATGTCGCATGATGGGCATCGAGGACCTGCGCATGTGGGGTCTTCGTGACAAGACCGTCGAATTTGAGGACGAGGCCGAGCTCGCTGGTCGCTTCCGCGCATTGATTGACGAAGTGAAGCCGGAAACCGTCATCTCATTCTATCCAGGATATGCCGTCCACCCGGACCATGAAGCGACAGCCCGTGCCGTCGTACGTGCGCTTCAAGAGATTGGCGAGACGCGCCCTGAGTTCTTAGGCGTCGCCTTTGACCGCCGCACAGAAGACGAACTCGGACAACCTCACGTCATCGTCGATGTAACGGAAGAGAGCGAACAGAAGAAAGATGCCCTGTTTGCACACCGGTCTCAGACAGAAGGTCTTCTTCGTGCGATCGATAACGCAGAAAACGCCCACGTCATGGAGTTACTCCAACGTGAGCGCTTCTATCATTATCCGTTCTCATGATTCATAGGCTAGACGAGTCATATAAAGCAATGCCCCAACGGTCCCAAGACCGATTAACGTTCCGAATACTACAACGATTTGTCCCATGTTTTCACCTCTTCTAGACTGTACGAACAATTCCATTCATTGGTTTCAAACACGTGCTCTTCGCACGTGTTTTTTTCAGAAGTAAAGTACGTAAATCACAACAGCCAATACGATTCGATAAATCGCAAACGGCATCAATTTTACTTTGTTGATCAATTTCAAAAAGAATTTAATCGAAAGAAGTGCGAATAAAAATGCGCTGACGAAGCCGACGACAAACACGGGTAGCGTATCGAGCGTGAAATACGTCCACTTGCTATAGAGTGACAATGCACTCGCTCCAAACATGATTGGTACCGCCATGATGAACGTAAAATCTGCCGCTGCCCGGTGACTCATTCCGAGGAGAACCCCTCCAGAAATCGTTGAACCGGACCGTGAGAACCCTGGCCATAGCGAAAAACATTGAATCAAGCCGACACCAAGTGCTTGCTTATACGTGATGTCATCGAGCGTAGCGGTCGTCTGACGCTTCACACCGGATAAATCTGCGGCAATCATAAAGAACGCACCGACGACTAACCCAATCAACACCGTCTTGACCGAGAAGAGATGTGTATCGATGTAGTCCTCAAACAGTACACCGAGGACGCCAGCAGGCAGCAATCCGATCAAAATATGTACGAGATTGAATTGGCGTGTGGTTCCGCTTTGCCTTAAGGTGAGCAAAGACTTCGGATTCAGTAACGTTTTGAACCGGTCCCGAAAGACGACCACGACCGCTAAAATCGATCCTAATTGAATGACGATTTTAAACGTGTTCGCTACTTCCTGCCCTAAAAACTGACTCGAATTCAACCAGAGACCATCCACGAGAATCATATGACCGGTCGACGAGACCGGGGCAAATTCCGTCAATCCCTCGACGACACCTAATAAAAATCCTACAAATAATTCATACCATTCCACATTGTTTCTCCTATTGATTCATCAAGATTGTTCTCATCATACACTTCTCGACACAATCTTTCGTCCGTCTTAAGACGTAAAAACAGACATGGCTTATGACCCATGTCTGTAAAGATTAGCGGATAGTCGCATGAACGAACCAAACGACAAGCCCGATTAAGATGAACGCCAAAAATAGCGACGCTGTCGTTCCTACAATAAAGACAAACCCCAACACAAGGATACCGAGATGCCATAGCATCGAGACAGATGATTCGGTCGTCGCTCGGATATCGGAAGGCACCTGATGATGCAAGAGCCCAAAATAGAGTGGCTCCATCGCACCATACAATAGAGCTAGGAGTCCCATCACACCGATTCCAATCGGACTCGGGAAAAACCCGACGATGAGAAATCCACCGCCCATTAACCAACCGAACCCGTTTAACCAACGCTTGGATGACGCAAATCGTATAAGCGTCCCCGCAAAAAGTTGACCAGGTAACTGAATCAAAAGCAGGACGCTTGAAATGGCACCGAACCAATAGATTGGGATGGATACATCACGTGCATACAGTTGCCAGAACTCATCGATGAAATTGAATGCGGACACGGCTGCCAAAAATCCGATGGTGACGTTACGAATGGATGTGTGCGACCACACAAATTGAAATCCTTTCAACAAGTGCCGCCACGTCAATCGGTCTTCTCCTTCGCCATGAACGGGTTCAACGAGAAATAAGCTACACACGGTCGCCATCAATAAACTGAGAATGGAAAGTCTGTAGTTCCACTCCAATGGAACGTACTGAGCCAACATACTGCCACTCCATGCCGCCGTCACAGCGGCCATAATCCCAATCGCGTTCAGTTTTCCAAGAACCCGTTCGAACGACGACGCTTCATGACTTTCTTGTAAGGACTCGTATAGCAGCGCATTCTCCGCCCCACTTCGAATGACCGACCCAACGGCCGAACAGCTGATGGCGACAAAAAATCCGCTGAAGGTGAACGAGTATAACAAGATCCAAAACGATAACCACTCCAAGGCTACACCTGCCTGAATCAGCCGACGCCGTGTCGTTCGGTCCGCCCACACGCCGGTCGGCACCTCGAACAAGACGATGATGAGCGCATAGATCATCTCCAAGTAGACGACTTCTTGAATGGTGATGCCTCGCGATTCCCAAAACAACCGTTCAATCACGTATGCGGGAATCAGCCCTTCAAACCAACGAATCCACCCTAACCAAACAATGTTTCGACGAACTTAACTCGGTGAACGTGCTCGTTTTTTCATTTAAATCTCCTCCTTACTTGTCTATTCCCGAATACACAAAAAAACCACGAGACGAATCTCGTGGTCGACGTGTTATTTCAATAAGTTGAGCATCTCGCGATTGAATGCTGGAATATCATCCGGCTGACGGCTCGTCACGAGCTGGTTTTGGCAGACGACTACTTCTTTGTCCGCATATTTCGCTCCGGCATACTCCATGTCGACTTTGATCGATTTGTAGCCGGTCGCGTCACGACCTTCTAACGTCTTCGCCGTAATCAACAGCTGTGGTCCGTGACAGATGGCAAAAACAGGCTTTTTCGCATCCATGAAGGCTTTGGCGAACGAGACGAAACGCTCGTCCTCACGCAACAAGTCAGGTGAGAATCCGCCCGGCAAGAGAAGGGCATCAAAATCTTCTGGCGATACATCGTCAATCGATTGGTCGATGTTCACTTTCGCCTCCCCTTGTTTCCCTTCTACCGTATTACCCGCTTTCTTCTCGATCGTCACGACATCATGTCCCGCATCCACCAATGCGTCACGAGGACCCGTGAATTCTACATCTTCAAACATATCCGTAATGAGCGTTGCTACTTTTGCCATATCCTAAACACTCCCTTTGTTTGTTTTATGCACATAGGGACTGTTCCACAGGCATGAATCACTTAAACATCTCAAGTGGCATTCAACGGAATTTCGAGACGTATGGATTGTCGCGTTCAAAGAAGCGATACGGGTAGTCACGTGCCTCGCCCGTGTTCGGGATCCCGATACGGGGACCCGCCTCAATCACTACTCCTGCCTCACCCTCCGCGATGTAGAGTGGGTCTTGTTGAAAGGAATGGCCGTATAGATCCATTGTGATTCCGAGTGCTTTCGTCAACTTCCCTGGTCCGTTCGTCTGGTCGTATCGCTTCACTCCGGGACGGTTCGAAGCAATCCATTCATGTCCTTGAATCGGTTCGACGGCTCGAATCAACACGGCTTCCGGTGTACCGACCGGACCGCTGACCACGTTCAGGAGCGTATGTGTATGCATTTGATACGTGTATACATGCCCAGGTTGTCCGAACATGACTTCCGTTCGTTTCGTTCGACGCCCTCCGAAGCTATGCGCCGCCCGGTCGATGGCACCGAGGTAAGCCTCTGTCTCGACAATCTTCGCGATGATGTCACCTTCTGGATGTCGCCGCACCAAATATTGACCGAGTAAGGCGCGTGCCAATTCGAGTGTCGGTTGTTCATAAAATGCTAGATCGAGTCGCTTCATGGTTCCACCTCCGTTTCTCCTATTTTCTCAAAAGTCATATGTTGCACACAAAAAAGATGCCCTGCATGGCAGGACACCTCGATATTATGATGCGATTTTTAGCGATTCACGTTGCTTCCCCAATCGCACGTATCCCAAGATGATGGAGAAGACCGGGCTGAGCCAGAGGAAGAACGCAAATGGTGCGTATTCCAATACAGGCACGCCGAGTGTCGCTGCGAAGAACGCTCCGGAGACACCCCAAGGTATGAGCGGGTTGATGACGGTCCCGCCATCTTCAAGTGCCCGTGACAAGTAGCGCGGGTCGATCCCACGATCGATAAACCCTTGCTTGAACGCCTGACCCGGCAAGAGAATCGACAAGTACTGTTCTCCCGCGAGCAAGTTGACACCGATTGAACTGAGGACAACTGATAGGACCGAGCTCCCTGGTGACTTCAAACGCTCGAGCAACGATTCAACGATGGCTTGGAAGATACCGAGTTCACGTAATAAGCCACCGAACGCGAGGGCGATCAAGACGAGACTGACCGACCAGAGCATCGATTCAAGACCACCTTTATCGAGTACATTCGCAATCAATTCATTTTCGACATCTGACTTAAAGCCCGACTGCATGACACCGAGCCAGTTCGAGATGCTCCAGTTGCCTTGAACAAAACCGGCCGTCAACACACCGGCGAACATCCCAACAAGCATCGTCGGCAAGACCGGCATCCGACGGAACGCAAGCACTGCGACGAGCACAGGGGCAATCAACGTGAGCCATGAGAGGTCGAAACGTCCGCTGAGCGCGGCTTGCGCCTCTGCGATTTGTGCCGTGTCGGCAGTTTGACCGCTACGTCCGAGGAACATGAATAAAATCAACGTGATGATGAACGCTGGAATCGTCGTCCCCATCATGAAGCGAATGTGGTCGAACAGTTTGACCCCCGCCACTGCCGGCGCAAAGTTCGTCGTATCCGACAACGGGCTCATCTTGTCTCCGAAGAGGGCGCCCGACACGATGGCACCTGCAGCGAGCGCTGGCGAGATGCCTAGTGCCGTTCCGATTCCGAACAAGGCGACACCGACCGTTCCGACGGTTGTAAAGGCGCTTCCTGTGAAGGTCGAGACGATCATCGTGATCAACAAGACACTCGGCAAGAACCATTCAGCAGAGATTGTATTTAGACCGATGGAGAGGATCGTCGCGACCGTCCCGGACATTTGCCATACTCCGATGAGCATCCCAATCAACAACAAAATCAACACCGGCATGATCGCTTCACGAATTCCGTTGATCATCGCCGTTTCAATCTGTTTGAAGTCGCGTGAACGATAATACGCATATCCACCTACTATTACCATTGTGCCAAAAATCGCCATATGTGGCGTCGCTTTGGCCAAAAACATCAGTGCGAGCAAGGTGATCCCGCTCATCAACACGACGAATACAGCTTCTTTTCCTTTCATCTGCATCGACGTCCCCTCCTTTCGTTATATCTTCTTTATTTATTATTTTGCCTAACCGCTTAAACGCTTTTATGCACAAAAGCATGTCAGTGATGTTTTTTACTATACTCGCTTCCTTTCTCCCTGTCAAACGTCTTTTTATGATAAATTATATGCTTGAGGGTGACCTCCGGAGTTCGTAACCTCCTCCGACATCAAAACTAGCGAAAAGGAAGTGTGCTTCATGCAACACGAAAAAGCATTGGTCGTCTTTAGTGGTGGCCAAGATTCAACCACTTGCCTGTTTTGGGCAAAACAACAATTCTCTCATGTGGAGGCGGTGACGTTCGCATATGGTCAACGCCATGATGCGGAAATCGAGGTCGCCAAAGAAATCGCGACAGAACTCGATGTCCCACACCACATCCTCGACTTGTCCCTACTCGGACAACTCACATCGAACGCGCTCACGAGACACGATCTCGACATCGACAATGCGGACGTCCCAAATACGTTCGTCGATGGACGCAACCATCTATTCTTATCATTTGCGGCCGTCATGGCCAAACAACTCGGTATGCATCACATCGTGACCGGTGTATGTGAAACGGACTTTTCAGGTTACCCGGATTGCCGAGACCAATTCATCAAATCACTCAACGTGACACTCAATTTAGCGATGGATTATCCATTCGTCATCGACACACCGCTCATGTGGCTCGATAAAAAAGAGACGTGGGCACTCGCCGACGAGCTCGGTGCCTTTGACTACGTCAAAGAACGCACGCTCACTTGCTACAACGGTGTCATCGGTTCAGGTTGTGGAGAATGTCCGGCGTGTAAGCTTCGTCAAAACGGACTCACAGCTTACGAGGAGGTGCGCGTATGAAACATGCTCCATTCCTCGCTCCGACCAGTGTCGAATCAAAGCAAGAAGGCTCGCTCATCTACTGTCCGCATCGCGTTCAAATCGTCAAAGAAGTGACGTTCGACGCAGCGCACCATCTCTTTGACTATGACGGCAAATGTCGTGCCCTTCATGGTCATACGTATAAGCTCCAAATGGGTGTCAGCGGCTTTCTCGACAATCGCGGCATGACGCTCGACTTCGGTGACTTGAAAAAGATCTTAAAAGAAGAGCTTGAGCCATATCTCGACCATCGCTATTTGAACGAGTCACTCCCTTATATGAATACAACTGCAGAAAACATGTGTTATTGGATTTTTGAACAGTTGGCGACACACCTGCCAAATGAACGCGACGTCCGTGTCGAGTTCGTCCGTCTGTATGAAACGCCAACGTCTTACGCTGAGTTCCGCCGTGAATGGTTGGTGGAATCGTGAAAATCCCTGTTTTAGAAGTGTTCGGACCAACCTTCCAAGGCGAAGGCCGGGCCATCGGACAGAAGACGATGTTCGTCCGGACCGCCGGTTGCGATTATCGCTGTTCGTGGTGCGATTCCGCCTTTACGTGGGACGGTTCAGAAAAACCGGACATGCTGACAGCCGATGAGGTCATCGCTCGCCTGGATGCACTGGGTATGTACGATTATGTCACCATCTCGGGTGGCAATCCGCTCCTTATCGCGGCTATGGAAGACCTCGTTGTGAAGTTGAAAGAACGTGGTGTCACACTCGCTGTCGAGACGCAAGGTAGCCGCTATCAAGACTGGCTCACACAAATCGATGACGTGACCCTCAGTCCGAAACCTCCATCGTCTGGTATGAAAACGAACTGGGAGCAACTAGACGCTATCGTCGAACAGTTGCGCCCGGAGCAGACGACATTCAAAGTCGCTGTCTTTGATGAAGCGGACCTTGCCTACGCGAAAGAAGTGCAGCAGCGCTACTCACCGGACGTCATGTATTTGTCGGCTGGTAACCCGGAGCCTGGTGCAGACGGAGACATCACCGATGCCCAGCTCCGTCGTTTGAAACAACTATGGGAAGACGTCGCACGCGACCCGTCATGGCAAAGCGTCCGCGTCCTACCACAACTACACACATTACTGTACGCCAACGAACGTGGCGTCTAAGGAGAATGAACATGAGACCAGAAGACTTACAAGACCTCTCGCTCCTCGGACAGAAGAGCGTCCCATATATTTTTGAATACACACCTGACGTCCTGGAGGCGTTCCCGAATCGTCATCCGGAGAACGACTACTTCGTGAAATTCAACGCACCCGAATTTACATCGTTGTGCCCGATCACGAACCAACCGGACTTCGCAACCATCTACATCTCGTACATCCCGGATGAGAAACTCGTCGAGTCGAAATCGTTGAAGTTGTACTTGTTCAGTTTCCGTAACCACGGTGACTTCCACGAGAACTGCATCAACGTCATCGGGAAAGATCTCGTGAAATTGATGGAACCGCGCTATCTCGAAGTGTGGGGGAAATTCACACCACGTGGCGGTATCTCAATCGATCCGTACTACAACTACGGAAAGCCAGGCACAAAATATGAAAAAATGGCAGAACACCGTCTGTTCAACCATGACCTGTATCCAGAGACGGTCGACAACCGTTAATTGAAAAGTAGGCGCTCCATCTGGAGTCGCCTACTTTTTTTGATAGCGATGAATCTGTCGCTTGATCGGTTCACGGAAAACGGTCGCAACGAGCGTCAACACGAGCATGATCCCAAATGCCAAGGCGATGAGCGTCCAATCCCCACTGGCGATACTACTCCCGAGAAAATTGTTCGCAAACGCCCCGGGAATCATACCGACGACGGTCGCAAACAGATAGGCGAGTACGTTTACTTTTGCCAAACCAGAAGCATAGCTGACCAAATCGAAATTGACGAGCGGGATGAGACGTAAGATGAGGACGTAAAAGAAACCATCTTCTTCGATTTTATGCTGAATGGCTTCGTAATTCGTTGATTCGAAGTGATGCAGGAAACGATCGCCGAAATAAATTGCCACATAATACGCAACAAGCGCACTCAATGTCGCCCCGATGACGGTATAGATGACGCCCGGTAACATCCCAAACGCCAATCCTCCGGCGACCGACAAGACGGACGTGGGAAACAAGATGAGCGGACGAACGGTGAACAATAAAATGTAAATGAGCGGAGCCAACCATCCGAATTGAATGATGTAGTCCCGTATATCGCCTGGGCTTACATCAACCCACTGATAAAGGAATGTCGCCGTCCCGAACAGGAGTAGGACGAGTGCAATCATCCATTGTATCTTCCACTTTTTCATCGTCCTCCTCCTCTCTATTTGCTTTTATTCCCGTAATCTAGGATGTCATCCACCTTTTTTCAGCCATCTCGATGTGGTACGGTTAGAAAAAGCAGAAGGAGGAAATCGATATGAACCTTGCAGATGCCCTAACATTGAAACAGTTGCTCCATGAGCAAATCGATACATTGACCGAAGAGATTGAGCATGTGGCGTTCATCTCGCTTCAAGCGAATGAATCCATTCCGACCATTCAGTCTCGTTCCCTTCAAGACATCGAGATGGAACTTGAACACATTCGTCTAGACTTACGTCAGCTCGACCGTCTCATTCAAGAGGCGAACGTCCAAGCCGTTGTCGAGACGCACGACGGTCCGCTTCCGCTCGTCGAGGCAATCGAACTTGCTGTTCAGTTACGCGTCCAAGCACGACTTTATGAAAAATTATCGCTTCGTCCGAAGAAAGACTATGTGCATGGGGTTGCCGTGATCAAACACGCCTTATACGATCCGGAGCTGTATCGCCTGAAAGCGCGCGATATTAAGAAGCGTGCCATTCGAATCGAAAGTGCGATTCAAGCCGTCCGTTATCAGACTGACATTGAATTTGATGCATCACGATATATGTAAAAAGCGAAGGGATTCCTTCGCTTTTTACATATGGTCATGGTGATGGTGGTGGATATCATGATGACTCGATGAAGAAGAACGTCGACGTGGTGGTGCCTCATCGGCAAATTTTTCTCCGTCTAAAATCCCGAGACGCTTATATTGACGATCGACCCGCTCTTTCGTCTCTTCGCGAACAGCGTCAGACTCCATCACCAATTGATAGCATCCGAGCGCGACACGGAACGGCTCCATGCGTGTCCGTTCAATCGAGAAGGAATCGATGCCCCGTAAATAGTCTGCTAAGCGCTCAGCCGTATCGTCGGCCGGGACATCGGCGAGCTGCGAGGCGAAGCGTTGTAAGTCCTTCAATGTATTTGATGTTTTAGAGTAACTTCGACTTGATTTGATGACACCAAATGCGATAAGTCCAACAATGGTGAAAAACATGAGTGGAAAGAATAAATTGATGATCGTGAAAAATGGGTCCGCCCCAAATTCTAAAGTAGACATTTCAAATTCCCCCTTTTCTTTAAGTACGTTCATTCAGTCGAATCGGTTTCATCAAAAAAACCGCGATCACACGACCGCGGCATCCATTCAACTGTTCAGTTGTTTCTCCATCATGATGCGCGGCTCGCCATCTTCTGTGTAAGCGCCCATGATGTCATATCCGCAAAGGAGGTTCAAGATGATGACCCCTTTGTTCGTATTGCGTGCTTTCGTCCGAATCGAATGGAACCCTTGCGCTTCGACCCATTCGAGTTGCGTGTCCATCAGCTTGCGACCGACGCCATGCTTTTGGAAGTCCGGATGTACGCCGCCCGCCCAGCTATAAAACCGATAAGGCTCCGCCTCATAACCAATTTTAAAGCCAACTAGCTGCTCTTCAGAGAAAGCCAGCAGCACTAACGGATTGGCGTGCCGATACAGGCGCTCTTTAAATCGCAACTGATCGAGGTCACCGTATAACGTGCGGTACAGCCGGAAGAAGTCCTCTTCAAAATCCTTAAAGTTGTTCGTCACATCTTTTACGATAAATGAACTCGTCGTACTCATCGTGCCATCCCCTTTCAGTTTCTGGACAAAGATTCCGTACGTCTGTTCATTTCGCCGTTCATTCTGAATTTCCTGTCTCCCGTTCAAAAGCTGTGACACCTTTTTGTTTATATAGTCCGAGCGTACGCTTCGGCAAACTCTTGACCATCCAGTCTTTGAAGATGCGCGCTTGATCTTCGACCGGAAGCTCGTAGCCATCCGTCACGATATGTCGTGACCGTGTCGTGACATCGTACAAGGAAATCGCCGCCGCCACGGAGATGTTCAAACTTTGTACGTATCCTTGCATCGGAATAACAAAGTTCCCGTCCGCCTTATGAAGTGCTGTTTCCGAGACACCACTATGTTCATTCCCGAATAGCAGAACGGTCGGCTTCGACACATCCACCTCTTCGAGCGGAATTGCTTCCTCACTCAATGCCGTCGCATATACTTGATAACCGTCTTCTTTTAAAGCGTCAATCGCCTCTTCGATGGAGCCATGCTCGACGACGTCCACCCAACGGTCGGCACTCTTGGCGATAATCGAGTTCGGTTTGAACTTCGCACGCCCTTCGACGACGTGTAACGTCTGCACCCCGAACGCATCGGCCGAACGCAATACGGCAGATTGATTGTGCGGATCGTCGACACCTTCCGTCAAAATCGTGATATGGTTCGTTCGTGTATTCAATACTTCATACATCCGTTTGATTCGATCTGGCATGAGCATCTCATATAGAGGAAGATCGTCTTCCTGCAATACACCCTTCCGCAACAACTCTTCTTTTAATTCAATCTGCTCGTCTTTCGTCAAAGCAGATGTTGTCTGTCTCCAACCCATCTTTCTCGCTCCCTTCAACCTATCATATTGTAGCTAGATTCGATTCGACTGACAAGTTCGCCTCACATCTGCTATTCTCACTTCGGAAATGAAAACAAATGAAAATAGCGAAAACGGTTGCACGAATTTATGCAATCGATTACAATTATTTATGCAAGCGATTGCACTATTGGTAGACACAAAAATAGATAAAACTCCCTCATAGGAAGGAAGCGTATAGCATGAAACAATTGATCTCATTCGATTTCTGGCAGAAACTCGGTAAGGCTTTGATGGTCGTCATCGCCGTCATGCCAGCTGCCGGTTTGATGATTTCCATCGGAAAATTGATTGGAATGTCAGCCGGAGATGTCGGTATCTTATTAACAACAGCTCGTATCATTGAAGATTTAGGTTGGGGCATCATCGTCAACTTACATATCCTCTTCGCAGTCGCGATTGGTGGTTCGTGGGCAAAAGATCGTGCCGGCGGTGCATTCGCAGCACTTCTCGCCTTCATCTTGATCAACCGTGTCACAGGTGCCATCTTCGGTGTCAACAGTGACATGCTTCAAGATCCAGAAGCGACAATCGAGTCACTCTTCGGTGCGAACCTTGTCGTCGCTGATTACTTCACATCTGTACTCGGCTCACCTGCCCTCAACATGGGTGTGTTCGTCGGGATTATCGCCGGTTTCCTCGGTGGTGCACTATATAACCGTTTCTACAACTTCAACAAGTTGCCGAACGCTCTCTCGTTCTTCAACGGGAAGCGCTTCGTACCATTCGTCGTTATCCTTGGTTCAGTCGTTGCTGCCCTCGTTCTATCGATTGTATGGCCAACCATCCAAGGTGCGCTCAACAGCTTTGGTGAATGGATTGCCACATCACGTAACACGGCGCCAGTCCTCGCTCCGTTCATTTATGGTGCACTCGAACGTCTCCTCTTACCGTTCGGTTTACACCACATGCTCACAGTACCAATGAACTACACAGAGCTCGGTGGAACATACACGATTTTAACAGGTGCGACAGCTGGATCGGTCGTTGCCGGTCAAGACCCACTCTGGTTGGCATGGGTGACGGATCTCGTCAACTTGCGTGCTGCTGGTGATACGGCTGCATACAACACGCTTCTCGCTGATGTCGTTCCAGCACGCTTCAAAGTCGGTCAAGTCATCTTGTCATTCGCTGCATTGATTGGTGCCGCGTATGCGATGTACCGCAACGTCGACGCGGATAAGAAGGCACAATACAAGCCGATGTTCTTATCAGCCGGACTCGCTGTCTTCTTGACAGGTGTCACAGAACCGATTGAATTCATGTTTATGTTCGTCGCACCAGTTCTTTATGTCGTTTACGCACTCATGGCCGGTGCTGCCTTCGCATTGGCAGATATCATCGACTTACGTGTACACGCTTTCGGTGCAATCGAACTCTTGACGCGCATTCCGATGATTGTCAAAGCAGGACTTCTTCAAGACTTGATCAACTTCGTGCTCGTCTCTGTCGTGTTCTTCTTCCTCAACTTCGGTGTCTTCAACTTCTTCATTAAGAAGATGAACCTACCGACGCCAGGACGTAACGGGAACTACATGGAAGAAACGACAGAAAAATCATCCGTTACAGGTGACGAACAAGTCATGGGGATTATCGCACTTCTCGGTGGGGAAGAAAACATTGAGGATGTCGACGCATGTATGACTCGTCTTCGTGTGACCGTTAAAGACGTTACACTCGTCTCTGACGAACAAGAATGGAAGAAAAATGGCGCTATGGGTCTTATCGTGAAAGACCGTGGAGTCCAAGCCATCTATGGCCCGAAAGCCGACGTATTGAAATCAGACATTCAAGACGTCATCGGTGCATAATCTACTGGCCAACTCGCTCGAGAGTTGGCCTTTTTCTAAAGGAGGACTATCGTGAATATTTTAACGCTCAATTGTCATGCCTGGTTAGAAGACCGCCAACAAGAGAAAATCGACGCGATTGTCGAACGTATCGCAAGCGAAGAGTATGACTTCATCGCGCTTCAAGAAGTCAATCAACATAAAGAGGCCCCCCTCATCTATGGGAACATCCGTGAAAACAACTTCGCACACGTCCTCGTCGAGCGCCTGAAAGAGTTAGATCTTCACTATCACATGACATGGGACTTTGCCCATTACGGATATGACATTTACGAGGAAGGCGTCGCCATTTTGTCACGGACACCGTTTCTATCGACCGAGTCGTTCTTCGTATCCAAGACGACGGACCCTGACAATTACAAGTCCCGTAAAATTGTCAAAGCCGTGATTGAAGGTCTTGAAACGCCGACGACCGTCTACTCGTGTCACCTCGGATGGTGGCATGACGAAGAGGAGCCAGTGAAGCATCAACTCGACGAACTACTGCGTCGCGTCGAGCATGACGACCATGCGCTCCTACTCGGTGATTTCAACAACGATGCCTTCATTCGAGGCGAGGGATACGATTATTTGATGGAGAATGGGCTTCAAGACTTGTTCCATCTCGCAACGGAACGCGAAGGTGATGCGACCGTCCAAGGGAAAATCGCCGGATGGGATGAAAACAAGAAATCGCTACGCATCGACTTGATGTTGACGAATGCACCCATTCACGTCTCCCGTCATGCTGTCGTCTTCGACGGCGAAAACGGACCTGTCGTCTCCGACCACGCCGGTGTCGAAGCCACAGTGTTTTGGCGTTGATGCACCTTTTTCTTCCGACTTGGGAGAAAAGGGTTTTTCTTTTGGGGAAAATCTTGTAACGTGATAAAAGACTGATGTCTAACTACTAATGAATGAAATAGAAAGAAGTGTTTGAACATGAAGACAAGCTCGCTCAGTCGAAGCGACTGGACTTTAGTTTTATCCCTATCCTTATTAACCTTCGTTCTCGGAACGAGTGAATTTGTCATCGTCGGCATTTTGCCTGATATCGCAAGCGGTCTATCCATTTCCATCGCGACAGCAGGAAGTCTCGTATCGGCATTCGCCATCAGCTTTGCCGTCGGCACGCCAATCACGATGTCCTTGACGAGCCATCTTCCAAAACGTAAATTGATGCTCGGCTTGACGATTCTCTTCACCGTCCTGAACTTATTAAGCAGTCTCGCTCCCATGTATGAGTGGTTACTCGTCTTGCGCATGCTGACGGCTGTCGTCACAGGTGTCTTAATTTCGCTTGCCATGCTCGTCGCTAGCGAGAGCGTCCCTCCGGCAAAACGGGGTGTGGCCGTGTCCTTTATTTTCGGTGGCTTTACAATGGCGAACGTGTTCGGGGTTCCGATCGGAACGTTCATCGGACAACAGGCAGGATGGGAGTCCACGTTTTGGTTGACGACTCTGCTCGGTGCAGTCGCCTGGATTGCCATTTATCGTGTCTTGCCGAATCAATTGTCTCAAGAAAAAGCATCACTCCGTGAACAAATGGCACTCCTGACGAATCCGCGTATCTTGATCGCCTTCTTGATTCCGGCGTTCGGTTTCGGGGCGACGTATGTCATATATACGTATCTCGTGCCGATTTTAAAAGATGTCCTCGGCGTCCCGGTCGCTTGGGTCAGTCCGATTTTATTCGCCTACGGATTCATCTCGATCTTCAGTAATATCGCTGCCGGAAAAATCGCCAGTCACAATCCGATCGGACGCTTACGGTTCGTCTTTCTCGTCCAGGCATTCGTCCTGGCCGCGTTATTCGTGACGACGTCGAATGTGACGCTCGGTCTCCTCAATATCGCCCTCATGTCGTTCATGGCGATTTTATTGACGACATCGACTCAGATTTATTTGATCGATTTGGCGGAGAAGTTCAATCCGAACGCCAAAGGTCTCGCCTCATCACTTATGCCTGTGGCGAGTAACGTCGGAATCGGACTTGGTTCCGCTCTTGGTGGTGTCGTCTACGCGACGAGCCCTATCATGACGCTCGCGCTCGTCGGTGGTTTGGTCGCCCTCGTCACAGCCGGGTTGACCGCAGTCAGTTATTCACTCGATCAACGCTAAAACGTGCGCACCTCGATGAAGGTGCGCACGTTTTTTATAACCATTCGAGAATTGCTGATAGGACTTCGTCGAGTTGTTCTTTCGATGTGAGCGGACTTTCCTGATCGCCTTTTTGTGGACCATACATTCCGAAGTTGGCATGATTCCCGCCTTCGATTTGTACGAATTGACTATCGGCAGGTAGGTCGCTTCGACTCGCCTCGATGTCTTCCGGGACAGCCAATCCATCCAACTCACCCGAGATGGATAGCACGCGTAAGTCACTATCGACCATCGAGCTGATCGGATATGATGCGAGGAAAATGACACCTTCTACCGACTCTTGATGCTCAAGCGCGTAACCCGACGCCGCCGAACCTCCGAGTGAATGACCGGCTACGATCCAGCGTTCAATCTCCGGATGTGCCTCGATGATTGGATCGGCTGCGTCGATATCTAAAATGCCTAAGTTGAGTCGAAGCGACGGAATGGCGACGAAATACTCTTCCTCGGCTAAACGTGTTCCATAATACGCATACGCCTCTTTCTCCACTTTCGCCCCTGGATAAAGAATGATTCCGACCTCACTCGTCGGATCTCCAAACTCGAGACGGTTGTCGACCACTTTCCCCTCTTCGGTATACCGTGTCGCTTCATCGGTCGGTTCGTACGTGAACTGCGTCCAAATTAAAAAGCCTGCTACCGCGATGATTAGCAATCCTACGATTGAGAGTGCGGTCCACTTGAAGAATTTCTTCATTATATAGCCTCCATTTGCATCCACTTCATCATAACGTTACACTAATAAGAAAAAGCATGATCAGGGGGACACCATGACCAGAAGTAATATAACCACGACGATTCAGTGGTTTATTTTTATTTTAGCTACAAATATTGTACCACCACTCTCCATCGCCGCCTTGTTTGAACTGTCACCAGATGAGACGATGACCTTTATATCCCGCTCACTTTTCATCTTCGCACTCTTCAGCATCATTCAGACGTTGCTCGGCCATCGCCTCCCGATACTCGAAGGACCTGCCGGCATTTGGTGGGGTGTCTTCACCTTATACGCCTCCATCGGTCCCGCTCTATATGGAAGTCAGCAAGAGACGCTGCAGGCACTCGGATTCATGCTGTTTTTGAGCGGAATCCTCGGTGTGTTGTTGACCGTCACCGGCATCTTAAGACGCATGCTCGCCCTGTTTACACCGCAAGTGCTCGGCGTCTATATGATTTTGCTCGTCCTTCAATTGTCAGGTGCTGTCATTAAAGGTGGCTTTGGGGTGACGGAAGACGGAATCAATATTGTTCAGGCAGTGGCGACGGCTGGGCTCGTCTTGTTCGCACTCACGCTCGAGCAAAGTCGCTTTAAACAATATGGGCTCGTCATGACGCTATTCGTCGGGTTCGGCTTGTTCCATTTACTCGACCTTGGAAATCCTGTCGTCCGTTCGGAATCCTTCTTCCTCGTACCGGAACTTCTTCCGTTCGGAAATTGGGTGTGGGATTGGAACTTGTTGCCGACGGCTTTCGTCATCACCCTACTTCTCATGACGAACGTCCTTGCGAACATCAAGTTGATTGAGCGCATCGTCAGTTCTCGCGAAAAACGAGAAATCAAAGGAAACGTTCCCGCATCGGGTGTCGCCAGTGGCGTCAGTCAAATCGTGGCTGGTCTGTTCGGCACACCGGGTCCTGTCGCCATCTCCGGGACAGCTGGTTTCCTCTCTTCGACGGAGAGCGTCCAGCGTGCTCCGCATTTGGTTGCCCACGCCCTCATGATGGGGTTAGCACTCATCGGTCCATTCGTCTCGTTGATTGCGAGCATCCCGGCCGCTGTCGGTTATGCAATCGTGACACCGCTCATTGCAACGATGATCATCATCGGAATCAATGAGGCGGCCTTTGAATTGAAGCAGTCCACGGCATCCCTCACAGTCGGGCTCCCGCTCGTCATCGGTGCCGGGGCGATGTTATTACCACCCGGTTCAATGAATGACCTGCCACCGCTTCTTGCGACCGTCTTCTCTAACGGGCTTGTTCTCGGAACAATTGTCGCCTTAACAACTGCCATCTTAAGTAAAATCAAGGATTGAAAAAAAGAACTGGCCGTATTGGTCAGTTCTTTTCACGTACATGCATATGGTAACGGGCATCGTGCGGTAAAACAGCGCCTTCTTCTTGTTCGAAATGCGCACGGTCTTTCCAATAACGAACGACTGACGAAGTATCACGATGCAGGGCGCGTTGTAGCGCTTGTTTTGCCGTGACAGGCGTTTCGTCATCGTTTGTCAATTCAAGTCCCATCAGTTTATAACCGATTGTTTGTCCACCCCGACTCATTTGCCACGCTTCCATGGCATATGTCAGTAGTGTCGGTGTGATGACCGCATGCACGAACTCGCTCTTTACTTTCTTTCGTACGAGCTGTTCTACGCCCACGCTGACAAGACCTGCAATGACACTGTCAATCATGACTGCTTTGGTTCGCTTTTTTGTCAATGGATTCATCGGCTCATCCTCTGCATCATCCCTGACGTCAACACTTCGATTCCTTCGCCTTCTTCAGACGCCATAATCAAGGCACGAGCGACATGAAGCGCCTGAATCGGTGCGACTTCCGGTGTCTTCTCAAGCAAGATTGACTGGAACGGTCGACTGATGACCTCGGCCGCCTTCTCTCCGAAGCGGAATGAATCACGCTCTCCGAGTAACAGAGAAGGACGGGCGATAATCAAGTGATGGAAGTTGAAAATACGTAACGCGTTCTCAAGCTCCCCTTTCACACGGTTGTAAAAGAAAGTCGAACGCAATGATGCGCCTTGTGCCGATACGACCGCATAGCGCGTCGCACCGTGTGCCTTGGCGACACGGGCCACTTCAAGTGGTAATTCTAAATCAACTTGTTTGAACGCTTCTTGCGAGCCAGCTACCGCAATCGTTGTGCCGAGCGCACAGTACACGTCGTCGATCTGTGGAAGGGATGAATCCATCTCCTCGAAACCGACGATCTCATGTAACTTCGGATGACTCCAACGCTTCGAGCGACGGACAACGATCCAGACCGCATCATAACGGTCACTCTCTAACAACTGTTCCACCAATTCGCGGCCAATCAAACCGGTCGCGCCTACGACAAGTGCAGTTTTCCCCATTCGTGACTCCTCCTAGACTACTATTTCCTTCAGTCTAGCTGACTTGCCGTTCCTCGGCAATGATTGTCCCGGGACGGAATCGGTCCATCATACGGAAAAATCCGTTCAATGCGAGCGCCGTGAATGAACCTGCCACGATAGCACTATCCGTGAACAACTGCAGCCACTCCGGCATGTTTGCGACGATGGCTGGATTGGCGGTAATACCGAGCCCAACACCGATTGAGAGGGCAATGGTAATCAAGTTCTCGTTTTTCGAAAAATCGACCTGGCTCAGAATTCGAATGCCGGAAGCAGCGACCGTTCCGAACATGACGAGCATCGCTCCCCCAAGCACAGGTTTTGGAATCAATGTCGTGAACGTAGCGACTTTCGGAAGGAAGCCGAGCAAGATGAGCAATCCACCTGTCCAGAAGATGACACGGCGCGATTTTACACCTGACAATTGAACAAGTCCGACATTTTGACTGAACGTCGTGTACGGGAAGCTGTTGAAAATCCCTCCGAGAATCGTTGCGACACCTTCCGCACGATACCCTTTCGTCAATTCGTTCGCACCAATCGGCTTTTTCGTGATATCGCTGAGCGCCAAGAATACACCTGTCGATTCAATCATCGAGATAATGGCGACGAGCGTCATGACGAGGATCGCGGACACATCAAATGTCGGCATCCCAAAGTAGAACGGTTGAACCATTTGGAACCAACCCGCTTCCCGGACAGGACTGAAATCGACGAGACCGAGCGAAGCAGCAACCCCTGTTCCGATGAGGACGGCAAAGAGGACAGCAGCGGCGCGTGTGAAGACGGTCCCGACACGGTTCAAGACGAGAATGAGTAAAATCGTAAAGCCACCTAATCCTAGATTCTGCATCGATGCGAATCCAGGCTCACCTGGCATCCCGCCACCGATGTCATTGATGGCGACCGGAATCAGTGAGAGACCAATGATCGTCACGACCGAACCGAGAACGACCGGCGGGAAGAAACGTGCGAGCTTCCCGACAAATCCGGAAATGAGGATAACAATGATTCCACTGGCAATCAACGCGCCATAAATGGCCGTAATTCCATTTGCGCTTCCAATCGCAATCATCGGACCGACCGCCGTGAACGTACATCCGAGGACGACCGGCAATCCGACACCCGTAAAGCGTGTCGTCCATACTTGTAATAACGTCGCTACCCCACACATGAATAAATCAATTGCGACAAGATAGGCGAGTTCGGTTGGACCAAGCCCGATGGCACCCCCGACGATGAGTGGAACGATTGCCGCTCCCGTGTACATGGCGAGCAGATGCTGAAATCCGAGACTTGCTGTCTTGAATGTATTCATCGAACGACCTCCACGAACGAGATATGGTCTTTCTCTAATTTCGCGACGCACGCTAGCGATTCGACGCGATAACCACGCTCAATCAGTTTATCGCGCCCTGGTTGGAACGATTTTTCGATGACGATGCCAACACCTGAAACTTCTGCACCTGCCGCTTCGACGAGTTGTGTCAGCCCGAGTGCCGCTTCCCCGTTCGCGAGGAAGTCATCGATGACAAGAACGCGTTCGCCTGATAAGACGAAACGTCGGCTCAAGCTGATGCGGTTCGTCTCCTGTTTCGTGAACGAATAAACATCCGCTTCGACGAGGTCGTCTTGGAGCGTCAGCGATTTCCGTTTACGCGCGAATACGAACGGGATGCCCATCTCAAGCGCCGTCATCATCGCTGGCGCAATCCCGCTCGATTCGAGTGTGACGATGCGGTCGATTTGAGCGTCTTTGAAACGTTCTGCAAATTCTTTGCCGATGGCTTGCATAAGTACCGGGTCGACTTGATGATTCAAGAAGGCGTCAACTTTCAACACTTGGTCGGATAAGGCCCGACCCTCTTCACGGATTTTGTCTTCTAACTGCTTCATTGTTGTCCCCTCCATTAAAAAATGCGATTCGTCACCCCTCATCGGGAGGCAACGAACCGCATGGAAATCAACGATAGCATACGACAAGCGCCACCCGTAGTCGAACCATTTACGGTAGTTCGGTAGAGACTTGCGGACCATATTTCCGCTGATATACGAGTGCGAATCTATTTATTTAAGATAAACTTTATTGTAGACGAGCTGACGAGAAATGCAATAGGTTGCAATCAAACGGCGAAATGTTCGATTTTTCTGAAACTGCTGTATACTGTATGTATTGGATATGAGAGAGGAGCCTTGCCCTTATGAAGTTATTCGTATTAGGCGCAACCGGTCGGACCGGACATCAATTCATCGACCAAGCCATCGAGCACGGTCATGACGTCACCGCGTTCGTACGTGAACAGAAAAAGTTGATTCGGACCCCACAACTTGAAATCATCGAAGGCGACTTATATGACATCGATGCGTTAACAGAAGCGATGCACGGTCATGATGCGGTCATCAGCTGTCTCGGAACGGATTTGAGCGATCCGGACTTTTTAGCGAGTGTCACGGACAAGCTCGTCCCAGCGATGAAGACGAATGGCATCTCACGCGTCGTCTATTTGGCTTCAGCCGGGATCGACAATGAGATACCGGGACTTGCCGGGAAAGCCATTACGTTCATGCTCCGGAAGCCGCTCCGTGATCATCGGGCAGCCGTGGACTTGTGGCGAAATTCGTCATTCGATTATACGATTGTACGACCGATGCAATTGACGGACGGCCCCCGCACCTCGACGTATCGAACGGCCATCGATGAAGTGCCAGAGAACGGGAAACACATCTCACGGGCAGACGTCGCCCAGTTCATGCTTCATGCGATTGAAGAACAGGAACACGTACGGGAGTCAGTCGGACTGGCGTACTAATTTGATCCAATTCATGCTACAATATCGGGTAGTTTACTTTGAAAGGAACGAAAACGAATTATGAGTATATTAACGGTACAAAACTTGAGCCACGGCTTTGGTGACCGCGCTATTTTGAACGATGTCTCTTTCCGCCTCTTAAAAGGGGAGCATATCGGTCTCGTTGGAGCAAACGGTGAAGGAAAATCGACGTTCATGAACATCATCACGCGCAAGCTGCAACCGGATGAAGGGAAAATCGAATGGGCGAAAAACGTCCGTGTCGGTTACCTCGATCAACACGCAGTACTTGAGCGCGGGATGACGATTCGGGACGTCTTGAAAGGTGCTTTCCAATACCTGATTGACATGGAGACGCGCATCGGCGAACTCTACATGGAGATGGGTGACGCGACGCCGGAACAGATGGAAGACATGCTTGCGGAGGTCGGTGAGCTTCAAGAAACGCTCGACTCGAACGACTTTTACATCATCGATGCGAAAGTAGAAGAAGTCGCACGCGGCCTCGGTATTTTAGACGTCGGACTCGACCGGGACGTCACGGACTTGTCAGGTGGACAGCGTACGAAAGTATTGCTCGCGAAGTTGCTTTTAGAGAAGCCAGATATCTTGCTCCTCGATGAGCCGACCAACTATTTGGATGAAGTGCATATCGAGTGGTTGAAACGCTATCTTCAAAACTATGACAATGCCTTCATCTTGATCTCCCACGATATCCCGTTCTTAAATAGTGTCATCAACTTGGTCTACCATATGGAAAACCAAGAGTTGAACCGCTATGTTGGGGACTATGACAAGTTCATGGAAGTGTACGAGATGAAGCGTTCGCAACTTGAAGCCGCCTATAAGCGTCAGCAAGCCGAAATCGCGGATTTGAAAGACTTCGTTGCCCGAAACAAAGCGCGTGTGTCGACACGAAACATGGCGATGTCACGTCAGAAGAAACTCGATAAGATGGATGTCATCGAATTGAGTGCGGAACGTCCGAAACCAGAATTCCGCTTCTTGCAGGCACGTACATCGGGGCGCCTCATCTTTGATGCGAAAGGTCTCGTCATCGGATACGATGAGCCACTCTCACGTCCGCTCGACCTTCAGATGGAGCGCGGTCAAAAGATTGCCCTCGTCGGAGCGAACGGAATCGGGAAGACGACGCTCTTGAAGAGCTTACTCGGCTTGATCAACCCGCTTGAAGGGACAGTCGAACGCGGTGAGTTTCTTGAGATGGGTTACTTCGAACAGGAAGCCGCATCAAGCAACAACACGTGTATCGAAGAGATTTGGAGCGAATTCCCATCACTCAACCAACAGCAAGTACGCGCGATGCTCGCGAAATGCGGTCTCATGACGAAGCACATTGAAAGTAAAATCTCTGTCCTCAGTGGTGGAGAAAAGGCGAAAGTACGTCTTTGCAAACTCTTAAACAACGAAACGAACTTACTCTTACTCGATGAGCCGACGAACCACTTGGACGTCGACGCGAAGGAAGAGTTGAAGCGTGCGTTGAAAGAGTACAAAGGAAGCGTCCTCCTCATCAGTCACGAACCAGAATTCTATGAGGATATCGTCACAGACGTCTGGAACTGTGAATCGTGGACGACGAAAGTATTCTAATTCAGTAAAGGACGTGTCGTATGGCTGGCCCAATTCAAACGAATGAACGGATTATTTTGTATGACATTATCCGAGGGTTTGCCCTCTGCGGCATTTTCCTCGTCAATATCCCGAGCATGCTCGGGAGCGACTGGATGTTTGGTCGTCCCGACTATTACGGGAACGACTTGTTCGTCCGCACGCTCTTTGACTTGTTCGTGCAGACGAAGTTTTATACGATTTTCTCCCTCTTATTCGGGATCGGCTTTTCGATTTTCCTCGAGCGTTCTTACGCTCGTGGCGAATCGGTCAGTCGTTACATACGCCGTATTGCGATTCTTTTCTTATTCGGTCTCGCGCATTTGGCGATTTGGTCAGGTGACATCTTACATACGTATGCGATGTGGGGCTTATTGCTTCCTCTCTTTTATGGGTTGAGTAACCGCGCGATATTGACATGGGCGTGGAGTTTATTGATTGGAAGTTTCTTACTATTCAATGTTGCCCCTATCTATGTAGAGTGGGCTTTTGGATACATGTATTTAGGAGAGTCGTTCCCGAGGGTCTTTAATTCAGGCTTCGGTCCTTGGCTAGACTATCGATTCGACAACGAGATTTTTACTATGATTCAAAATTCACTTTTTGTCGGAATCGAGATTCTCGGTCTGTTCTTACTCGGTCTCTTCATCGGACGGGAACGAAAGCTTCTGACTTGGAGTATCCAAGGATTGACCCGGACTGCTGCTATCTGCGCAATAGCAGCCATACCATTCTGGGGAATCATCATCTGGCATCATTACGGTGATGGCGCCTCTTATATGTCCACGAACTCAGCAGCCGTATGGATTTCCGGAAAACTGCTCGCTACAACGTACATCTGCCTGTTCACCATCGCCGTTCGAAAAGGTCGGACGTTCGCCCCGCTTCAAGCACTCGGTCGAATGGCACTCACGAACTATCTGACACATACGTTGATCATTGTCTTGCCAGTGATCGCACTCGGGGCGTACGGGGCGCTTTCCTTAACCGAAGGTCTATTCCTCAGCATCGCCATTTTGATTGCGCAGTCGTTCTTCTCGATGTGGTGGCTAAAGACTCACCGTTACGGACCGTTTGAGAAACTATGGCGTCTCGGAACATACGGACGACAAACAAAATCATCCTAAGATCGGACTTCATTGTCCGGTCTTTTTTTAAATAAAAACTGCAGACGAATGAACGTCTGCAGTTCCGCTCGAGGCCACGGCTTCGAGTTTTTATTTTGTTGCCGCTTCCGTTAAGAATGGCACGATTTGCTTCTTACGTGAGACGACGCCAGGAAGTGTCGCCAATCCGTTTTGAAGGGTCACGTTGAACGCTTGTTCGAAGAGTTCGGGTTTTGGTCCGACAACGATGGCTTCCGAATCGTTCGTCAAAATGTTCGTGATGGCGAATACGAACAAGTCTAAGTTTTTCGCCGCAACCGTTTTGGCAATCGCCGCCTCGACTTCCGCTTTACGGTTCAAGACATCGTTCGCATCGACCGTGTTCACTTGTGCGATTTCGACACGATAGTCGCCCATCGCGAATTCTTTCGCATCGAGTGAGATGAGTTCTTCAATCGTTTTTTGGCTAAGGTCCGCACCGGCTTTGAGCATCTCAAGACCGTATGTTTCTGCATCGACGCCAGCAATCTCCGCAAGTTCTTTCGCTGCTTTGATATCTTCACCTGTGCATGTCGGCGATTTGAAGAGAAGCGAGTCTGAGATGATGGCGGAAAGCATTAAACCGGCCATATCCGCTGCGATTTCGACACCATGCTCTTTATACAACTTCAACAAGATTGTCGCCGTACATCCGACTGGCTCCGCACGATAGTAGAGCGGGTCTGCCGTTTGGAAGTTTGCGATACGGTGGTGGTCGATGACCTCAAGGATTCGCACGTCTTCAATCCCGTCCGCACTTTGTTGGAACTCGTTATGGTCAACCAAGATAACTTCTTCCGCCTCACCTTTCACGCTTTCAATCAAGCGTGGTGCTTTCACACGGAAGTGATCGAGCGCATATTGTGTTTCGCCGTTCACTTCACCGAGACGGACCGCTTCTGCGTCCATCCCTAATTTCTTTTTCAACTCGGCATAGGCGAGCGCTGACGTGATTGTGTCGGTATCTGGATTTTTATGTCCAAAGACTAGTACTGTACTCATGTCTCATTCTCCTCACTAAATAGTTTTCCCCTATCCATTATAACGTCCACGGCATTTCTTTCAATTCCCAAACAAAAAGAGCCGTGTCGGCTCTTATGCTTGTTCATCTTCATCTGTCTCTTCGAGGTCGGAATGATCTCCTTTTGAATCTTCTTCATGGGAGATGTCCGGCTGATCTCGCTTCAACTTTTCTTTTTCTTCTTGTTCACGCTTTTCTTTGTCTGACATATCGTGTCATCCTTTCGAAAATCCGACTTGTCATAATCTGTTCCCCAAGCCAGATTTCGTCAAACGACATTTCACTAAACGTAAACAAACTGAAACGTCAGGCCTGCACGAAGACGATTTCTTCTCCGCGAAGTTCGACTTTCACGTCTTGTCCTTGGAACAACCACTCATCTTGTTCCGCCACGACAAAACGAATGCCGTCTTCTTCGGTCTCAACAGCCGCATTGTTCACGTCTTCTGTGATGACCCCGACAGAAAAACCGTGCGTCAAGTCTGTCGAACCCCCATACTTTGCAAACAAACGAACCGTTTGGCCTGCTTCGACTTCCATTTCTTCTTTAAACCATTGGAGCGCTTCTTCTGTTACTTGAATCTTCATAACATCTCCTCCTCTCGACTACTCCTCTCATTCTAAACGTTTCAAAAGAGTCGAGCGAGGAAGTTGCCTAAAGTGTTGTGCCAACTTGATAGCTCACCGTCATGCCATGCGTCTCCGGTTGCGCACCATTCATTTCAGCGAGCGTCGTTTCAAATAAACGTCGCCCGATTTCTTCATTCGGTGAGAGCATCGTCGACAGTCCGAATGCATGACCGATCGGATGTCCGTCAAACCCGAGCATGGCGACTTCCTGAGGAATCTTGATGTCTCGCCGTTGCATCTCTCCTAAAAATCCGAGGGCGACATAATCGGACGAGAAAAAGAGCGCTCGAGGACGCTCTTTTTGAGAGAGGAACGTTTCAGCTAGCCGAATACCGTCCTCACTCGTCAAATAGCCCGTCCAAATCCATTGCTCACGCGCATGCGCTACTTCATCGAAATAGGCTTGCTGACGCGCAAGGGAACTCGGACTATGGCTTCTTGACAAGATGATTCCAATCTCTTCGTATCCGTATTGCTGTAACACACGAATACCTGATACGAACGACGCGTAATGATCGACATGGATCGACGAAATTGTCTCCGGTGCACCGACGGTCGCCACAGCAATCGGTCCGTACACGCGATATGTCTCCATTTCCTTAAAGGACATCTCATGAGACAAGACGATCGCCCCATCGACTTCACGGTGCTTCAATAAATCGAGCGCTTGTCGTTCCTCGCTCATTTTATACTCCGTCTGCCACATGACGAGGCGATAATCGTGCTCGAGCGCCGCCTTGGCGAGCCCATTAACGAAGAAACCGTAATAAGGATGATTCATATAAGGTAGGATGACGACGATTCGTTGCGTCTTCCCTGTCGACAACGTCAACGCTTGTTGATTTCGCAAATACCCGAGCTCCTTCATTGCCGCATGTACACGGGTTCGTTTTTCTTTCGATACGTACGGATGCTCGTTCAGGACGCGTGAGACCGTCGTCACCGAAACGTCAGCGTGCTTCGCGATATCTCGAATGTTTGCCATTCATCTCACCTCAACTTGTAAGCCTTTGCATATAGTGTACCCACTCTGCTTGCTGACTGTCACCTCTTTCGACGACTTGACAACGAATCGCTTGAACGAGACGGAAGCGCTCCTCTAACGGCAGATGAAGAAACTCTTCACGGAAACGAGTACACAACATTTTCCCAAACGGTGTGTACAACTGATTGATGACGAGCTCGTATACGATTCCACAGCACCATGTTTTCCACGTTGTCGGTTTCATATCGGTTCCCCTCCCTTTGTCTATACCGTATCTTCTGAAACGCGTTTCAGAGCAAGCATCTTTTTTAATAAAGTTTATTTCCGAACATTATTTGTCTTCAAATTTCATTTTTCATGTTTTTTACTCAAAACAATTGACGGGAATCAAACATTTTTGTATAGTCATCAAGTTGAAAACGTTAATTTAAGAATTTTCCTCAATTAATGTTCGGAAATAGACTGAAATAAGGAGTTTTATCGATGAATATCTTTCAATTAAAACAACATGGTACGAATGTTAAACAGGAAGTGACTGCTGGGATCACAACGTTCGTGACGATGGCGTACATCTCTGTCGTCAACCCAGCGATTCTATCTGACGCAGGGATTCCGTTCGCACAAGCATTCACGGCGACAATTATTGCCATCCTCATCGGAACAGGCTTGATGGCGTTTTATGCGAACTTACCGATCGCTGTAGCACCCGGGATGGGGCTCAATGCATTCTTCGCTTACACGCTTGTCGCTCAAGAACAGATTGCCCCGTCCGCCGCGCTCGGTGTCGTCTTCGTCTCGTCCGTCTTCTTCTTGATTTTGTCGCTCTCTCCAATTCGGACGAAGTTGATTCAAGCGATTCCGACTTCGTTGAAGCATGCCATCACGACCGGAATCGGTCTTTTCATCGCTTCACTCGGATTAAAACTATCAGGTTTGATCGTTGCTGATGAAGCGAACTTGGTGCGTCTCGGTGACGTGTCTTCTCCAGAAGTACTACTTGTACTCGGTGGTTTGATCGTCTCGGCACTCCTCTTTTCACGAAACGTACCCGGTTCTTTACTCATCGGGATGGTACTCACGGGGATTGCAGCATACTTCATGGATATCTTAAAAATCGATGGTGTCACGGCGATGCCAACACTTCCGGAAGGGCTCATGGTCAACCCCGTGACGGCATTTAGTGATGTCATTCAATACGGTTTGTTCGGTGCTGTCCTCTCGTTCTTCCTCGTCACGCTTTTTGATACGACAGGTACGCTTGTCGGTGTCGGAAAACAGGCAGGTCTCTTAAAAGAAGATGGAACAATTGAGAATGGTCACCGTGCACTCTTTGCCGATTCACTTGCCACAATGGGTGGATCACTCGTCGGAACGAGCCCGTCTACGGCATACATCGAGTCTGCTGCCGGTGTCGCGCAAGGTGGACGTACAGGTCTCACGACGGCCGTCGTCGCTGGTTTATTCGGATTGACACTCTTCTTCAGCCCACTTATCGGCGCCATTTCTGGCGTAGCGGCAATCACAGCTCCCGCCTTGATCATCGTCGGTGCACTCATGTTGACGAATGTCCGGTACATCGACTGGAGCGACTTTAGCGAATACTTCCCGGCTTTCATGACGATTTTGATCATGCCTTTGTCAGGAAGCATCGAACGCGGCATCGCCTTCGGGTTCATCTTGTACCCGATCTTCAAAGCGATGAACAAAGAGACGGTTCACCCGCTCATCTACTTGTTCGGCGCACTCTTCATCTTGGAAATGTTCTTCCTATAAGTTAGACAAAAGATCCTCGTCATGTGTCGAGGATTTTTTTCTGTTATACGTACTTCCTACCTGTTTTATATCAGAAACGAGATGAATATCGGTTCAGTGAGATACGTTATCAATTAGACAGGATTTTACAAATAAATCAGTTTTTCTCCTCATTTTTCTGTCACTTTCCTACGCTTTATGAAATAATGACGTTGAAATCGTTATCATCAGAGGAAAGAAGGAATGGCTATGCCGAATGTAGCTTTATTCGTCACTTGTTTATCTGATACGTTGTTTCCATCCGTCGGACAAGCGACAGTCGAACTACTCGAACATTTAGGGTGCGAGGTGACGTTCCCCTTTGAGCAGACATGCTGTGGGCAGCCTGCCTACAACAGCGGCTATCATGAGGAGACGAAAAAGGTTGCCAAGCACATGATTGAAACATTTGAACAAGCAGATGCAGAATATATCGTCGGACCATCGGGGTCGTGTGTCATGATGATGCGCGACTACCCGCATTTGTTCCAAGATGATCCTGTGTGGGGTCCTCGCGCTGAAGCGCACGCCGCCAAAACGTTCGAACTGACACAGTTCATCGTCGATGTGCTCGAAGTCACTGATGTCGGTGCCAAGTTTCCCGCCAAAGCGACCTATCATGCGTCTTGTCACATGACCCGCCTCCTCGGAATCGAAGCAGCTCCCGGAAAGTTGCTCGGAAACGTCGATGGACTGACGATGGTCCCCCTCGCGAACGTACATAACTGTTGCGGGTTCGGTGGGACCTTCTCCGTCAAGATGCCAGATGTGTCGGTGCAGATGGTAGATGAAAAAGTCGATTCCATCTTACAGTCAGGCGCAGAGGTGTTGATCGGAGCGGATGCGTCATGTCTGATGAACATCGGCGGACGTCTTCATAAACAGGGACATCCGATTAAAGTGATGCATATTGCCGAAGTGTTGAACGAAGGAGTGAAGCAAGCATGAGCATGGGGATTCGATTGGATGAGAAGTTTCAAGATCGACGAAAAGATGGAATCGAAGATGCGTTCATGCGGCAGGCCGTCAGTTCGGCTCAAAACCGTCTACGGGATGGCCGGTTGAATGCTGCAGGTGAACTCGGGGACTGGGAAGCGTTTCGCGACCATTCGGAAGAAATTCGTCAACATGTGCTGGAACATCTGGACTATTACTTATATCAATTGAGCGAGAATGTCTCAAAACGTGGTGGAAGCGTCTTTTTCGCGGAGACACCGGAAGAAGCGAACCGCTACATCCGAGAAGTCGTCCGGTCGAAACAAGCCAAACATGTCGTGAAATCGAAATCGATGGTCACGGAAGAAATCGGCTTGAACGAGGCACTTCAGGAAGAAGGATGTACTGTCGTCGAATCCGATCTCGGTGAATGGATTTTACAACTCGACGAAGATCCACCGTCCCACATCGTCGCCCCGGCCCTGCATAAAGACCGCGACGCTGTGCATGAGACGTTCACTGCCCACGGCTACAGCGGGTCGAACGATCCGACTGAACTTGGACGCTATGCACGACAAGAACTACGAAAAGACTTTTTGAAGGCAGAAGTCGGCATCACCGGCTGTAATTTCGCCATCGCAGAGAGTGGAGCCGTCGGGCTTGTGACCAACGAAGGGAACGGACGCATGGTGACGTCGCTCCCTGATACGGTCATCTCTGTCATGGGCATGGAACGCGTCGTCCCGTCTTATGAAGAGTTCGAGGTGCTCGTCAACATGCTTTGTCGAAGCGCGGTCGGTCAGCGACTCACGTCATACATCACGACGTTCGCCGGGACGCGCGCGGTCGGTGAAGTCGATGGACCAGAAGAGTTCCATCTTGTCATCGTCGACAACAAGCGTTCTGGTATTCTCGGGACACAGTTCCAATCGGTGTTGCAATGCATCCGCTGCGCGGCCTGTATCAACGTCTGTCCCGTCTATCGCCATATCGGTGGTCACGCGTACGGGTCAATCTATCCAGGTCCGATTGGTGCCGTCTTGGCTCCGCTTCTTGACGGATACGAGAACTATAAAGAACTCCCCTATGCGTCGAGTCTCTGTGGCGCCTGTACGGAGGCGTGTCCTGTAAAGATTCCGCTGCATGAGCTGTTGATTGAACATCGACGCGTCATCGTAGAGGAGAAAAAGCAATCACCTTTCGTGGAGCGGATTGCGATGAAAGGATTTGCCGTCACCGCTTCGAGTCCATTCTTATTCGAAGCAGCGGAACATGTCGCACCGTTTGCGACATCACCGTTCGCCACCTCGGGTCAGATTGAGAAAGGGCTACCGGCTTGGACGGACTCGAAAGACTTGCCGCAGCCGAACAAACAGACCGTCCGAGATTGGTTCAAGAAACGGGGGGATGCCTGATGAATCCTGGTACAATCACAAACCGTGAGGACTTTCTACAACGAATCGCCAAGCAACTCGGTCGTGAGGTCAAGCTCACGCCGCCAAAACGGGAATATACACATCGTCCGCAAGATGAGGTGTTGAAAGACGCGAGTGAAGAAGAGCTGCTCGAGACGTTCCGCATGGTCGCGACCCGAATCCATACCGATTTGGTGGAATGTGAATCTGCGAAGCTTGATGATACGCTTCGCCTCTTGATTGAACGCTATCATGGCGCACGGATTCTCGCAGAAAACGATGAGCGAATTTCCGCTTGGGCACCTACAACAAGTGAGACGTTTGATTGGTGGGATTCGTCACAACCCGAAGCGAGTCGAGAGCTTGCCATTCGAGCGGACATCGGCATCACGATTGCGGATGCGGCATTTGCGGAAAGTGCGACAATCGTCCAATATGCGAAGCCTGGTAGATCACGGACAATCAGTCTGTTACCACAAGACCATATCGCAATCATCCCGAAATCTGTCCTTGTCCCACGTATGACGCAAACGGCACAACAACTTGCCACACTCGACCGAGACGGTCTCCATTCCCCGAACGGTGTCAATTTCATCTCTGGTCCGTCGAACTCGGCCGACATCGAGATGAACCTCATCGTCGGCGTTCATGGTCCTGTTCGAGTCGCCTATGTGTTGGTACATGATTTATAAGTATAGCCCCTCCATCGATCGATGGAGGGGCTATATTCATCCTGATACGGTGACGCTCCCATTTGAGCTCGTTAATTTCACTTCAATCGATCCGTCTCCAAATACGCACTCTTTCGACCGCTCTCCCAACACATCAACTTTCCCGTTTCGTGACTTCGCACGAATCGTCACATCTTCCGGACGTTCATCGACATGTAAGTCAATCTTCCCGTTGTTCGTCTTCAAGCGAATCGGTGCTTGAATCGCTTGTACGGAACAGTCTATCCGTCCATTAGAAGTTTTGGCATCGACCGCTCCCGTGACGTGATCGACATCGATTCGACCGTTCGAGGAATGGATGTTGATCCGCTCAAGCTGAGAATGTTTCGCTTCGACACGACCGTTTGAGGAATGAAGCTCCCAATCGTGCCCGTGACAGCTTGATGCGAGCACTTTTCCGTTCGATGTGCGCAGGACACCATGACGTGCTTGAATGTGATGTGCGACGATTCGACCGTTCTCACTCTCCACGTGGAAGCGTTCCGCTTGGAGATCTTGTACATCACTCGAACCGTGACGATTTTTCAATTGAATCTGATGATAGGCGTGATGAGGCAATTCAACCCGAAGTACAGGTGCCTTTGACCCGAACCATGAAAACAGATCCGAAAGACCGAAACGACGTTCGGATTCAATCCGTATCTCTAGGGTGTCCCCGACGATATCCATCACGACCCCATGATCGGTCTCCGTCTCAAGCGTCGCATACGCATAACCGTCTTGTGATGGGGTGACGAACACTTGCGCATTTTGAACTTGAATGAGGACGCTTTGGAAGGCTACGTTCGAACTTTTGACCACCGCAGGCGGTCGCGTCGAGACCGATTCTTCAATATCGACAGAGGCGAGCAATTCCGATGCGAGTATGCTCGGTTCCCCTAACTCACGTGCCAATTCTTCGTCACTTCTTCCTTCTAATCGACCACTCGTGAAATATTCCGATACGTCTCGTAAAATATCAAGCCGATCTTTCACCTTCACGTTCATCAATAATTGTTCGAGCTCTGACAAGTACTGTTCTTCATTCATCTGTCGTCTCCCCCTCGGATTAAGTCATTGACACCGTTTGTGAATACGTTCCATTCCGTTCGCAATTCAACTAAGTGTTTGCGGCCCTGTTCCGTAATTTGATAGTACTTCCGTGGAGGTCCTTCTCCAGACTCCATTAAATACGTCGTGAAATAGCCCTCTGTCGTCAATCGACGCAACAACGGATAGACCGCACCTTCTGAAATGGCCACTTTGGCCGAAATCGCCTGAACGAGCTCATACCCATAGCGGTCTTGTTCCGCGACGAGTGCTAACACACACAGGTTAAGTACGCCCTTTTTGAATTGAGGATTCATCATCCCACCCCCTACTATACATAGAACAATAGCATACTATCCACTACTGTTCAATAAACAATAGCGTTCATTTCCTTGATTTCTCAATATCTAGCATCTGAAGAGTTGAATCTGTACAATGAAAGAACGACACTCGTAGGATATTAGTCACAGTCGGAATGTTCATCATTCTAGGAAGGAACGGTCTTTATGAAGTCATGGATTGACCAACGGATCGGGAGACAATTTTTATTCGTCTTCTACTTATTCATCGGACTGATCCTCCTCACGTCGCTTGCCGTATATGTGTATACGGAAAACCAAATCGAACAGACGACGTCATCGCTCGAGAACATCAGTGAACGACGCACGAATGCGACCGAGTTGTTCGAGACATGGCAGTCGATGCAATATGAAATGCGCGGATATGTCCTCCTTGGGGATGACGCGATGTTAGAACGTGTGCAAGATAAACAAGTCTTGATTGACGAACAGACCTCTTGGTTCGAACAGAACGCAGTGACCGAGAAAGAAAAAACGTACGCGAGCGATGCACGTACGCTGTTTGTCGCGTATCAGGAACGTGTCATGCCGAGTCTCGAACGTTATGTAGCAGGAAAACGGGACGGTAGTGTAACCGAACCCTTCTTAAAGATGCCGACGCTCGGGAAAGTGAATCCACAACAAGAGCCACCGGCAGATCGTAAATTCAAAATCAATTCAAAAAGTGCCGCAGATATGAGTGCGAGCATCGTCGATATGGAGAGCGTCTTCACGGAATACCGGAACTCACTGAACGCAGAAGAGGATGCGCTCCGTGCTCAGCTTGCGACCCATACGAAGTGGGCACAGGCCTTTTGGCTCCTCTCTTTACTCGGTGTCCTCTTCATTCTCTTTATCGTCGCCCGTCCATATGTGAGACGCTTAACGGGTCAACTGCAAGAGTTGATTGAAAACAGCAAGCGCCTTGCCGGAGAGCGACAGCCGATGACACCGGCGGCCGCCCAATCTAAAAATGAAGTCGGGCAATTGACAACATCATTCCGGCAAATGGCTACATCTCTCACGGCACAACGCTATCGGATTGAAGAGGAGCGTGAGAAGACAGCGCGCCTCCTTCACTCGATTCGCGATGCCGTCATCTATGTCGAACACGCAACAAGTGAGAAAGTAGCAAACCAAGCGTTGTTCGTCTTATTCAATCAACCGATTACGCAGCGAAATGAAGTCGATTTATACCGTTTAGACGCTAGCCTTGAGGAGCTCGGACTGCAGGTCGACCAAAAGGATGCCTTTTTCGCGTTCATGGAACGATCATTCGATGGACAGTGTAAAGAAGAGAGCGTCACGTTCTCGATGAATCAGGAAGAGCGCTTCATTCAAATGTATGCGGAGAAGATTTACTTGCGAGGGACACGTCATGGGACGATGCTCGTTTTCCGTGACGTGACGCACGAGACCGAAGTCGACCGTCTGAAAACCGAACTCGTTTCGACCGTCTCTCACGAACTCCGGACTCCGCTCACAAGTATCATTGGATTCACTGAACTTCTTCGTTTCCGAAAACTTTCATCTGAACGTTCCGAAAAATATTTAGGAATGATTCATCAAGAGACATTACGTCTTGAAGACTTGATTTCGAACTTGCTCGATGTACAACGGATGGAGTCTGGACAACAGACGTACCATAACGAACCAGAGCGTCTGTCCGCTATTCTTGAGCAAGCGATTTCGGTGCATCAAGGCTCAAGCCAACATCATCACATCACGTTTGATTGCACGGAAGACGTCTATGTATACGGAGACCGGACGCGACTCAATCAACTCTTCATGAACCTCCTGCACAACGCCGTGAAGTATTCGCCTCGTGGTGGCGAAGTCCATGTCCGTGTCACATGTGAACGACCGGATTGGATTGACATTTCAATTGAAGATCACGGCATCGGGATTCCCCAAACCGCGCTACCAAAATTGTTTGACAAGTTTTATCGCGTCGACAATTCCGCCAGTCGAAAAATTGGAGGGACCGGTCTCGGTCTCGCGATTTGTAAAGAAATCGCTGAAGGTCACGGTGGAACGATTCACGCTACCTCAAACATCGGCAAAGGCTCCATTTTCACTGTCAGCCTTCCCAAGTCGGATATGACCAATCAAATGAGTAGCTAAACGAAAAGAGGGTGCATCATCGCACCCTCTTGTTTATTGGACTTTGTTCTCTGGACCAAATGACGGATAGAGCGAAAGCCCACCGTCCGCAAAGATGGTTGTCCCCGTCACATAGGACGACTCATCCGACGCGAGCCAAGCGGCAACGGCTGCGATTTGTTCCGGCTTCCCGATGACGTGAGATGGGATAAGCGCTTCTAATCCCTTCTTCTCTTCCGGGTCGCTCATCGTCTCTTCGTTGATTGGTGTATCAATCGCCCCAGGTGCGATCGCATTGACACGAATATGGTTCGGTGCATATTCGAGTGCGACGGATTTCGTGAACATTTTCACGCCACCCTTGCTGGCTGCGTAATGTGTATAACCTGGACGTGGGATGACTTCGTGAACAGAAGACATATTGATGATGTTCCCCTCGATTTCATGCTCCACGAAGTATTTTAAAGCAGCACGGACACCAAGGAACGTCCCGTTCAAGTTGACGTCGATAATCTGCTTCCAGTTATCAAACTCCATTTCATGCGTTTTTGCCTCGACTTGAACGCCGGCGTTATTCACGAAAATATCCATCTTTCCAAACTCAGAGATGGCTTTCTCAATCATCTTCTCCGCGAGTCCTTCTTCTGCGACGTCCCCTTTCACGGCGACGGCTTTCCCACCAGCTGCCTCGATGCCACGGATGACTTCCTCCATCTCTTTTTCACTGCTGCGGTAATTCAGGACAACGCTCATCCCTTCTTTTGCGTAACGTTCCCCGATGGCACGACCGAGCCCCTTCGAGCTGCCCGTGATGACCGCGACCTTACCTTTTAACTCTGGATAGTTTGCCATGTCAATTCCTCCTTCATCTTCTCGGGTTTAGTTCCCGCATTCCCCTCTTCATCAAACATGATTGGCTGCATTTTGAATATTTGAAACAAATCAACTATACTGAAACAAACTATTCGTTTTCAGGAAACGCCTGAAAGACGTTTGATCTTATACTCAATGGAGGTGACTCCCCGATTTTAGGGGGAATTGTTGGACAGTCCCATGTTACTCAGCTTACTCGTCGTCGCACTTTTAATCTTTTTGACTGCCTTTTTTGTGGCAGCCGAATTTTCAATTGTGAAAGTGCGTGGCGCTCGACTCGACCAGCTCGTGCTCGAAGGAAATAAGAAAGCGGTCAGCGCGAAAAAAGTCATCGAGAATATCGACGACTCCCTTTCTGCCTCGCAGTTCGGAATCACGCTTTCTGCACTCGGTCTTGGGTGGATTGGTGCCGATCAAATCGAAACGTATATCCACACATTGGTCGAACAATTGAACATATCGCCTTCTCTCGTGACATTCTTGTCGTTTTTGATCGCCTTCTTATTGATTGCGTTCGTCCATGTCGTCATCGGTGAACTCGTGCCAAAAACGCTCGCGGTTCACGAAGCGGAGAAGTTGACGCTGCTCGTCGCACGTCCGCTCTACGTCTTCACAAAAATCTTCTATCCGTTTATTCGAGCATTGAACAGTATGGCTCGAATCACACTCCGTTTATTCGGGGTACAGACGACAGCGCAGGAAACGGCACACTCTGAAGAAGAATTGAAAATCATTATGACGGAAAGTTTCCGTAGTGGTGAGATTAACGAAAACGAATTGGCATATGTTCAAAATATCTTCTCCTTTGACGAACGGATCGCCAAAGATGCCATGGTACCACGAATGAACATGGTGACAATCGATGAAGAAGATACGATCGAAGAGATCATCGCCGTAGTGGAAGAGCACCAGTATACGCGTTATCCCGTCACACGAGATGGCGATCGCGATGACGTTCTCGGATTCGTGAATGCGAAACAACTCTTCACTGCCCAACTTTCAAAAAATGATGCACCGTTCGAGTCGTTCATTCATCAATTGCCGCTCGTCACCGAGTTCACACCACTTCAAGAAGCGATGGTGAAGATGCAAAACGCGCAGACGATGATGTGTCTCGTCATCGATGAGTATGGTGGGACGGCAGGACTGTTGACGATTGAAGACATTTTAGAAGAAATCGTCGGCGAGATTCGAGACGAGTTCGATCGAGATGAGCAGGCTGAAATTACAGAAGTCGCTCCGAAACATTACCGCCTTTCAGGACTCGTTTTAACGCAAGAACTGGAGGAACGGTTCGGCATCGAAATCGAGGATGACGTCGATACGGTCGGTGGTTTCGTTTTATCACAAAAAGCGAATGCGCGAACGGGGGAACGCTTCCTTCTACCTGGCAACCATGAACTGATTGTCAGTGAAGTCGATAACCACCGCATCGTCTTCGTCGACTTGATTCTCGCCTCTCATCAAGAGGAAGAACCACTGTCTGAATGATGCATCTTTCAAACCCTTCTCTAAAATATGGAGAAGGGTTTTTCACGTTTGCACCGAACTGTCGCTATATTTTCGCCTCTTCCCGTGATATACTGCACATATGTTGCTTATTTGAGTGTCACCCACTCAATGACACAACATCACCGAAACATGGCGAGATGTTCGGTTTAAACAGAAAGAAATAGAAAGAAGGTTACGCATGGAACGCAAACTATTTTTGATTGACGGTAACTCCATGCTGGCCAGTGCTTATTATGGTGCCGCCGCGAGCCGAACGAAAAAAGGACGCGAGGTATCTAAAAACGATCGGAGTGCCGTCATCGGAATGACCGGCCTCATCCGGACGATTCTACGCAGACATCGTCCGACTCATTTTGTCGTCGTCTGGGACGTCTCACGTGAAACATTATGGCGTCGAGAACTGTACCCGGGCTACAAACGTCGCAGACGTCAAACACCGCCTGAATTGAAAGCGCAGATGGAACTCATGCGCCAACTGCTTGAGGATAGTGGAATCCCACAATTCCAAGTAGAAGGGTATGAAGGGGAAGACTTGATTGCCCACATCGCCCGTAAATTCAGTTGCAGTGCCCCTGTCGTCATCATGACAAAAGACAAAGACTTGTTACAGCTTGTCAGTCCACGAATCACCGTTTGGTTACAGACACAGGAGCTTCAGCAAATGCAGGCTCGTTGTGACATTCGTGATAATCGTCCGTTGCCGCTCAAGCGTCATTTAGAAATTCGACCAGAAGAGATTGCAGCGTTATACGAAGGATTGAAACCGAAGCAACTGTCAGCCGTCAAAGCATTGACAGGAGACCGTTCTGACGGAATCCCTCCAGTTGCCGGGCTCGACGAAAGCCAATCGGTTCAACTCATCAAACGATTCGGTTCGCTCGATAAGCTGTATTCTGCCTTGAGCATCAAAGGTGAAAAACGACAACAAGTAAATGAAACGATCGCGGCACTGACGTCAGAGGAGGTGCCCCGTAACTTGAGACGAACACGCAAAAAAGCAGAGCGCAACATGGAGCTCGTTCGACTCGATGTCACGGTGCCGGCACTTGAACATTTGAAGCTAGCTCACCTTGAGCTCAGCCTCAACCCAAAACGAGTCGAGCAAGCGTATCAAAAACGCGGACTTCGTCTCTCGTTTAACGCAGGTCAGAAGAAAACATCCGCACGTTAAAAAGAACGAACGCTCAAGCGTTCGTTCTTTTAATATGCACGGTAATCCCGTCTTCATCGGTCAACGACCATTCAGACGATGTTCCGCCTAACGCCTGGTTCGTCTCTTCATTGACGAGAAGCGTCCATGCTTCGATTCCGGTCTCCATTCCCACAGGATCGCTCGGACGGGCCCACACGTTCGTTCCGATGTGATGGTGGTAGCCATCAGCTGCTAGGAAAAGTGCGCCTGGATAAGAATCCGTCGTAATGGAGAAGCCAAGCCGATCATGATAAAAACGTTTCGCCGCCTCGATTGAGCGTACTTTAAAATGCACGTGCCCCATCATCGTTCCGATCGGTAAACCAGTAAACGACCGATTGGCTGCCGCTTGAAGCATCGATTCATAGTCGACAGGCTCGGTCGCCATTTTCACATGGCCGTTTGCCTCGTACGTCCATTGGTCCTTCGGGCGGTCGGCATACAATTCAATCCCGTTTCCTTCTGGATCGCTCAAGTAGAAGGCTTCACTCACGAGATGGTCGCCTTGCCCCACTTCGATGCGTCGCTCAATGAGATGTGCCAACATGCTTCCTAACTCTACACGGTTCGGGAACAGAATAGCTAAATGGAACAAGCCTGCCGCCCGTGGATTGGTTTTCGCTTGCGGGACACTGTGCAAGATGACAAGCGGACGTTCCTTCGTACCGAGTGTAATGAGCTCTTCGCTCTCTTCTAAAATACTCATCCCAATCACGTCTACGTAAAATCGTGTCATCTGTTCAATGTCACGGACTCGAAGCGTTACCGGACCGAGTTCGATTTTTTCGATTTTCATATATTATCACCTCACCTTCACTATACCCGCTCGGTCGATGTTACAGAAGTAGGCACAAAAAGGTGGTATAGTTACTTCAACGATACTATTGGAAAGGAAGAGCGACGTGACTAACATAACAAGCTGTGAAGTCGATACGGCACTCGAACTGATTACAGGAAAATGGAAACATTCCATCCTCCTCGTGTTGATCAATGGAGATACATTGCGTTTCAGTGAGTTGAAACGCGCGTTACCAAAAATCAGCCAAAAGATATTGACCGCACAACTCCGCGACTTAGAAGAACAGGATATCGTCATCCGGACCGTCTATCCAGAAGTTCCGCCCCGTGTCGATTATCGTTTAAGTGAGTACGGAAAAACACTGATCCCGATTCTCGAAGCGATGAACGAATGGGGAATGCGTCATGCCGAACGGATGCGCTCTAATTAGTTGTCCACATGTGGATAACCCATTTTCTCTATTGAACACATCACTTATCCACAGGAGGTTGTCATGATTCGTTATCCACAGTTAACCGGTTATCAAATCGGTGTCACCGCCCCTTCGTCAGGTATACCAGAAGAATTACACCATTTATTGCATCAAGCGGAACAGAAGTTTTCCGATCGAGGGTTCACGTTGCAATTCACTCCGAATGCGTGGAAACAACGATTTGGGAAATCCGCTCCGGCTCGGATCCGTGCACATGAACTGACATCTCTACTTCAAGATGACAAAGTCGACTTGATCATTCCGCCCTGGGGTGGGGAACTCTTAATGGAAATCCTTAATCACATCGAGTGGCAGTCCTTGCCCGCAAAATGGATGCTCGGTTATTCGGATACGAGTCTATTACTTTTTGTGTATACGCTAAAAACCGGAATCGCCTCCGCCCACGGTCCAAACTTAGTCGACTTACGTGCTGATTTGTGGGACGAGACGAGTTCGCGCTGGCTCGATGTGTTGTCGACGCGGACCGACGAGACGGTCATCCAACGCTCGTCCGAGAAGTTCCAAAACGAATGGCAGCATGATAATCCGACGCCACATCTGTTTCATCTGACGGAGACGACCGAATGGAAAGCGATCGGTAGTCAAAACGCAACGGGGCGCTTGCTCGGTGGATGTCTCGATGTGCTCTTACATACAATCGGGACACCGTATGGAGACGTCAAGACGTTCCAACGCGATCACCTGAACGATGAACCGATTCTTTGGTATTTTGAGAACGCTGAGCTGAACGTCCCAGCATTAAAAAGGACCCTCCTTCAAATGAAGTGGGCCGGTTGGTTCGATCATACGTCTGGTATTTTGTTCGGACGGAGTGACGCCCCCTCTGTGCATCAAGACTATACGGTCGAAATGGTATACGAGGAGCTTCATCATATGTTAGAAGTTCCTATCTTTTTTGATATCGATTGCGGACACGTACCCCCTCAGATGACACTCGTCAATGGGGCCCACGCTTCTGTACAAGTCGAGCATGGCAAAGGAACATTGATTCAAACGTTCAAGGGCTGATTCGTCAGCCCTTGATTTGTTGTAGCAATGTCTCTAAACGTTTGCGAAACAGTCCTTGCGGGAATTCAGCTACTTGTTCTTCGATGACTGGCACCCAGTCATCCCCACATCCGTTCAATGTTCCCCTTAATAAACCTTCGTAGTAAATCGCGATATCGACTAAGCTATGTGTTTTCCACTCATCTCTGTTTTCCCATAATGCCAATAAACACTCTCTTCCCATTTCCGTTTCCCCTCGAAAAGCGTAGTACACACCTTTCGCCATCGAAATCGCTGCAATAAATGGTTCGACATCTGTCGTGAGAGATTCCATCAATTTGATGTTCTTTCCTAATAGTTTGACATGTCGATATTCCATCGCATAGAGCGCTTCAGAAAGTGCCACTTTGATTTCAGCCAAACGATCTTCCGTGAATTGAATATATTGCTTCGCCTTTTGTAACGACTCATGAATTTTCTTCTCATCGTTCAAATAGAGCGCGCAAATCGAAATGGTGCGATACACGTCGTCCGCACGGTAGTAGATTCTTGTCCGTGTCATATACTCGAGCACGTCTTCAAGCTGTCGAATTGCCCCTTCTAAATCCTCATCACAAAGAAGATTCTTAAATACAATTAACATGGCATATTCAGTTCGTGTCTTTGTTTTCATATATTTTGCATCAAGTAGTTCTATCGCTTCAATCCGTTCAATCGCTTCCTCGTAGCGGTTCCACATCAATAAATAATAAGCCTGGCTAATTCGTCCCATCGCCAATTCTTCGGACTCACCTAGCTTCTCAAAAATCTCAATCGCGCGGTCATAGTAAGCTAGTACTCTCTCATTCTCGCCCTCTTGAAAGTACGTATCACCGTACAGCATATATGCTTTTCCTTGCCACACGGAGTTCATTTCTTCCTGTAAGTAAGGCTTGAGCATTTCCCGAATTTTTTGATCCGGTAGTGAAATAAGTTGCATCTCCTCAAATTCTAGCTTTTCCACCAGCGACTGTAGTTCGACCTCTTTTGGATCGGTCAATAATTGTTGCATCGAGACATCTAATCGACTGGCAAGTTCTCGTAAACTGCGCATCGATGCCTCTGCTTTTCCGTTCTCAATCATACTGAGCATCGATTTTGTGACAATCCCTTCCGCCAGCTGCGTCTGAGTCATTTTTTTCTGTTTTCGCAATGCTTTAATGCGCTCACCAATCATATGTCACCTCTAAAAGTTAAATTATATTGAACTTTATATTTACAATTCACTTCGTTGCCTTTATGATAATGTTAAATCACATTTAACTAATTTGCAAAGGAGTGTTTCTATGAAGTTTCTCTCTTCAAATCTATCAATTTTACTGCTCGGTAAATTCATGTCGTTATTCGCATCCAACTTATTTACGTTTGTGGCGGGACTCACGGTGTTGACGACGACCGGATCTGGGCTCCAATTCGCCTTCGTTCTCCTCGCAGGTACATTACCCCGTGTGCTTCTATCCCCATTCGCCGGCGCTTATGCAGACAAACTTGACCGAAAGCGAGTCATCATTAGGATGGAGTCTTTGAACGGAGGATTATTTTTACTCGCAGGTGTTGGAAGCTTACTTTGGACGTTTGAAGCACCCGCTTTTTACGTCATCACATTCTTCTTAGCGATCGTTTCCACTTTCTTATCGGTCACGTTATCAAGTTCGATTCCTCTTTTATTTGAGGAAGATGAACTGCAACGCGCCAACTCTCTCATTCAAAGTATCATCTCCATCTCAAGCATCGGTACCCCGCTTCTTGCCGGGGCACTGTTTAAGCTTATACCGATTCCTGTCTTTTTGTTCAGTTCAGCTCTATTCTTTATGATTGCCGCACTTCTCGCCTCTCGACTTAAATTTCATCAGAAAGAGGTCGCACCCACCGAACAATCGACTTGGGAAGACGTACGGTCCGGTCTGTCTTACTTGAAACAACAAAGAGTCTTGTGGACAGTTGCTGTCCTCGCCGCATTTTTGAACTTCTTCTTCGTTGCATCGGAAGTGTTGTTCCCGATTGCAGCGTTACAGGAAGTCGGTGTGTCCCCGTTTCAATTCGGACTCCTTGAAAGCATGGTCGCCATTGGTTTTTTAGTCGCTTCCTTACTTCATGCCTTACCGTTATTCAAAATCAAACATCGCTTAGCAACGATGCGATCCGCGTTGACCATTCTTAGCGTTCTGTTCGTCGGACCCGCCATTCCATTATATTTTCACTTCAACGTCCTCACGTCAATTTTCTTTTTCGCGGTCTTCGCTTTATTGAGTGGTTTCTTGATCGTACGTGTCAACATCCCGATTCAATTGTTCCTCCAAACGAATACGGATCCGAACTATTTAGGGCGCGTCATCGGTGTGCTCGAATCACTCGCGATGGGGATTACGCCGATTGGATTCATCCTATTCGGGGTATTGAGTGATCTCGTCTCTGTTGCCCATCTCTACACCGCTTGCATGGTGGGTCTACTCATCTGCACGTTCGTCCTTACGTACCGAATCCGGCATGACATCCAAGCAGAACGAGATGCAGCCCAATCAATGGAACGTGTATCGTAACGAAAAAAGACATCGAACGAATCAGTTCGATGTCTTCTCTGTTGACGGGAGTACCCGTTTTTCTAATAAGAATGGTCCGAATGGGATGACGGACGCCATGACAGCAAGCGTCAAAACTTTGAATCCCCAGCGCAAGCGCCATGCCATGTAGATCGCCGCGAGCACATAGGCCACAAATAAGAAACCATGTGCTGCACCAACGATACTGACCGCGAGTGGAATGCCGGCCATATATTTCAACGGCATCGCGATGAACAGTAACAACAAGAAGGATACACCTTCTGTGTAGCCAAGCCATTTAAAATGAGTCGTAGTCATATGCGTTCTCCTTTATTTCTGTAGGCTATGTCTATCGTAGCCGAAACGTGAGAGGTTTGTCACAAGAGAACGCATAAAAGTTACGAGGCTATTTGACGATTTGGTGAACGATGCAATACTTTCGTGTCGACAAAACGGCGAAGGAACAACCCGTCGACCCCAATTTTTCCAGCGTTATGACCGGCAACTAAAATCAAGACAGATACGATCAACATCGTTGGGTTCGTACTGACTGTTCCTGATAGTAAGAACGCCATGTTCATGACGAGTCCGAAGAACGCTGCGCTACGTGTGAGGGCACCGAGCAATAATCCTAAGCCTACCAAGAATTCACCGTAAGGAATCAAGACATCGAATAGCCCGGCGTTTGGGATCGCAAAGTTTTCGAGGAATGCAGCCCACCATCCAGCGACGGCCGGATGTTCTCCAGAAGCGAGTGTCACCGCGTTATTCAAGAACCCTTCTGTTCCAAAACCTCCCGTGATTTTCCCCCATCCTGCCGTTAACCAATGATAACCGAGCCATACACGTAACACCGTCAAGATCGCTGTAGCGACATTATGATTTTGCCAAAATTTCGTGAACATCATAATTCCTCCCTTTCAAGAAGTTAAATAATTATATAATGTGATTACATTCACAATATACCATTCATGTTCACTATTTCACATATGTATTTTCCTTTGTTCATGATTCGTCCATATGTACGCCATATTCTATTCACATTCATCCACAAAAAAAGACACCTAATTTAGGTGTCTTTGAGGAGATTATAGTGTCACTTCTTGTGGCGGTTGACCTTTCTTGTTCATCACGCGCATCGATTCCGGTTCGATTTTTAGGATGACAAGCTTTGGATCGTCCGGACCATCGAACCATCCTTCGAGTTTCTCGTTCCATACTTTCTCTTTCATCGATTCATCATCCGACACGGTCGCTTTACCGAGGATTTCTAAGTAAGTGTCGCCCACGCCATCTCCATCATAGCCGATTAAAATATGCGTATATGGATTCTTTTCTAACTCTTCTACTTTATCTGTGTCGTTAGAGGTTGCCGTGTAGAGTGTGAAATCATCATGGAAAAATGTCATGTAACGACTGTGGGGTTTCACCTTATACACGGTCGCCATCGTCCCGACATTACTTGCATCTAGAATCTTTAACGCTGTGTCTTTTGCACTCATTCCAAATTCCTCCTTCATGATTTGTCGCTCGTATACTGTTCCCTCAAACTATGGGATTAAACACAAAAAAACCTGCTCGCCGACGCGAGCAGGTATCATATTCCTTAGAAAGGAAGATTAGATTTTTTCAACGTTAGAAGCTTGTGGTCCACGAGCTCCGTCAGTGATTTCGAAAGTTACTTCTTGGCCTTCTTCAAGTGTTTTGAAGCCGTCGCCTTGGATTGCTGAGAAGTGTACGAATACGTCGTCTCCGCCTTCCATTTCGATGAAGCCGTAACCTTTTTCTGAGTTAAACCATTTTACTTTACCTGTGTTCATGAATGAACCCTCCTGAAATAAACGCTATGCGTTATAGTAGTGCCTTACTAGAAAAAACTTGACCAAAAAAAATACAAGCCTCTGGATTATCTAATGAAAAATAATCCCAAGCACTTGTGAATTATGATTCCAGCTATTCTTAATTAAGCACATATTGAATATAACACGACTAGATGTTTCTGTCTAGTAAATACTTCTGATTGCTAAAAAACAAGGTGAAACGGGTACATGCTAGAGAAGATGATGCTAGGAGGATTTATAATGAAAAACGTAAAGGACCCACAATCAATCGCATCGATGATTGCCTCTCATTCCGATTGGTCGGAAGAAGACCTCATCCAGCAAACACTTGAATGGCACCGTGCTACACGGGAAGCTTCTTACTTTGAGCAACAACAATCTATCCCGTGTCGAATTCCATTGACGGAACGGATCACCCCTGTCCGCACGTCCTTTCCGCTCGAGCAAGTCGACGGCATCGTTCGTCCCGTCTGGATGCGTCGGCTCGATGCCGAATATTTGAATTTACTGCAGACGACGAAACAACGTGTTGATGTGACGGACTATGGTGCTGTCGGAGATGGAAAAACGGATTGTACCCTCGCCTTTCGACTCGCCATCCGCTCGAACCGTCGTGTCTTTGTCCCAGCAGGCGTTTATATCGTTCGGGGGATTCGTCTACCTTCCAACTGCGTGCTCGAAGGCGCAGGACAAGACGTCACGATTCTCAAACTGTCCGATCGTGCACCGAGACATCGACGATTGTTACGAAACGCCACCCCTTTCGCAGGAAATCATCATATCGAGGTATGCCACCTGACGCTCGATTGGAATGTCGCACGATTAGGCGATGTGAAACGGACGACGAGCGGTGACACGACATCGAGCGCCTTGACGTTTGCCCATGTGACGTATGGATGGGTGCATCATGTGACGGCTAAAAATGCCGGTCTTCATGCGTTCGACATCACGTCTCCACACTATCATTACTTAGGGGATGGACTCCGCGCGGCAAACGGCAGTCGGTATATCCATCTCGATCACCTCGAGGCGACGAATTATGGGGATGACGGAATCACCACACATCACAGTGATGCCATCTACATCACGAACTGTTATTGTCATCATCCTCACGGCCGAACACACGCCCTCGGATTCTCAAATTCGAATGGAATTGAGATCGATGACGGATCACGGCATGTCACACTCGTTCACAATAGAACGGAAGGTTGCTTTGGAGGCATCGAAGTAAAAGCACATGGGACCTCATCTGCCGCACACGACGTTCATATCTTCGGGCATCTTTCGGTGCATGACAATCGTTCATTTAACTTTCGTCACATTGGTCATCATTTAGTAGACGATCCGAACTCGGAGACGGCACGCTTCCTATCTGGTACGAACTTAGTGTCCGTCGAGCCAGTCCGCAGTTCACTCTATACAAAATCTTCACCACGAAGCCTGGTCGTATCGGCCTACCAGGACGTCTTGATTCACGGTTTGACTGCGATCGGCGACCCGACCTACGATTACGAACAGCATCCGGCAATTGCGATTCAATACAAGTCGAGACGCGTTCAGCTGAAACGAATCTCCGTGCGCGGGTTTACCACAGCCCGAGCCGACCTCGAACTATTTGGCGGAGATAACCGCACCGATGAAGTGACCATCGATGCCTTACGATGCCAAGAATCTGCACCCATCGCTCTAAAAATCGGTCGTCACCTCGAACACCTTGCTCTTCATCAGATTGAAGGGCAGAAAAAAAGCGGAGATGTACTCATCTCCACGAAAAGCCCGATTGAGGCGCATAATCTACTCGCTCAAGGATTTTCAGACCGGGTGCGCTCAGACGTTTGAGCGGTTTCCACGAGTTGATTCAGTTTGGCGTCATCGAGTTGAAGTGAACTCTCTTTTTGTTTGGCCATCATGCGGACAATCGCTTTGTCTAAAAAGCCCATTCGTTCAAAGTCATACCCGCTCCCGACGACCTCGACGAAATAGGCATGTTCGCGCAGCGTGTCACGATAGGCTTCTTCTAGCTCGCGAATCCGTTCCGACTCTGTCGGTGTCCCGGCACACAAATATAAAGCGAGGGGACGCTCAAGCAAGTGTGCTTCGTGAAGCGTCAACCATTCCTTCATCTCGTCTTGGATCGTGCCCATTCGAATCGAGCTCCCGACGATGACGTGATCTACCATCTCCCACGTGACGTTCGGCTCTTCTACGATATTTTGGACACGAACGTCACCCGATAGACGTTCAGCGAGTAAAGCCGCCACTTTTTCACTCGTTCCATATCTGGAAGAGTACGCGATTAAAGTACCCATGTCGTTCCCTCTTTTCATGTCAGACGTTACTTACACTATTCCCGAATCATCGAGAGAAGATACGTTTGCACTTAAAAAAGCTCGCCGTCTGGCGAGCTTTTCGTCACAGTTTATACACTTGTGCTTCATAAGGACGAAGGGTGAACGCTTCTATCGGTTCCATGTTTCCGATGACACGTTCTTTCACGTCATATGGTAGCTCTCGTTGTTGTGTCTCGTCGGAGAAGTTACAGAGCGCGAGCCATGTCTCACCTTCGAATGAACGTGTGAATGCATAGACCGCCTCATCTTCCGGTAACAACAGCTCATACTTTCCATAGACAACGATCGGATTGGCTTTACGTAGCGCAATCAACTGACGGTAGTAATGGAAGAGTGAATTCGGATCTCTCCGTGCCGCTTCCGCGTTGATGTCGACATAGTTCGGGTTGACCTCGATCCACGGCGTCCCTGTCGTAAATCCACCATGTGCTTCGTCTGACCACTGTACCGGTGTGCGTGAATTGTCACGTCCTCGCTCATGGATGCCACGGAAAATCTCGTCGTGCGTCAACAACCCTTTTGATGTGTAATCACGGTAGGCGTTCAACGTCTCAATATCTCGGTACTGATCGATCGAATCAAACGCGACGTTCGTCATGCCGAACTCTTCCCCTTGATAAATGTAAGGTGTCCCTTTCAATAGATGAAGAAGTGTCGCGAGCATCTTCCCGGAACGGACGCGATATTCAGGCGAATCGTTTCCAAAGCGCGAGATGGCACGGGGCTGGTCATGGTTACTCCAGTACAGGCTGTTCCATCCTTCCTCTTCGAGCCCTTCTTGCCAACGCGAGAAAATCGTCTTCAGCTCAGTCAACTTCCAGTCTGTCGGATTCCACTTGCCGAAGCTCCCGTTCCCGACGTCCACATGTTCAAAATGAAAGACCATGTTCAGTTCGTTGCGGTCTTCACCCGTATACAGTTTCGCTTCCTCCACACTGACCCCTGGCATCTCCCCGACCGTGATCGTGTCGTATTTCGATAAGACTTCACGATTCATCTCCTGCATGAATTCATGGATGCGTGGTCCGTTAAAGAAGAATGGTGTCCCGTCTCCATACCCCGTTCCTTGCGTTTGACCGTCTGGATAGCTCGGGTCTTTTGAAATCATATTGATGACGTCCATCCGGAACCCGTCGACCCCTTTATCGAGCCAATATGTCATGAGGTCGTACACTTCACGACGAAGCGTCTCGCTTTCCCAGTTCAAATCCGGTTGTTTCTTACTGAAGAGGTGGAGGTAGTACTCATCACTCGCCTCATCATACTGCCAAGCGCTGCCGCCGAAGAAAGCCCCCCAGTTCGTCGGAGGTTGACCATCTTTCCCTTTTTTCCAAATGTAATAGTCACGATATGGGCTGTCTTTTGAAGAACGTGACTCCATGAACCATTGGTGTTCGTCCGAAGAGTGATTGACGACGAGGTCCATCATGATTTTAATCCCGTGACGGTGTGCTTCTTCAAGCATCGCATCGAAGTCATTCATCGTACCAAACTCGTTCATGATGGCACGGTAATCACGAATATCGTATCCATTGTCGTCGTTCGGTGAATCGTATACCGGCGAGAGCCAGATGACGTCGATCCCGAGTTCTGCCAAATAAGACATCTTCTCCGTGATCCCTTGGATGTCACCAATCCCATCACCGTTTGAGTCATTGAAGCTACGTGGATAAATTTGATATACGACCGCTTCTTTCCACCATTGTTTCATGTTACGTCCTCCTTGAAGTTCATTTCCGTTTCAACGCTTTCATCGTACTGTCTTCAAGGATTCATGACCATCCATGATATGATTAAGATATGTACAATTTTGCTATAAAATGAGGAGACTATTATGGAAATCGGCTTTTGTGGCTATTCTTATCATACAACGACCTACACTTTTCCATTCGCAAACTTACTCGATACGTATCTGATTCGCTTACAAACGGAAGGAACGGCTCGGATTGTGGTCAATGGGGAAACGATGATCACACGACCTGGTGACGTATTGATTGTCCGTCCGGGTGACTTCTATGAAATGCATGTCGATACACCCGCGAGCGGAGACTATCATATCTTTTGCACCGGACATTCAATCGATACATGGTGGCATGCGACTCCACGGGGGCGATTGAATACCATCGCCATCGATTCACGCCTTCTTTCGCTATGGCAACACATTACGGAGGAAGTACGCCGTCCACCGTCTGAACAAAGTGCCGTTTTAATTGAAACACTCGTTCGGGCGCTTCTACTCATGCTCGATCGTTCGATTCAAGATGTGCATTCCCAGGCGCGACCTCCAGTCGTCTCTCGTATGATGCGCTTTATCGAAGCACACGTCACGAGTGACTTCAAAGTTTCAGACGTCGCCGACGCCGTCGGACTGAGCGTTTCACGGACGGTTCATCTCTTTAAAGAAGGGACCGGGATGACGATCATCGAATATGCACAATCGATTCGGTTGCAGCTTGCCGAAGAGCAAATGCGCTATACAAAACATTCGTTAGAAACGATAGCGGAACTGTCTGGATTTCGAAGCTATCCATATTTCCACAGAATTTTTAAACGAAAATATGGCGTCGCACCAGGGGTTTATCGCACTCTTCAACAAAAAAACGAAAAAAAATAAAAAAAGAGTGATCCATTTTTTGAACCGCTCCGTTAGATGGGTGTAAATAACGACAACACTCACTTACGAAAAGGAGCGATTACCCATGAAGAAGACGACGTTAAACAAAATCGTAGCACCGGCACTAGCCTTAGGACTACTCGTACCAGTCAACGCACAGGCAGCGGATCACACGCCGACAGCAAGTACACCAGCAGGTGACCTTCGCGCCACACTCGATCAACTCTTATCTGAGCACTACGTATTAGCCGTCACATCGATGATGAAAGGGTACGACGAGGCAGCAGATGCTGAGGTCGCGGATCAAGCTCTCGATCAAAACGCGCTCGACATGACACCAGCCATCGCTTCCATCTACGGTGAAGAAGGCGCTGCACAATTCGAGGAAATCTTCCGTGGTCATAACGACTACTCAGCTGATTTCGTAGAAGCGGCAAAATCAGACAACCAAGAACTACGCATGGAAGCGGAAGCGGAAGTCGATGAGTTCGTAGAAGAATTCTCAACATTCCTCGATGCAGCGACAGAAGGGAACTTACCGAAGGACGCAGCAGCTGATGCACTCGAACTTCATGAAGACCAAGTCCTCTCTGTATTCGATAACTATGTCGAAGGAGATTACGAAGAAGCTTACATGACGTTCCGTGAAGGCTACAAGCACATGTTCAACATCAGTAAAGCTCTCTCGGGTGCAATCGTCACACAAATGCCTGACAAATTTACGACTGGAGCCGACACACCAGCTGTTGAACTCCGCTCAACATTGAACAGTCTTGCAGGTGAGCACTTCGCCCTCGCTGCGATCGGTATGCAAAAAGGGTACGACCAAGCAGAGGACTATGACTACGTGACATGGGCAGAAGACCAGAACACACTCGACTTCAAAGCAGCCATCGCATCCGTATATGGTGACGAAGGTGCAGCACAATTCGAGAAAGTATGGAACTCCGATCACATCACAGCACAAGGTGACATCGTTGCCGCTACACTCGAAGGCGACGAAGCGATGATCGAAGATGCGCGGATGCGCCTCGACCAATTCGCTGTCGACTTCAGCACATTCCTCGATGCAGCAACAGAAGGGAACTTACCACAAGCTGCCGGTGAAGAAGCAATCAAACAGCACGAAGCGCTCGTACTCGACACATTCGATCAATATGTCGCTGGCGATGCAGAAGCGGCTTGGATGTCATTCCGTGAAGGATATGCGTTCATGTTCGGTGTTGGTGAAACACTCGGTAACGCGATCGTGACACAAATGCCTGACAAGTTCGAAGAAACAATGATGCCTGAAGAGATGCCTGAAACAGGTCTCGGTGGTGCACAAGAACAATCAATGAACACACTCTACGCTGGATTAGCTGTACTTGGCGGAATCTTACTCGCCTTCGTAACGCTTCGCAAACGTAAAGTGTCTGAACAATAATCAATAAGGAGGGAGTCCCATGAACAAGCGCCTTTTGTTTCTGGCTCTCTCTCTCTTTTGTTTTAGCTTCTGGACGTGGACGAGTGCCCAAGAATCGTCGTCACCACCTGTAGAAGAAAAACAAATAGAGGAGAGCCCGGATTTAACGGCTGAATTCTCACTTCTACAGGAAGAGGTGAAAAAGCTACGTTTAGCCGAGGAAGAAGAAAACGCCAAGGCCGTCACCCCTGTTCAAATCCAGATCCCTAAAATTGATGTCGATACGGCAATTGAACAAGTTGGGGTCCTAGACAATGGACAGATGGGCGTACCAGAAGACGAGAACCAGGTCGGGTGGTTCGAACCTGGTGTGACACCAGGGAGCAAAGGAAATGCCGTGATCGCCGGTCATGTCGACAGCAAGACCGGCCCGGCTATCTTTTATCAACTCGATCAACTCAAAGAAGGCGATGACGTTCTGATTCAAGATGAAGCGGGTAACACACTCCGGTTCCGCGTCACAAAAACAGAACGCTATGATACGAAAACCGCGCCAATCGAAGAGATTTTCGGTGCCACATCAAATCGGAACTTAAATTTGATTACCTGTTCGGGTACGTTCGGGGACGGGGGCTATGATGAACGATTCGTCGTCTATACAGAGCTGGTGGATACCGAACTGAACGAAACTGTCAATCTCGAGACACCGACGGCAGTCGAACTGAAAGGTAACTTATTGACATGGCACGCCGTTCGTCAAGAGAGCGTGATTGGATATCGAATCTATGAAGTCATCGACGGAAAAGCGACTCATATCGAAAGTATCCCATCCCATGCACGAAAAAGTATCGAAGTCACAAATGAGAGCAATGCATCCTACTACGTGACTGCGATTGACCAGCTTGGAAATGAGTCGAAACCGTCTCAGACAGCGAAGTAGGCACGAAACGTCCTTAGATAAACGCTAAGGACGTTTTTCTATTTCCCATGTATAGTGAAGATAGCAACACATACATCAACTTTAGGATAAGGAGTTTACACGTCATGAGGACTCAACTTTCATCACCTCTCGCCAGTCAAGTGAAGAGAAGAATTCGCGCCATTTGGGCTGTGACCGATTCACATTATTGGTACCCTCTATCGACTGCTGGGCGCCCCGATGTGATCGCATTCGATAGTGACTATATTGAAGAGAATGATCAAAAAATCAAGGAAATCCAACAATGGATATTGCGTCGAGGCGCGGATGTCGTCTTTGAACTACATGAAGACCTTACGCTCTGGCAAATCGATACCGATTCCTTGGATCCTTGTTATGACGGACGTTATTTAGAACGTTATTGGTTTGACCAACACATGAACTGGGTCATTTATGCATCTCACGAAAGTACGATCAGCTTCGGGGGGAACGAATTGATTACATCGCTCCAGTCCTCTTGGCCAGATTGGCAGGAACACCTATCTGTTTTAGACCATCGCTTCATCGAATGATGGACCCACAGAAAAACGCACCCATTTCATCAATGAGTGCGCGGAACTTATACGAAGCAAGGAATTTGCGGATTGAACGTCTTGTTGTTCTCCGTCATGACCTGCTTTTTAATTTTGCCTTCTCCGAGGTAGACGATGCGGTCGGCAAGTGCCTCAGCATCTTCTTCGTCATGCGTCACAAAGATCGTCGTCGTGCCCGTCTGCTTCAAGAGACGACGCAAATCGTCGCGAATCCGGTGTTGAAGTGACGTATCCAAATTACTGAACGGTTCGTCTAGAATCAAGAGCGCCGGCTTCGGTGCGAGCGCACGCGCGAGCGCGACACGCTGTTGTTGTCCCCCACTGAGTTCGTACGGATAACGGTGACGGAATTCCGTCAAGTTGACGAGCGCGAGCATCTCTTCGACACGCGCATTCCGCTCCTTGCGGTTCAGTTTATGAAGACCGAATCGAATGTTCTTTTCAACGGTCATGTGCGGGAAGAGTGCATAGTCTTGGAAGACCATCCCCACGCCACGATCTTCTGGCGGCATGAACTGGCAATCGTCGCAACAGACACAGTTATTCACGACGACGACGCCCTGGTTCGGCATCTCGAGTCCTGCGATCAAACGGAGAATCGTACTCTTCCCCGATCCGCTGTCCCCAAGAAGTGAGACGATTTCACCTTTCGTGATTGAAATCGAGAACCCTTTGATGGTCTCTTCATGCGCACCTTTATAGCTAAAATGTAAATCATTGATTTGAACAAACATTAGTCGGCCTCCTTATCAAGCACCTTGTGGGAAACGAATATCAACAGTCCACTCATGAGGACGATGACGATGGAAGCGAGTGCCGCTTCGTGAATCTTCTCATCACTCACGTATTTGAACGCCTGTGTCGCAAGCGTCGAAAAGTTAAATGGTTGTAAAAAGAGCGTCAATGGCAACTCTTTCATAATATCAATAAAGACGAGGATAAACGCGCTCATGATGGCGCCTTTGATCATCGGGATATCGACGCGAAAGAACGTTTGGACCGTATTCCACCCCAGCATACGGGATGCTTCGGTAAACGACTTCCCTACTTTCTCAAACCCGCTCTCGATCGAGTTGTAGCCGATGGCGAGGAAGCGGATGACGTAGGCAAAGATGAGCATGATGAGCGTCGTCCGGAACACGAATGTCTGACTCAAGTCGAGCGCCCGTGCCAAATTGAGCACTTTGTCATCGAGCCACAAGAAGAGCGTGATGACCGCAATGGCGATGGCCGCTCCCGGAATCGAATACCCAAGCGTCGTCACTTTCGAAATGACACGCGTCATGTTCGACGGGAAGAGTCGTGTATAGTTCGCAATGATGAGTGCGAACAGTAAGATGATCACGGTTGCGGTAAAGGCGACTCGTACCGTATTCCAAACGAGTTGCCAAAATTCTTCCGTGAAGACCGTATCGAACGTCAGGAACGTCCAAGCCGTCAACTGCGTGAACGGAATGACGAATGCAATCGCAAAGACGAGCGAAACATATGCGAATACCGCATAGCGATGCCAACCTTGCAGCGGTCTCGGTTTGAGCGGTTTTACTTTCGTCGAAGCGTAACTGAATTGCTTCCTTCCCCGGACGAGTCGTTCCATCGTCAAAATGGCGATGACGAGAATCATGAGTGTGCCCGCAAGCTTCAGCGCCGACGACGTATCCTTCATCCCGAACCATGTGCTAAAAATAGCGGTACTGAACGTCTGGATCCCGAAGTATTTCACGACACCATAGTCGTTGAGCACTTCCATCAAGACGAGACTGACACCGCCGATGATGGCGACTCGAGAAATCGGTATGACGACGGTGAAGAAAATGTCCCATGAGCCACGACCGAGAATCCGCGCGTTCTCAATCATCGAGGATGATTGGTTATGCAAGAACGCTCGTGTGATCGTATAAATATATGGATAGAGGAACAACGTGAAAATAAACACGGTTCCTTGAATCGACATGATGTTGAAGTACGACTGATCGACGGTGATCCCGAACTGATTTCGTAGCGTCGTTTGGATCACTCCGGTGTAATTTAAAATGCCGTGATACGTATACGCCCCGATATAAGGCGGAATCGCGAGCGGCAGGATGAGTGCCCATTTAAAGAAGCGACGGAACGGGAAATCATAGACGGTCACGAACCAAGCGAGGCTCGTCCCGATCACGGTCGTCAAGACACCGGTAGCCACCATAATGAACAACGTGTTTCTCACGTAACGGGGCAACAGGTACTCCTGAATGTGCTGCCAATTGTCATTGACCGGGGCGAACAATTCGACGAGCACGACAATTCCCGGCAAGACGATCAATAAAATCGCGAGAAAGCTGAGGATCGCCCATCCATTCAGTTGTCGTTTTACTGCGTGCCAGTTCATGTCGTACCGCTCCCGTTCTGTAAACTATCAATTCCTGTCCCATCATATCAGTTTCTGTGCATCCCGTGTAGCGCTTAGGGTGTGAAGAACGCAAAAATCTCCGGCCTGAACTCTCGTTCAAGCCGAAGTCATCTTACTTCCAACCCACTTCGTTAAAGATGCGGATTGCTTCTTGTTGGTTTTCACCAAGTGCAGAGAGGTTGATGTCTTGCTCTTTGAACTCGCCCCATGATTGAAGAAGTTCGTTCGGCTCAACCGACTCGTTGACTGGATATTCGTAGTTCACACTCGCAAACTTTTCTTGTGCTGACGGTTCTGACATGAACTCCATCAATTTTTGAGCGTTTTCTGTATTCTTCGATGCTTTCGTCATGGCGATACCCGAAATGTTCACGTGTGTGCCTGTTGTATCTTGGTTCGGGAAGAAGACACCGAGCTGTTCAGCGACTTTCTTCTCTTCTTCGTCTTCAGAATTCAACATGAGCCCCATGTAGTACGTGTTCATGATGGCCACGTCCCCCTCACCGGCGACGACCGCTTTCGCTTGGTCACGGTCGTTCCCTTGTGGGTCGCGTGCCATGTTGTTCACTAAGCCCTTCGCCCACTCTTTCGCTTCATCGACCCCGTTCACTTCGATGAACGATGCGAGGAGTGAGATGTTGTACATGTTTTCAGATGGACGGACGAGTACTTTGCCGTTCCACTGTTCTTCTGTCAACGCTTCATACGTCGACAAATCTTCTGGTTTCACGCGATCTTTTGAGTAGACGATGACACGCGCACGTTTCGTCAAACCGAACCATTCGTTGTCCGTGTCACGATATTTTTCAGGAATGTTTGACTCAAGCTCATCGCTATCGACCGCTTGAAGATGTCCTGCTTCTTTTGCCTGATACAAGTTTCCGGCATCTGCTGTAATGAAGAGGTCTGCTTCTGTGTTTTCGCCTTCCGTGTTCAAACGCTCGAGAAGTTCGTCACTCTTTCCTTCCACCACGTTGACTTTGATGCCTGTTTCTTCTTCAAACTGCTTGTATAATTGTTGATCGACATCGTAGTGGCGACTCGAGTAAACATTGACGACGTTCGAATCGTCTGAGCCTTCATTTGAAGTTGTCTCATCTGTGCTTGCACAAGCGGCAAGGAGCGATGTCGTTAACGCTGCTGAAATTCCTAAAGCTGCATATTTTTTGTTCATCTGTCATTCCCCCACGTTCGGTTATTTCTCTCTGGTAATGATAATTACTCTCAGTACCTATCATCACTGATAATCATTCTCACGTCAAGACTTTTCTGCAATCGCTATCACACTATATGTGTACTTGGTGACAGTTTTGAGGACATCATTTCTTGACTTCAAAAGAATACGAACGATATAGTAAAATCAAACAAACCGTCTGGTCGGTACAGAAAGAGGTGAAGATATGTCAAACCGATCGAACGTTACAAAGCAAAAGCTGTTGGATGCGGCAACCGACATCATCATGAACCATGGCGTGCACCAACTTACCTTAGATGAAGTCGTCAAGACTGCGGGTGTATCTAAAGGTGGACTGCTTTATCATTATCCTTCAAAAGAAGCGTTGATGACGGCGATGGTCGAACGATTACAACAAGAACAAAACGAGCTATATGCTTCATTGCAACAAGAAGGTCATGGACCTGTCGAGGCGTTCGTTCGTCTATTTGATGAAACGAAGTTACATCCTGAGCGTGCTGCCATCCAAATCGACGTCGAGAAGATGATTGCATTTCTCACGTTGTTCGAAGTCGACCAAGAGTACGCCAATCGTTGGAAACATGATTTAGATACGTTCTTCGCACAGTTCCAACAAACGGCCGACCCGGTGGAAACCATGATCATTCGTTATGCACTCGAAGGTATGATGATGTCCGAACACTTCGGTGTCGGTGTTCCCCCTGCCGAACTCAAACAAGCGATTATCGCACGCTTGATTGAACGAGCCCACGACATCGATCGTGAGTCATAAAACAACATAATAATAGAGGAGATTAAAAATCCATGCAGAAAATCACGTCCTTCTCCGTTAACAACAAGTTTGCGGTTTGGTTGATGACGATCATCTTGACGGCCGCCGGTCTTTTCGCCGGTCTGACGATGAAGCTCGAGACGTTACCGGACATTACGACTCCGACCGTCTCGGTCACAACCATTTATCCAGGTGCATCCCCTGAGCAAGTGCTCGAAGAAGTCAGCACCGTGTTAGAAGATCGTCTACAAAATTTAAATGGTGTGGAACAAGTCCGTTCTTCGTCATTCCAAAACGCTTCGAACATCCAAATCGATTATGATTTCAGTACCGATATGGATGAAGCGGAACAGCAGGTCAAAGATGCGTTAAGCAACGTCGAATTGCCGGAGTCGGCACAAGAACCACAAGTGTCGCGTCTCAGTTTCGATGCTTTCCCGGTAATCGGGGCTGCCATCTCGGATGAGAGTCTTGATTTGGCCGAATTGACAAAACTCGTCGAGGAAGAAGTGCAGCCTGCCCTTGAAGGAGTGGAAGGTGCGCAAACCGTCCAAATTGCCGGGCAAGAGATTCGCCGCGTCGAACTTCAATTCGACCAAGAAGCGCTCGCAGAATACAATTTGACAGAAGATACGGTCAAACAATTGATTCAAGCGAATGACGCTCGAATTGCGCTCGGGTTATATGAATTAGGTGATACGGAGCAAGCGGTCGTCATCGACGGCAAGTCGGAGACGCTCGAAGCGTTCCGCGACATCCAAATCCCTTACTCACCGGCACAATCAACGCCGACGACACCGTCTGCCCCGACGGAATTGCCACCTGGTCAAACGCCAGACGTGCCAACAGAGGTCCCGACGGAAACACCATCGGCATTACCACCGAACGTTCCGACGACGGTTCCGACTGTCGCGTTGAGTGAACTTGCGACAATCGAGGACAAAGGAATCGAAGAATCGATTTCTCGCTCGAACGGTGAACGCTCAATCGGCGTACAAGTGACGAAGACACAAGATGCGAACACGGTCGATGTCGTCAACGCCGTCAAAGAAGTATTGAATGACTTCGAAGCTGAAAACGATACGGCGAATGTATCAATTACACTCGACCAAGGACAACCGATTGAAGAGTCGGTCGAAACGATGTTGTCTAAAGCATTACTTGGTGGGTTGTTCGCTATCCTCATCATCTTAGTGTTCTTACGTAACTTCCGATCGACGATCATCGCCGTCATCTCGATCCCGTTGTCGCTTCTCATGGCACTCATCGTCTTGAAGCAGTTGGATATCACGTTGAACATCATGACGCTCGGTGCGATGACTGTTGCGATTGGGCGCGTCGTCGATGACTCTATCGTCGTCATCGAGAACATTTACCGTCGACTCACGCGTTCGAACGAACCACTTCGCGGTAAAGAGTTGATTATCGCGGCAACAAAAGAAGTATTCATCCCGATCGCCTCGTCGACCATCGTCACGATCGCGGTATTCTTACCGCTCGGATTTGTCACTGGATTTGTCGGTGAATTGTTCTTGCCGTTCGCATTGACGGTCGTCTTCGCATTACTCGCTTCGTTACTCGTGGCGATCACGGTCGTACCAATGATGGCCGACTCGTTCTTTAAAAACCGCGACAAGTTGAAGCCAGAAGAAGGTCCAGGCAAGCTCGCGGAATGGTATCGTGGCGTCTTGAACTGGTCACTGAACCATAAACTCGTCGTGTTCGGTCTCGCGACTGCCCTATTGATTGGTAGCTTTGCCCTTGTCCCAGCGATTGGGGTCAACTTCTTGAATCAGGATTCGGAGAAGACGTTGTTCGTCACGTTCGACCCAGAACCTGGTCAAACACTTGAAGATTCGATTGCCGCAGCAGAAGTGGCAGAAGAATACTTCATGGAAGAACAACCGAACGCAACCGATGTTCAGTTCACGGTCGGTGGAGAGAACCCGCTGAACCCCGGAAACAACAAACAAGGAATCTTCATCGTTCAATATGATCCAGATACGGAAGACTTCGCGGATGTGAAGTTAGCTGATATCGAGAAATTGAACGAACTCGCTTCGAACGGGGAATGGAAAGAACAAGACTTCTCAGGTGGCGGCGCAACGAGCGGTGTCACATACAACGTCTATGCCAACTCCCTTGAAGATTTAGAAGCCATCGTGCCGACTTTCATCGAAACGATTGAAGAGGAAACGGATTATGTCCGTCAAGCGACATCTGACTTACGTGAGTCCTATGTACAATACACGTTCAACGTCGACCAACAGGCCGCTGCAGAAGCCGGTGTGTCGGCAGGTCAAATCGCGCAAGTCATCAGTCAGTTCCAGGCACCAGAAAGTCCACTTACAAGTGTCACAGTGGATGAAAAACAGTTAGACGTCGTCATCCCGAACGAGCAAGTGACGTATGACAGTGTCGATGACCTGCAAGCACAAGAAATCACGACACCGTTCGGACCACGCCCGATTTCAGACTTCATTGAAATCGAAGAAGGCACAACACCGGACACACTCGTCGAGCGCGACGGAAAACTGCTTGCGCAAGTAAGTGTTGAACTCAGCACAGATAAAGCGACAGAAGCGTCTGCTGCGATTGAAGAACGCGTTTCAGAGATTGAGCTTCCGTCTGGCGTATCGTATGATGTCGGCGGTGTAACGGAACAGATTCAAGAATCGTTCACACAGCTCGGTCTTGCGATGCTCGCCGCGATTGCCATCGTATACTTGGTTCTCGTCATCACATTCGGTGGGGCACTCACGCCATTCGTCGTGTTGTTCTCACTTCCGTATGCGATTATCGGGGGACTCGTCGCCCTTCTCATCACGGGTGAAACGATTTCGGTTTCTGCCTTGATCGGGGCACTCATGTTGATCGGGATTGTCGTCACGAACGCCATCGTTTTGATTGACCGCGTCATTCATAAAGAAGAAGCTGGTTTATCAACACGTGAAGCGTTACTTGAGGCAGCGGGCACACGCCTTCGCCCAATTCTGATGACCGCACTCGCGACAATCGGTGCACTCGCACCACTCGCACTCGGTCTCGAGGGTGGCGCCCTCATCTCGAAAGGTCTCGGGGTCACCGTGATTGGCGGACTCACAAGTTCGACACTTCTCACGTTGCTCATCGTACCAATCGTCTATGAGTTCTTCGCACGATTCCGTAAGAAAAAACAAGCATAATCAAAAGAGAGTCGACTCATTCGAGTCGGCTCCCTTTTTTGCGTTCAATAACACTGCATAATGATTTCGGTTTCTCCAAACCGTTTGGCACGGAGAGCATCTTCCGGAATGAGAAAATAGAGAATACCTGCATCCCCGAACATGACGTCTAACTCTTCAGACGTGTCCATTTGAAACAATAGGAAAGGATGATCGAATCGTTCCCCATATGTTTCTTGTATCTCTTCAAAAACGTCACCTTGCACTTCACTCGGATGTCCACCGATTGCATGAAGTTCTTCTTGTTCGAATCGTTCGAGTAACCGATCGTACATCTCTTCGTCGAGCAGCTCATATAAACTGTATTCATTCTCTGCATAGCTTTCTTTAAAGGAAACGGCACGTTCATTTAATGCTTCCCCAACTCGCACTCGCTCAAGTTTCGATTCTTCAGTAAACAGAACACGCCAAAGATGACGTTCATCCACATCTCCCCAAGGTTGTTCTTCTAAATCATAGAAGAAAGACAACACCCCTTCTTTCGGGAGTGCATCTACGGATTCAAACTCAGCTAAATCACTTAAACGAAACTGAGCTAAAAACGTCATATTCTCTCCAGGATGCAAGTCTGCGTGTGGTAAGTCAGGATATCCGCCAAACTTAGAATGGCCAACCGCTACTTCTTCCCTTGTTGTCCGTGGCAAAGTTGTCAAATTGACCCGCTTTGTGAACGCATGTAAAATGTCTTCCCTGTTTTGTAATCCATGCTCTTGAATAAATTGCTCAATCGTTTTTAGTTCCATCTCGGCACCCCGCTTGTTTATGATAGATGTAGTATAGCATCCCGAACGTATGTACCCCTTACCTTTTTTGTTATACCCTTTTCTTGACCTCTCTCGTTGAATTTGAGAAGATTCATACGTTTTGAATGACGTGAAAGGAAGTCATGTATATGAAATTATTAAAATGGATGATTGGGCTCGCTCTTTTATTCGGATTGAGCACGCTCGGAAACTGGATTGTTGAGACGTTCTCGTGGAAAGTACCAGGCAGCGTCATCGGCATGGTGCTGTTGCTCATTCTCTTAGTAACAAAAGTCATTCGCGTGGAATGGATTGAGGACAGTGCCGGATATTTGACGAAGCATCTCGCCTTCTTCTTCATCCCTATTGCCGTCGGCCTTATGGCGTACGGCACGTTGTTAAAAGCTGCCGGCATCCCGCTCCTTATCACGTTACTCGCCAGCATGGCGGTGGGTATGGTCGTGACCGCGTTTGTTTCCGGGAAAGAAGGTGAGACATCATGACATACGTTTGGATCGGATCGACGATTCTCGTGTATTCGCTCAGTCGTCGACTTTCCATGAAGTGGGCATCTCCGTTCACCAATGTCGTCTTCTTAAGTACAGCGATTTTGATTCTTCTGTTACTCGTGACAGGACAGTCCTATGATGCGTATGAACCGGCTACCGATCTCATCACCATCTTACTCGGACCAGCGACGGTCGCCCTCGGATTACCGCTCTATCGCAACTTACCTGTACTACTCGCACGGGCAAAGCGAGCACTGAGCGCGATTGTCATCGGGTCACTTTCCACAATCTTCGTGGCTGTACTTTTCGGCAAGTTATTTTCTTTCACCGAAAACGTATTGATTGCACTATCGGTCAAATCGGCAACGTCCCCGATTGCCCTTGAATTGGCTCGACAACTAGAGGGGGATGCAACACTTGCGGCCTCGATCGCCGTTGCCTGCGGTATTTTAGGGGCGATGCTCGGACCGGTCTTATTGACGTGGATTCGTATGGACGACCCGTTCACGCGTGGACTCACACTCGGCACAATCAGTCACGGGATTGGGACCGCTCAGGCGGCAACGGAACATCCGTTGTCCGGTGCAACAGGTGGTGCCGCAATGGGATTGACCGCAATCTTCACCTCGTTTATCTTGCCGATTCTATATCCGTTTCTCTTTTGAACAGGTCGCGTCCATCGATGGGCGCGACTTTTTTGTTTCGACTTCGATTGCGCGTGATAAACTAATGAAGATGAAACTTATTAGAGGAGGGCAATCCATGCAAGCAAAATTAATTGAACGCTTAATGACGTACGCGAAGATTGATACACAGTCGGATTTCACAAGTACGACAACACCATCGACGGCCAAACAATGGGATTTGATTCGCCATTTGGAGAAAGAATTAAAAGAACTCGGTCTGACAGACGTCGAGACGGACGAATACGGGTATCTCTTCGCCACACTTCCGAGTAACGTCGATCATGATGTACCGACTATCGGCTTCCTTGCCCACGTCGATACGGCGACCGATTTCACAGGAACGAACGTCTCCCCTCAACTCGTCGAGCATTATGAAGGTGGCGACATCGTCTTGAACGAGTCGCTTCATGTCGTGTTATCACCAAAAGACTTCCCAGAACTGGACGGGTATGTCGGGCATACGCTCATGACAACGGACGGCACGACACTCCTCGGTGCGGACGATAAAGCAGGAATCGCTGAAATCGTCACAGCGATCGAATACTTATTGGCTCATCCTGAGATTCCACACGGGCCGGTCCGCATCGCCTTCACACCGGATGAAGAAATCGGACGTGGACCACATAAATTCGATGTCGCCCGATTCAATGCGGACTTCGCTTACACGATGGACGGCGGTCCACTTGGAGAGTTGCAGTATGAGAGTTTCAACGCAGCCGGTGCGACCGTCACCTTCCACGGGACGAACGTGCACCCAGGTAGCGCCAAGAACAAGATGGTCAACTCGATGAAGCTTGCGATGGCGTTCCAAAACCGTTTGCCTGCTGATGAGGCACCGGAACGTACGAGCAACTACGAAGGGTTCTTCCACTTGAACGGCTTCAATGGGGACGTCGAGAAGACGACGCTTCAATACATCATCCGCGATCACGACAAACAAAAGTTCGAAGCACGTAAAGCGTTGATGGAGAAACTTGTCCTCGAATGGAAACAAAAATACGGGGAAGAACGGATTGAACTCCAGATGGAAGATCAGTATTACAACATGGCCGAGAAAATCGAACCAGTGAAACACATCGTCGATACCGTCGCTGACGTCATGCGCGGCCTTGGCATCGAACCGAAGATTGAACCGATTCGTGGTGGGACAGACGGATCGCAACTTTCTTACATGGGCCTTCCGACGCCGAACATCTTCACAGGTGGCGAAAACTATCACGGGAAGTTTGAATACATCTCTGTGAACAACATGGAAAAAGCAACAACGGTTATCATCGAAACACTTCGCACATTCGCGAAGCGCGCACAAGCATAACACATGCGCCTCCAATCGTTCTCTTTTACACTAGAGACATTGGAGGCGATTTTTGATGAAGCATACATTTAGCATGAACCTCGGCTGGGATGGCGGACGAAATGACGTCGGTACCCTCGAGGCCGAGCGATTAAAGACACAGATTTCGATCCCACCCGAGATGGACGGTCCCGGAGTCGGCACGAATCCGGATGAGATGTTACTCGGGGCAGCGGCCACGTGTTATATCATCACCCTCGCAGCCGTACTCGGACGGAGTGACCTGACTCACCGTGGCATCACGATTGATGCGGAAGGCATCGTCGATGTGACGAACGGCATCTTCACTTACGAGACGATTCGCTATGCGACAACGATTCAAGTACCTACAGAGATGACGGATCGAGAGATCACACTTGTTGAACGCATCGCGAAAAAAGCGAAAGATCAATGTATGATTTCACGCGCACTCGCAGGAAATGTAGCATTTGAGTTGAATACCGTCATTTCACGTAAAAGTGGCAATGATTTTATTTGAAGAACCTTTGAAAAAAGCGATAATTGTAAACAGACGTAATCGCTTTGTCATGGACGTACTCGTTGATGATTTGCTCGCGCCTTGCCATTGTCCTGTAACAGGAAGGATTGGAGATATTATATTTGAAAACATCCCCTGCCTCGTCTCAGAAACCTATGACTCGAATCGTAAAACTCGCTTTACAGTCGAAGCCATTTCAGTCGATGGTGAACAATGGATTGGAATCAATCAAGGTCGTGTAAACGACTATGTTGAAGCTTTCTTACTCGAGAACCAGCTTGATGCTTTCTCAACCCCGAGGGGAATCAAACGTGAAATAGTAACTGACGGTGCACGGATCGATTTTCAGATTGATGGAATCTTCATGGAAGTGAAGGCTCCGCTCAGCGAACTACTCACTATTCCTCTCCCACACTTTAAACGTAGACGAGTGAAACGACCCATCGAAACAGAACGTTTGATTCGTCATCTCTACGCTCTGATTTCCACTCTACCCCAAACCGGAAGAGCAGTCCTCTTATATGTTTTTTTATATGACGCACCAATTTATACCGGTAATCCCAACCGAAAACAAGACCATCTAATTCGTCAATTGATTAACGATGCGATACCTTCCGGATTAGAAATATGGCAACTGAACTGCACTATTTCCCCTGAAGGAATTCGTTTACTTCGTTGCTTTGACACAACGTCTCACTTCAAGTAACCAAATGTATTAAGTGAAACGTTATGTTTTTACTAAACATATGATATGTTGGGAATTACCGAATAGAGTCATTTTTCACTTCCACTCTTTACGCGACTGCGCGTTTTTCAAAAACGTGATACAATACACGTCGTAAACTAATCAGAAAAACGAGGGATACCATACATGATTACAGTAAATAACGTCAGCCTACAATTTGGCGGTCGCAAGTTGTTTGAAGAGGTGAACATCAAGTTCACGCCAGGCAACTGTTACGGATTGATCGGTGCGAACGGTGCCGGAAAATCGACATTCTTAAAGATTTTATCAGGTGAACAAGATACGACGACGGGTGATGTCAGCATCACACCGGGCGAACGTCTCGCCGTCCTCAAACAGGACCACTACGCGTATGAGGACAGTGCAGTTCTCGAGACCGTCATCATGGGTCACGAGCGTCTCTACAAAGTAATGAAAGAAAAAGACGCCATCTACATGAAAGAAGACTTCTCAGATGAAGACGGGATGCGCGCAGCTGAACTTGAAGGAGAATTCGCTGAGTTGAACGGTTGGGAAGCAGAGTCGGAAGCCTCGATGGTCCTCCAAGGTCTTGGTATCTCTGAAGCGCTCCACCAGAAACAAATGAGCGAACTCACAGGTGGGGAGAAAGTCAAAGTCCTTCTTGCCCAAGCGCTCTTCGGTAAGCCAGATATCCTCCTCTTAGACGAGCCGACCAACGGACTTGACCTAAAAGCGATTCAATGGTTGGAAGAGTTTTTAATCAACTTTGAAAACACAGTCATCGTCGTTTCCCACGACCGTCACTTCTTGAACAAAGTCTGTACGCACATGGCCGACCTCGACTTTGGAAAAATCCAATTGTATGTCGGGAACTACGACTTCTGGTATGAGTCTAGCCAACTCGCTACACGTATGGCGGCAGACCAGAACAAGAAGAAAGAAGAGAAAATCAAAGAGCTTCAAAACTTCATCGCACGTTTCAGCTCGAACGCATCGAAAGCACGTCAAGCGACGTCTCGTAAGAAGTTGCTCGATAAGATCACACTTGATGACATCCGTCCGTCGTCACGTCGTTATCCGTTCGTCGGATTCACGATGGAGCGCGAGATCGGAAACGATGTTCTCTATGTCGATAACGTATCGAAGACGATCGATGGTGTAAAAGTACTCGACAACGTCACGTTCTCACTCAACAAGACGGACAAAGTCGCATTCGTCGGTCGTTCGGACGTTGCCATCACGACACTCTTCAAAATTCTCATGGGTGAGATGGAGCCAGACACAGGGTCAGTCAAATGGGGCGTCACGACAACTCAGTCATACTTCCCGAAAGACAATTCGGAGTACTTCGAGGGCTCAGAAAAGAGCATCCTCGACTGGTTGCGCCAGTTCTCACCTGCCGATGAGTCAGACACGTTCCTTCGTGGATTCCTTGGCCGTATGCTCTTCTCAGGTGAAGAAGTCATGAAGAAGGCGTCTGTCCTCTCAGGAGGAGAAAAAGTACGCTGCATGCTCTCGAAGATGATGCTCTCGAACTCGAACGTACTCGTCCTTGACGATCCGACGAACCACTTGGATCTCGAATCGATCACAGCACTCAACAACGGTCTCGAGTCGTTCAAAGGCGTGCTTCTCTTCAGCTCACATGACCATCAGCTCATCTCGACGATCGCGACACGCATCATCGAAGTGACTCCGAATGGCATCGTGGACAAAGAAGCAACATACGATGAGTACTTGGAGAACGAAGCGCTTCAACAACAAGTTGAATCCCTTTACCAAAATGCATAATAAAAAATCGGCTCAACGTGAGCCGATTTTTTATTTAACGTTTACCGTCTCCATGACGTGCTCATGAATATCATGACCTTTCGTGACATGGACTTGAACGTTGTATGCGCCTGATTCAGCAAAGGTGTGTGCACCTTTATACATCCCAGTATCTGCTTCCTCTAACTTCACCCACTCATGCTTCTCTGCCCCGTCTTGGAAGATTTCGAGTTGTACTTCCGCCCCTGCGAGTATCTCGTCTTCAATCATGACGTGTACCATGAATGGTTGTTCTTCCCCTGCTGTCGCCTCTTTCGGATCAAGCGTGATATCCGCTCCAGCGTGGTGATGATGCTCACTCTCTTATTCTGCTTCAGCAGCCGTTTCTGGATGTCCAACCGTCACGTTTGTCGTCGGCATGGTGTGCATCGAACGCGCTGTCACGTGAACCTGAACCGTATAGACCGCTTCTTCCGCGAACGTCGTCTCCGCTTCATAGATACCGTCTTTCGTGAGTGACGCCTTGATCATCTCACTTTCTTCCTTCGCACCATTCTTCCATACCTCGAACTTGATTTCATCCGCATCGTCTACAGGTTGACCATCTTGCGTGACTGTTACTGATAAAGGTACCGCCTCTCCCTTTTTAGCCGTTGCCTCTACCGTCAACTCTGCCTCGACCGGTTCCATTGACTGTGGAACAGCCGCGCTCTCCGCTTCTTTCTCCGTACCACACGCACCGAGTACGAATAACCCGATGAGTCCAAACACGACCCCAAACCGTGTCATCATCTTTTTCATCATAAGTCCTCCTTATAAATCGCTTACATCTTTCACACATTGTTCATGATACCATCTCTTTCCAAAAAGAGTGTGAGCATTCTGTGATATATCCCGCGATACATTCTCACAAATTTCACACATATAGTTGAATCAAAATTTATTGAGTACATTTCCGAATTTTAGTCCATCATTTCTAAAAAGGGGTATATAAAATATATCAAGGTCAATCATTTGGAAAGTCTTAACATCAAGAGAGTTACATCATGAATGGAGGCGAATTCAGATGAAACGTAAGGTCATTCGTGGGGCGATGGCGCTGTTCATCTTATTGGCGATGGTGATCACACAATCGATTTCCGTCAGTGCCGCCGCTTCAAAATTTGTCACGAGCGTGAACACGACGAGCAAGGTCGTCGCATTGACGTTCGATGACGGGGCAGACGGGGCGAACACGAACAAGATTTTAGACATTTTAGCAAAAAACAATGTCAAAGCCACTTTCTTTTTAACGGGGTCGGGCGCAAATAACCATCCACAGTACATTAAAAATATCGCCGCAAAAGGACATCAACTCGGAAATCACTCGTATACACACCCTGACTTCACCAAACTGACTGCCACGCAGATGAAATCCGAACTCGACCGCACGGAAGCTTTGATTAAATCGTTGACCGGAAAAACGACAAAACCGATTTTCAGAGCCCCGTTTGGTGCAGTGAATAGTACCGTATTGAGCGGTGTCGGGGCTTCAGGATACGGATACACGATTCAATGGAACATTGATACGGTTGACTGGAAAGGATTGACCGCAAGCCAAATCAACACGAAAGTTCAGACTAACATCAAACCGGGTTCAATCGTCTTGATGCATACCGGAGCCGGGGCCCCGGGTACACCGCTCGCACTCCCAACGATGATTTCACAACTCAAAGCAAAAGGGTACAAATTTGTCACGATCTCACAATTACTTGCATATCAAAACACATCGACGAACAAAACGTATACCGTGAAGTCAGGTGATACGTTGTACAGTATCGCACGGACATACGGAGTCACCGTCTCGGCGCTTGCTGCCGCCAACAACATTACGAACTACAGCTTGATTTATGTAGGACAAGTGCTCATCATTCCAGGAACGACCGTTACACCACCTACGACGACCGTGAAGTACACCGTGAAATCGGGCGACACACTCTACAAGATTGCGACGATGTACAATACGACCGTCGCAAAAATCGCAGCTGCCAATAACATCGCAAACGTCAACTCCATCTATGTCGGACAAGTGCTCGTCATCCCAGGTACGACGGTCACACCACCGACAACTACGGTAAAATACACGGTCAAATCAGGGGACACGCTGTACAAGATTGCGACGATGTATAACACAACTGTTGCGAAAATCGCGGCCGCCAACAATATCACGAACGTCAGCTTAATCAGTGTCGGGCAAGTGTTGACCATTCCGAAATGATTACCTCGTGAATCTTTTCCTCAGCTTGTGACGTATCGTATACAAACAGGAAAAGAGGAATTGCTATGACTCGAACCGTAATCCGTGTCAGTACTACCGCATTCATCGGACTTTTGGTTTCAATTGCCACATTCTCGATTTTGATTTGGCTCGGTTATGAACAAGCACTCACATCCGGTGAGCCGATTCAATTCTTAACACGTGAGATTTATCAATTCGAGAACGGAATCGGGGTCGCCAACCAGAATCAGATGGCCATTCTCGGTGCCGGATTCATGGGCCTCGCCGTTCTCATTGGAGAGATCGGGATACGTCTTAAACGAAAGTAACCGCTGCATACGCAACGGTTACTTTTTTAATGCTGATGTTCACCATCATGGTCGTGTGAGTGAACGATTGGTTGCTGCAATTGGTCGATTTGGTCTTGCGGTACATCGCCGACAATCATCCATGCAGTTGGGGTATACACTTTCTGCCCTTCATGCACCATGCCGTTCACTTGATAGATTCCTTGATTGAGTTTCACGCTCGTCACGAGATAGCCATCCTTTTCTGTCACTTCATACGTCCGGGTCTCTTCCGAATCGTAAGGCGTGACTTGAATATGGCTTTCTGTCACACGTTCATCATTCGATATTTTCATCGCAAGCGTCGTCGAGCCAACTTCTACACGTTCAGGTACGATCAGTTGAATGCCAATCGGATCAATGGTGCGTTCTACTGGCTGAAGTTGACACGCACCTAACCAAATCGTCGCTAGGATGACAGGAAGGACTGCTTTAAATCGTTTCATGCCGCCACCTCCGCTTTCAACTTCCGGCGCCCGACTAACCAATCAAATAGGAGAACGACAAGAATACTGATCCCTGCGAGCGGTAATGTCACACCAAGAAGTAGAATCAAAATACCGACGATTCGTTTGATCCGTTCGTCCTCAAACCGCTTCATCTGTTCGATCGATCCGATTCTCCGTTTGCGCCACATCACGAACGAGCTGATGACCACGAAAATGAGACCTAGACAAAGTGCGACCCCAACCAATTGATTGAGCAAACCGAAGAGGCGACCTTCATGGAAGGCGATTCCGACCGTAATCAGTTTTCCGAGAACCCCGTAATCTGCGTATGTCACAGAGCTGAGTGTTTCACCACTGTATTGATCTAAGTTCACCGTCGCTTCTTTAAATGGATGTCCCGCTGCCGATGTGATAGTATAGACGCCTGTTTCGCCTTCCGGAAGCGAGATCGTGTACGGTCGATCCATCGTGGACTTGTTAACCACTTGATTCAAATCAATCGGCAACAGCGTACTTGGAGAAGAAGTTGGAACGAGATCTGCTTGGGTCGCCCAAGGTACGTCTTCTGCCACATCTTTTGTCGTCACGGTCGATTCCGGCTTGGTACCAAACGCATAGGCATACATCGGTGCTCCCGTGTTTGTCGACGAGGAAACCCACTGCAGCATCGCACCCGAAACGGATGACCAAGCCAACCCTGAACTGATAATGAGCACGAGGCCTAGCGATGACCATAAGGCGACGCTACCGTGCATCTGCTTCCACCACTGTCGTCCTTTCCCAAGCTTCGGCATAAGCATCCGAAGCGGATTCTTACCACGTGGCCAAAACAAGAATGTCCCCGTAATAAGAAGAATGATTGCCCAGGACGCCGCGAGTTCGACGACCCAGCTCCCGATTTGACCACCTAATAGTGTGCCATGAATCACAACTAATAAATCCATGCTACCTTCAGCAGACCGTGTTCCTAAAACTTCTGTCGTTTCTGGATGAATATATGTATACATCATCTCGTCTTCGTTCATCCAACCGATTCGAGTCGATTCACCTTCATCCGGCAAACGAATCGATGTGATCATCGCATCCGGATATTCTGTCATGAATGATTCCTTTTGGACTTCTATCGGCTGTTCTTCCGTGAAAGATGCCGTCATCATGTCTTTGTATTGCATCTTTGTTACTTGCGGTTCAAATAAATAAATGCTTCCTGTCACAGCCAAGATAATGAAAATCGGTGCAAATATGAGACCTGCATAAAAGTGCCAACGCCAAATCGCTTGATACCAAGCGTTACGTTTGTTTAACCGTTCCCCTTGCATGATGCTTCCCCCTTTATCATTGTGTCCAACTTGTGAACAGATTGAGTATACAAGGAATGGAAACGGTTTACTCTTACTATTTGTGGCAACTATTCGTCGAATTGAAGAAGTTAAAATGAATTTTGATTCATCTTTTTTTCACATATTCATCGAACTGATTCACACACTTTCACATAAAGAAAGAGACACCAACAAGTTGGCGTCTCCAAAATATGATCAATTTGTGAATTGCTCTGCTTCTGTCGATCCAGCCAGTGCAGTCGTTGATGATTGTCCACCTGAGATGACGAGCGAGACTTCATCGAAGTAACCCGTTCCGACTTCCCGTTGGTGACGTGTCGCCGTGTAACCATGTACTTCAGCCGCAAATTCTGCTTGTTGTAACTCCGAGTACGCTGCCATGCCGCGATCTTTGTACCCGCGTGCGAGCTCGAACATGCCGAAGTTGAGCGCGTGGAATCCAGCGAGTGTGACGAACTGGAACTTGTAGCCCATTGCACCGATTTCTTGTTGGAACGTGGCAATCTCTTCGTCTGACAATTTCTTCTTCCAGTTGAACGATGGCGAGCAGTTGTAAGCGAGAAGTTTGCCTGGATACTTCGCATGAATCGCTTCGGCAAATTGACGTGCCTCTGCTAAATCTGGTTCAGACGTCTCACACCAGACGAGATCTGCATACGGTGCATAAGCGAGACCGCGAGCGATAGCTTGCTCGATACCAGCTTCCGTACGATAGAAGCCTTCCGGCGTACGCTCTCCAATGATGAACGGATGATCGATTGGGTCGATGTCGCTCGTGATCAAGTTCGCCGCGTGCGCATCTGTCCGCGCTACGATGATTGTCGGGACGCCCATGACGTCTGCCGCGAGCCGAGCCGAAATCAAGTTTTTCACAGCCGTCTGCGTCGGGAGCAACACCTTCCCACCGAGGTGACCACATTTCTTCTCAGACGAGAGCTGGTCTTCGAGGTGAACGCCGGCAGCACCTGCTTCGATCATCGCCTTCGTCAATTCGAATACGTTGAGCACCCCACCAAAACCGGCTTCCATATCCGCGACAATCGGTGCGAACCAATGCGTGTCGCCTTTCCCTTCTGCCGTTTGAATTTGGTCAGCACGTTGAAGCGCTTGGTTGATTCGTTTGACGACACTTGGTACCGAGTTGGCCGGATATAGACTTTGGTCCGGATACATGTGACCTGACAGGTTCGCATCCGCCGCTACTTGCCAACCACTCAAATAGATGGATTCGAGTCCTGCTTTTACTTGCTGAATCGCCTGGTTCCCTGTCAACGCACCGAGTGCATGGACGTAGTCACGCTCGTGCATCAATTGCCACAGGCGTTCCGCTCCCTTTGTCGCAAGCGTATGTTCAATCACGATAGACCCTCGTAATTTCATGACGTCTTCTACAGAGTATGGACGTTCTACCCCTTCAAATCGTTCTGACTTCCAGCTGTTCAACAATTCTTCACGTTGTTTCATCAATAAACCCTCCTGTATTATATTAATTTCATAAAATTAATTTTGTTATATAACAGATGGTGCAAATGAAATGATTTAGTCGAGGTAAGCGCAGCATTCCAACGCTGCCTTAAACGTCGAATGCTCCATCCCGCAGCAACGACAGACGTTTTCTTCGTCACGATCCTCTGGTTTGCGGAAAACGACGACTTCATCGATTGGCTCTTTCATGATTTGGAGCGAACCGTCTGCACGATCCAAGACGAGGCGCATCAAGTCGTTGCCGTATACGAATGCCGTATTCGCCAAAGATGCTGTCGATTCTCCAGATACGATGCGGCGGACGACCCAACGTTCAATCAACTGTTCGCTTTCCATTTTTTTCGTTGTCATGATGAGGTTCCTCCTTTTAAATTGAACTCCACAGTTTGTCGTTTCATAAATTCACGGCGGCGGCGATGTAAGATTGGTTCCGTATACCCGTTCGGCTGTTTCAACCCATGAAACACGAGTTCGTGGGCGGCTTGATAGGCGATCGACTGATCGACGTTCGGCGTCATCGGTCGATAATTCGGGTCTGACTCGTTTTGCTCATCGACGACTCGTGCCATCCGATAAAGGGTGACCTCGACTTGTTCTGCTGAACAGATGCCGTGATGCAACCAGTTGGCCACGTGTTGGCTCGAAATCCGGAGTGTCGCCCGGTCTTCCATCAGTCCGATATGGTGAATATCCGGCACTTTCGAACAACCGACACCTTGTTCGACCCAACGGACGACGTACCCGAGCAATCCTTGCAAGTTGTTCTCAAGCTCTTCATTGATCTCGTCTTGCGAATAGATGCGTGTCGCGAGCGGAATGTCGAGGAGTTGTTGTCTCTCATGTTTCGAATGAGGTTGCTTGATCAATTCTCGCTGTACATCAAAAGCATCGAGTTGATGATAGTGCATCGCATGGAGCGTCGCCGCGGTCGGTGAAGGCACCCATGCCGTCGTCGCCCCGGACCGTACATGTGCCATTTTTTCACGCATCATGTCCCGCATCCGGTCAGGCATCGCCCACATCCCTTTTCCGATTTGTGCTTGATGATGGAACCCACTCTCGAGACCGGTTGATACATTCAACCGTTCATATGCAGCGAGCCAAGGTGACGTCTTCATTTCTCCCTTCCGACGCATCGGTCCGAGTGTCATCGAGGAATGAATCTCGTCTCCCGTCCGGTCGAGGAAGCCTGTGTTGATGAAGACGACTCGCTCTTTTACTTGCGCGATACAATTTTTCAAGTTGAGCGATGTTCGTCTCTCTTCATCCATCACGCCGACTTTTAACGTATGGCGAGGAAGATCCAGTAAATCTTCTACGGCGTCAAACAAGTCATTGGTGAATGCAACTTCTTCAGAGCCGTGCATTTTCGGTTTGACGATATAGATCGATCCTTCTCGAGAGTTGAGACGACGATGGAGATGGCGACTTGCGATCAATGAAGTGAAGATGGCATCCACGATTCCTTCTGGCACCTCGCGCCCTGCTGCATCAAGGATCAAGTCCGTCGTCATCAAGTGTCCGACGTTCCGAATGAATAAGAGCGCGCGTCCCGGGAGGACGACTTCCGCTCCACCTTTTCCAATCAAACGTTTATCTTCGTTTAAACGCCGAGAGAGTCGCTTCCCATTCTTTTGGAAAGAGGCTTCAAGCGTCCCATCCATCAGACCGAGCCAATTACGATACAGATGAACTTTGTCTTCCGCACAAACGGCTGCGACCGAGTCCTCACAATCCACGATTGCGGATAGGGCTGATTCGAGCTCGATGTCCATCAGTCCAGCAGGATCAATCTTTCCGATCGGATGCTCGCGGTCGAATTGAAGTTCAACGTGCAAGGCATTGTGCTGGAGCATCAACGTCTTCAACTCGTTCGGTTCCCCGGTGTAACCGACGAAGGAATCATCAGCGAACGAATGCTCGTCGTCCCCGATTACCGCATAAGCGACATCATCACGAACGACGTATCGTGTCACTTCCTTGTGCGACCCTGATGGTAGCGGAAACGTGTCATCCAGAAACTGTTTCGCTAACCGAATGACCTCATTACCGCGAACGGGATTATATGCTCTCCCCTTTTCCATACCGTCCGTCTCGTCAATCATGTCCGTCCCATAAAGAGCGTCGTAGAGACTTCCCCATCTGGCGTTGGCGGCATTGAGTGCATATCTGGCATTGTCTAACGGTACGACGAGTTGCGGTCCCGCTTGATGAGCGATTTCGCGATCGACATTCAACACGTCGATATTAAAATCTTCGACGACCGGTTCGATATAGCCGATCGACGTTAAAAATGTCTCGTATTCGATTGGATTGACTTCGTCTTGCCTACTGTACCATTCCTGTAACAATCGCTCGAATGTCTTGCGCTGCTCTAGAAGTGTCTGATTCACTGGAATGAAACGCTCTAGAAGCGATTCGACCCCTTCCCAAAAATCATTGATTTCATGAGGTTCAAGAACGTTTTTATTCACAAATTCGAGCAGTTTCTCATGAATATGATACTTATCTAGTCGTTCATAGTGTTCCAAGCGTTCACATCCTCCTTTAATCATTGTTATATATCAGTTGGTTATAATATAGACTATTATATAACAGTTTGACAACCTATTTTTTAAAACTTTTTATTTGAAATATCGTCAGGATGGGTTTACTATACATTGTGTGACCCATCAATGATTGAGTCATCAATGATTTGAGGAGGCGATGTGCATGCGAGATTCTTGCTCGCTTCGTGATCAAATTCTCTATCACATCATCACGGTACAAAAAGAATTAGGGCAATTATTCGACTCTGAAATGGACGGGCTCAGCTTGAGTCGCTACGACATTTTGAGCAACTTGTATCACGTCGGTCCATTGCGGCAACGTGAATTGCAACAGCGCGTCGATGTCGACCATGCCGCCATCACCCGACACTTGAAACAGTTAGAGACACAAGGACTCATCACGCGGAGACGCTGTGAACAAGACAACCGTGTCATCTATGTTGAGTTGACAGACGATGGTCGTGAACAAATTGCACATTGGACTGAGCAAAAAGAGTGCTTAACGGACCGACTTTTTGTCAACATGAAGGTAGAGGATCAACAACAGTTATTAGCATCACTCACGATGTTACAAGATACTATTGACCATGAAAGGAAGACTACAATATGAACACTGCCACACAAAAAGACTTTATGGAGATTGTCAAAGGACGCCGCTCGATTCGTGTATACGATGAGAACGTCAAAATTTCAAAAGAAGAAATGACACAAATTCTTGAAGAAGCGACAACAGCTCCTTCATCCCTTAACTTACAGCCATGGCGCTTCGTCGTCATCGATAGCGCAGAAGGAAAAGAAACACTCCTCCCACTCGCAAGCTTCAACAAACGCCAAGTGGAAACATCTTCAGCTGTGATCGCACTCTTCGCCGACTATCAGATGGCAGATTACACAGAAGAGATTTTCGATACAGCAGTAGAGCGCGGTATGATGCCGGCTGAGGTCCGTGACCGTCAAGTCGACATGATCAAAGGCATCTTCAAAGATGCACCGAAAGAAATGATCAAAGATAGCATCATGCTCGATTCAGGTCTCGTTGCGATGCAGCTCATGCTCGTCGCACGCGCACACGGATATGACACAAACCCAATCGGTGGATATGATAAAGCGAACATCGCTGAAGCGTTCGGTCTCGACAAAGAGCGTTACCTCCCAGTCATGCTTCTCTCTATCGGGAAAGCAGCCGAAGAAGGTTACCCATCAGTCCGTTTCCCAGTCGACCGCATCACAGACTGGAAATAATTCAAAAAGGTCAATCGCTGAGGCGATTGACCTTTTTTTCATCCGATATATTTGACGACTTCGTTAAAATCACGACGTGTTTTCGGTGCAAAGTCGCGCGCTCGATACCCAAATGCGACCATGACTGAAAGTGACCATTCCCCACGTTCCATCACACCTTCTGAGATTAACAACTCATCGATCTCCTCTTGATTGAACCCTTCAATTGGGCATGAATCGATCTCGATTTGTGCGGCAGCCGTCATCATGTTCCCAAGAGGGATATATGTCTGACGCTTGATCCATTCCTGGAAGACACGCTCATCGTCTAAAAGACGGTAGTCGTCCTCCTGGAACTCCTGTACCCGTTTCACGCGCTGTGCGTATTCTTCTTCCGTCCGGCCCTGTACACCCGTCACGATATAACGAATATAGTCCGAATCGTAACGCATGGCTTTCGGTGTTCTTGCGAGGATCAACACAAAGTGACTGGCAGTCAGTGCCTGACCTTGCGCTCCCCATGCATGATCTTTAATCTTTTGGAGTAAATCTTCCCGACGCACCACGACGAATTGCCATGGCTCGAATCCGAACGAACTCGGCGAAAGACGTCCCGTCTCTAAAATGAACTCCATGTCCTCTTCTTTGATTTTACGATCCGCATCGAACGCTTTCGTCGCTTGACGCCAACGATACGCTTCTAAAATGTCTTTCTTTTTCATCGTGCTCACTCCTCCATTACCAAGATGACTCCATCATATCAAACCGATAAATCAAAAATCGCTCATGAAGATTCTTCAGCGGCAATCGCACCGTTTGTACGTACTGAAAAGGCGTCTCGTCGTTCAAATAATGGAGGTACTCATCCGCCGGATAATATAAAATCACATCGACCGGGCGAGGAACCGTTTCAACAGATTCGATGATGTTGGCAATCACTTGGCGGAAGACGTTCACCGAGAACGGATTAAAGAAGTAGAATCGATTCGCATCCGGTGGAATCATGAATCCCTCCGCGAATCCCTGTTCCAATTGAACACTTCCCCGATTACGATGTTTCCTCGTATAGCTCATCCAATTTTGAAGTGCCTCCTCATGAAATCCACCGTCCATCTCGACACCAATCGCCCTCACACGAAACGTATACGCTAAATAGAACGGCAGACGTCCTTTTCCCGAACCGAAATCCACGATGGTATCTGTGGACTCTAACGGATACGCATCCCGAAGCAAATCGAGTGCCTCGTAAGGAGTCGGCTCATAACGATGATATTCGGCCGAGGACGGAAATCCTTGCTGAGGTTTGGCCGTCTCGATTTGTAACAGTTGCTCATACTGCTGTTCGTTCATGATGAACCTCTTTCTTGAATGGATTGAAAGAATGGATGTCGCTCCATTTCTCTCGTGAACGACGTCTGTTCTTGATAGGCGACATACAACAGATAAATCGGAACCACTAGTTTGAACCAACTTGGGAGAAGAATCACGCTCGTGATCCCGAGCGGAATGAGTCGAAACCATAAATTCCGATGACTCGGCGTTCTAAAGTACATAAGGAGTGCCATCGTCCGTCTGACGGTGCCGAAGCGATTCGGTCTCGGTCGATACAGGGGACGTTTCCGCTCACTCGTCTTCTCGATGGCTCCTGACGTCGTCAACAGGACACGATCGAATGAGGCACGCTCACGTTCTCCGATTTCAATTTCTCGACCGACACTCGGATGTTTCGACACCCATGCTTCCCCTACGTATAACGCAAATGTGACCATGATGCTTCCGATCAACACACTAAGCAATATCGACTCAATCAATAACGCATACACGCCTACAAAAGCAAGGAGTACGATTAAAAATCGCTTCATGAGATGGGCGTGTCGGAGACGTAGATGATACTGGACCCATGCGTGACACCAAGCGAGTAGAAAAAGTGCAGCCCCAAACGCGAGAATCTCGCCCACGTCCCTTCCTTTTACGTATAGAATCGGTGCAAGCAACAGCAGATAGCATCCATATTGAATCACGTGTTGCGTAAGTTGATACCAAACCGAATACCTTTTTAAATCCCGAATCATGCCCCGGTTTGACACAAGGATGAGATCGGCACGCTCAATCCAGACAAACATACGGTCTTGCCACATGAACCATCCAATCAGAAGTGCCCAGAGAAAATAAGGGATGTCACCTAACCAGGGGAAGTTCCCTTCCCAGACTTGCCAGTAGGAATAGCCTGCCCATATGAGAAGAGGAAGGACACCGTATAAAAAAATCGTCCAGTCGACAATCAATCGGACCGTCTTCCATTGCTGTTTTATGTACCGGGAGACACGCATCCAAAACAATCGTTTCGCAATCATCGCATCGCCACATCTTCCATCATGTCAAACAAGGTCATCCCCTCTGTATCGAGCGCTTCTCGAATCTCCACTTTCGTCCCACTCGCGAGCAGTTGTCCATCATCAATCCATACGAATCGGTCGCATAATCGCTCGGCCGTATCAAGAACGTGTGTGACTAATAAGACACTTGCCCCCTCGTACGCTCCGCTTCTAACAGTCGAAGTAACTGAATCGTCGTCGTCGCATCCAATCCGATAAATGGTTCATCGACAATCAATACCCGCGCTTCTTGAATGAGCGCCAATAGAATCATCGCCTTCTGTTTCATCCCTTTTGAAAAAGAGGAGAGATACCGATCGGTCACATGCTCTAACCGGAATAGCTGTAGCAACTCCTCCGTTTTTTCTGTTGAATCGATTCCCGTTAATTCTTGGACGAGTGCAATATGTTCAGATAGCGTCAAATAATCATAGTAGACCGGTTGTTCCGGGATAAACGCATAGCGTTCCATCTCAACCGTTCCCTTCATCCAAGGAATCGTTCCGGTAAGACAGGCGATGGTGGTCGTTTTTCCCGCACCATTCGACCCAATCACCCCTAAAATCTCACCTGCCCGTACATCAAACGAAATGTCTTGGATGACGGGCTCGTTTATCTCGTATCCTGCTTGTTCAATTTTCACATCCACGATGGGTCCTCCTTACGAAAAAGTCGCCATCGCGGCGACTTTTACTTCACAATATTGACCGATGAAAACACAAATTTATCGTATCGATGACGGGCAAACGAATACTCGAACGGTTTCCCGTTACTTAAATAGACCACTTGCTCGACTTCGATAATCGGTTCAGTGATATCATTCTTCAAGTAAGCTTGGTCGTACTCATCCGGTTTATCTGCTCGAATCACTTTATGCGAGCTTGTAATCGTATAACCCAGATCTTCTTGAATATACGCATACACGGATTTTTCCAAAATTTCACGTGTGATTCCTGTAATGAGGTTAGCAACCATGTACGTCAATTCGATGACATACGGCTCATCGTCTACGTAACGCACACGACGTATTTCATAGACCGGTTCTGTCAGCTCAATCATGAGATGATTGGCGACTTCCTGACACGGAAACTTCACCTCAAAATTCAGGACTTCACTTCGTAACGAGCGATCTCCGATTACTTGAGTCAGCCCTCTCGTTTCTTTACTAATCACGTTGATGCGATCTTTTTGGAAGCTCGACTGTAAAATGAATGTTCCTTTACCACGTTTACGATAAATCAGCCCTTCCATGACGAGAATCTCAAGCGCACGTTTCATCGTCATTCGGCTCACCCCAAACTCTTGGGCCAAATGGATTTCATCAGGTAATGCATGTTCTAGCGGATAAACGTGTTCAATAATTCTTTTACGAATTTCATCAGCAATGGTTTCATATTTCGGTTTTTTCTTAGTAGACATATAGCACCTCATGTATAGACATATATGTACAATATATCAAAAAAAGCTGACAAAGAGTAGTCTTTGTCAGCTTACTTCATTATTCTGTAAAACCATTAGCGTCAATCAACTGTTTAAACCAGTGCCCTGATTTTTTTACAGTACGCTGTTGCGTATCTAAGTCAATACCTACAAATCCATAGCGATTTTTATAAGCATTGCTCCATGACCAATTGTCCATGAACGTCCAAAGATGATAGCCTTTTACGTTCGAATCCTCTTCAATCGCTTGATGCATCCATTTCAGATGTTCGCGAATGAAATCAATTCGATAATCGTCTTGGACACTTCCGTTCTCGTCACGATAACGCTCTTCACCCTCGACACCCATTCCATTCTCTGAAATGAAGCATGGAATATTACCATAGTTTTCTTTTAGATTGATTAATATATCATAGATTCCTTTTTCGTAAATTTCCCATCCACGATATGGATTCATTTTACGTCCAGGCATCTCATAAAAATCAAATAAGTTTTCCGGTAAGAATGGTGCGTCCGGATTCGGCAGTGATGCTTTTGCTTTCACGCGACGCGGCTGGTAATAGTTGATGCCAAGCAGGTCGACTGTATGTTCTCGAATGAGTTCAAGATCGCCTGTTTCCATCTGTGGCATCGCATCTTCAGACTTCAGCACTTCTACTAGTTCTTGAGGGAACGTGCCTAAAACAGATGGATCGAGGAACGAGCGATTGAACATCGCATCAGCAATGCGCGCTGCGCTCAAATCAGCTGGGTGCTGACTTCTCGGATATGAGGGTGTCAGATTTAAGATGATCCCGATTTGCCCAGATTGTCCCATGTCACGATACGCTTCGATTGCCTTCGCACTCGATAAGATCGAGTGGTACGCTACTTGGACAGCTCGCTTGAAATCAACAACGTTTGGATAATGAAAATCATATAAATATCCACCCTCTACCGGTACAATCGGTTCATTATGCGTGAACCACTTCTCGACGCGGTCACCAAACAACTCAAAGCATGTCTTCGCAAAGGTGACATATGCCTCCACGACTTCCCGTGATTCCCAACCACCTTGTTCTTGAAGCGCCATCGGCATATCGAAGTGATACAGATTGATGAACGGTTCGATACCATGATCGATTAAGCAATTGATGACATTGTTGTAAAATGTGATTGCCTCTTCATTTACTTCCCCGACACCTTGTGGAAAAAGACGTGACCATGAAATGGAGAAACGGAACGTGTTATGCCCGAGTTCTTTCATCAATGCGATATCTTCTTCATACAAATGATAGAAGTTTGAGGCCTCTGTTGCGCTCACGCCATTGAAAAAGCGATTCGGCTCTTGCATGTACCAGTAATCCCAGATATTCAATCCTTTTCCACCTTCAAAAGCAGCACCTTCCATCTGTGTAGCAGAGGAAGCCGTTCCCCACCAAAAATCTGTCGGAAATTGATAGGTCTTTTGCTCTTTCATTCGTGTTTGTGTCGGGTTCGTCATCTTTTATCTCTCCCTTATTTCTATTTTCTCTGTTTGTTTACACTGCTTCTTGTTTATCTGTTGATTCTTCTAACTCTTTTTTCAAGTTCATGCGGTCGATAAATTTCAAGAACGGGAACCAAATCGCCAAAATAATGAAGAAGTTCACGATTTGAAGAAGACCTCCGGCAAGCGAGTTCGTCGCCATGATACCACTCAAGAACATTGGAACAGTCCATGGAACAGCGACACCCGTTGGTGGTGGGACTAAGCCTGTCGACATCGCGAAGTATGTGACCGTTACCGTCACGAGCGGTGCGACAATCCAAGGAATCATGATGAGCGGGTTCATAACAATCGGAAGTCCGAAGATGACCGGCTCGTTTACGTTGAATAGTCCAGGTCCGAGGGATAGTTTCCCGATTTGTTTCAACTGTTTCGATTTCAAGAACAACAAGATGGCCACGACGACAGCAAGTGTAGATCCGGAACCACCAAGCCCTACCGTGTAAATTTCGATGAACTGTTTACTTATAATGTTCGGAACATCTCCAGTCGAGGTATAAGTCGTCAAGTTTTCCACAGATAATGTGTTCCAAATCGGGTCCATCACCGAGTTGACGATGACCTGACCGTGGAGTCCGAAGAACCAAAATAGCTGAACGAAGAAGATTGCGATCAACGTTGGAATGAGACCATTCCCTAATGTCACAAGCGGTTGCTGAACGACGTTGAAAATGACGTCATGAAGATTCGTATTGAATAAGTTCGTCACGATGATGTTGAATGTTAAAAATACAGTCAAGGTTAATAATGCAGGAACAAGTGCTGAGAATGATTTCGCAACAGCTGGCGGTACTCCATCCGGCATCTTAATCGTCCAGTTCTTTTGAACGACAAATCGATAAATCTCACCGGACAGGAATCCGGTAATCATCGCAAGGAACATCCCTTTCGCTCCAAGGCGATCCAACGGAAGGACATTCCCGACTGCCTCTGACATACCATCCACTTCAATCAAGAAAGGCGTTAAGAGAAGGAAAGACACGAGCGAGATCGCTCCTCCGAAGACAGCCTCGACTTGATAACTTTTCGATAGATAATACCCGATACCGAAGACGACAAAGATAGACATAATCCCCATCGTTGCAGATGGTGCGTTTCCGAGTGATGTTTTAAATACACTGAGTGTACTCTCGGACATGAAACGGTCGAGGAACGGCAGGTTTGCAATGACGACGATGATTGACCCAAACATGGTAATCGGGAAAGCGAGCATGAATGCATCTCGCAATACTTGTAAATAGCGACTGTTGTTTAAATAGGTCGCCATCGGCATGAGCAGTTTACTGATCATGTTGAACATCTTATTGTCCTGTGACATATGATTCACCCTTCTTGATTAGGATTTACAATCTTTTGTTCGACCATTTCGACCAAACCCGCTGTCAAATCAAGCATTGTTTGCGTAGACATTAAATGGTCCTCTGCATGAAGAAGCAATAAAGAGACGTCTGTTTTTTCTCCATTCGCTTCTCTTTGGATTTGTGAAAAGTGTGTTTGATGTGCTTCTTTTAATTGTCCACGTGCCTCATCAATCTTTTCTTCGAACGTTTCATAAGAACTCGTTTTATACAGTTGAATCGCTTCCTGAATCGTACTTCTCGCATTGCCACTGTGCAAAATCATCATGAATGCCATTTGCTCCAAGGTTAACTCGTCTACCTGTTCCACGTTGTTCACCCCATTAATTTCATCGCTTGTTCGTATGCAGCTTTTCCATTCGCCGTGCCGTATGCCATCATATCGATCACTTCAATCGGTGTTGATGTTTGCGCTTTCAATTTATCCAACAAGAAACGCATTTGTGGACCAATCAAAATCACATCTGCCTCGTCCATCTCGGTTACGACCTGATCTTGACCGACTGCCCAAATCTTCGCCTCATCCCCGATTGATGTGGCATGATCTTTCATCTTCGTTACGAGTAAACTCGTCGACATCCCTGAACTACACGCTAATAAGATTTTCTTCATGTGTCCTCACTCCTTGTTTGAAATCGGTTACATGTTTTATTATACACATGATTTATTTCATGTCTATACTTGATTTAAACTTTGTTTAGTTTTTAAATTCATAAGTGTATATCAAATTAATAGGAGGACAGGATATGAGCGCTATTCTTTTAAAACCACACTATCAACAGCGACTTTGGGGAGGGGAGCGTCTGAAGCAATTTGGTTTCGATTTCAATGACCCTTCGATCGGTGAAGCTTGGACGGCTTCTGCATTAGAAAAAGGTAGTTCAGCCGTTGCTTCCGGACCCTACGTTGGTCTTTCTTTGCGTGAACTCTATCAACAATATCCAGAGTTGTTTCAAATTAAAGCGGACGTGTTTCCACTACTGATTAAATGGATTGATGCGAACGATGATTTGTCTATTCAAGTTCATCCTGATGATTCGTTAGCGGAACAACTCGAAAACGAATCATATGGAAAAAATGAATGTTGGTATATTCTCGATGCTCCAGCAAATGCGACACTCATTTACGGTCACTCCTATGCCACCTCAGAAGACTTCAACAAAGCGCTTGAAACAGGCGATTTGGAACACGGCTTGATACGAAAATCGATTCATGCCGGTGATTTTTTCTATGTCCCAGCTGGAACGGTCCATGCATTGACAAAAGGGGTATGCGTACTGGAAATTCAACAAAGTTCGGACACAACCTATCGTCTATACGATTACGAGCGACTGGATGTGACGACCGGTCGTCCACGTGAACTTCACGTAGAAAAGGGCATTCTCGCTTCTTTCGTTCCTCACCTTGGCTATAGTGAACCAATCCGTCAACTCGATCACTTTCGAACACGTTTGACGAAGAATCCATTCTTCTTCGTGGAAAAATGGCATGTTACAGCGAAAGAAAAGATTTCGACCGACACGTTCCGGTTACTATCTGTCGTGCAAGGAACATTAATCGTTGATGAGATGGAAGTACCTACGGGAGGTACACTCCTTCTCCCGGCCAATGAGTCGTTCTTGATTGAGGGAGAAGCGATTTGTCTAGTGACTGGTGTTCCTTCCGATGAAAAACAAGCTGTCCGAATCGGGATTGACTTAGGAGGGACGAACACTCGGATTGCGGCTGTTTCACTCAAAGGTGAAGTACTGAAACAACTCACGTTTAACACGCAGCCTCAACTTCCTTTCGAAGAGACACTACAATCTATTGAGACTGCGATTCATCAATTCAATGTTGAATTCGATATCCGGCATGTTGGAATTGTGGCTCCCGGTCCACTCGATTTGAAACAAGGGATATTTTTAACGCCTCCAAACCTCCCGAATTGGCACAATCAAAAAATCGTTGAGCCTTTAACACAGCGCCTCGGCTTTTCTGTCACCCTTGAAAACGATGCGAATGCAGCAGCTCTCGCAGAAGCTAAATTTGGAGCAGGAAAAGGATTCGATGCTGTTTTTTATGTAACAGTGAGCACTGGAATCGGTGGCGGTTATGTCTATAAACATCAAATCATTCGAGGGGCGAACGGCAGTGCCGGTGAAATCGGAAATATGATTATCCGTTCGAACGGACCAGTTCACCCTGTACTGAATCGAGGCTCTCTCGAATCACTCGCAAGTGGTACCGCGCTCATGAGTCGCGCAAGCGAAAAAGGATATACAAATGTCCCTTCGCTATTATCAGATGACGAGTACCGCCATCACTTCGTCGAGGAACTGGCTAGCGGACTAGCTAACATCATTCATACTGTCGATCCTGATGTGATTGTATTAGGAGGCGGCGTCATGATGTCGGCCTCATTATTTTGGAACGAATTACAACAAGCAGTCTCGAATAAAATGTATCCACATGCTAGTGGAAAAACGCGTCTCTGCCTCACTCAATTGTCAGGAGATGCGGGTGTGATCGGCGCTGCCTTTGTCGAAGCATAATGAGGTTTGAAAAAAACGGACACTCATCGTGAATGTCCGTTTTTTTCGTATACAGAAATGTGAAATAAATCAACATTATACTTTGCGAATCATCTACAGTTTCTTTTCTAGATTGAGTTAGATTCGTTTACTTTAGCGTGGTAACGTGAAATGATAATGATAACAACTCTTTAAAGTGAGGTGACGGTGTGTCTACCACAGAGCACGAACAAGCGACATCTATTTTGCATCACCTCTTTACCGCCTCTTCTTTTGTCGGAATCGATTTCGGTTCTGGTCCGAACCATCATCTCCTCTATTTCAGTCGCCAGGGACTGGAATCTTGGATTTCCATCGAGGGACCATGGCATGTCCATGCGACGCAAAGTACGTTCGACGAAGGAGAACAACTCGAACAACTCATGCGCTTAAGACGAGAGCGCATCCATCACGTACGCCTCGGTGACGAACACCCCCATCTCGATCTGGAATTTGAATCCGGATCTCTTCTCTTCATCAATGGATATCAAGAACACTTCGAGTGTTGGCAAGCGGGAGACGCACGACCGCTCGGCGGAGATGCCTATCTGTTGGTCGCGATGCCACAAGGGGAGCTCGCAATCTTTGCGGATGGAGACGACGAATGAACACTTGGATGGAGATTGTCTTGTATATGTTGATTGCCGGGGGCGTTAGCCTCGCGATCATCTTATTAAGAAAGATTACGAAAGCATGAAAAAAGCGGCCGAGGCCGCTTTTTTAGTCAAACAAAATTCGCTGCATCCGTTCCGGTGCCTGTAAATAATCACGCATCACCCGTACATGCTCGAGGTCATCAAAAGCCGTCGGAGTAAGTCCCGTCTCCACTTGTAAAATCATCGCACCTGGATACGACATCAAGATAGGTGAATGACTCGCGATGATAAATTGACTCCCCGACTGGACAAGTTCATGCATGCGTGCGAGCATCGTCAGTTGGCGCATCGGCGACAATGCGGCCTCTGGCTCATCCAAAATGTAGAGACCGTCTCCACGAAATCGATGTAGCATGAGGGATAGAAACGCTTCACCGTGTGACTGTTCATGAAGGGAACGTCCGCCATATGATTCATAAAACCGTTCAGGATCACGTCCTGACTTTGCCATCTCATCCACATAACTCGATAGCTGGTATGCCGTTTCAGCACGTAAGAAAAAACCATCTTTCGGACGATACGGTCCTCGAATCGGGCGTAGCGCTTCATACAAAGAACTATGCGTTGACTCCGTTTCGAATTGGAAGGAAGGTGCTCCGCCTTCTGGGTTGAATCCAGCCGCGACCGCCATCCCCTCAATCAACGTCGACTTTCCACTCCCGTTTTCTCCAACGAGAAACGTGACCGGATGATGAAACGTCAGTTCATCGAGTGTCTGAAAGATTGGTAACGAGTACGGATAACCCGTTGATTGGATGCGGTCTTTCTCTAACCGCACCCCTCGTAAAAATAAAGTCATGTCCATCCGATCCAAAATGTCGCCCCCTTATCTGAATCGACGCCATAAGAAAGTCCTTGTGCGTCAAGAAGTAACTTCGTGATAGCGAGACCTAAACCATGTCCGTTAGAGCGATCCCCTTTCACATACATATCCCATATCGCATGCTGAATGGAAGGATCAACCCCGTTTCCTTCATCGGTCACTTCTAATCGCTTCGGGGTTAGAGTGATAGTGATTCTTCCCCCGACAGGGCTCGCCTCATACGCATTGCTTATGAAATTCGAGAGCACTCGTTCCATCGCCAATCGATCAGCTTGGATTGATACCGTTTCGAGTCGGAGGTCGAGTGTCACGTCTTTTTGTCGGAACCACTCAGACATGCGTGGCGTCAACCGACGAACCAATTCATCCAGTTGAATCGATTCCATTTCAAGGGGAATCGAACCTGCGGACAATTTAGAGTATTCGAGCATCTGATTGACGAGTCGGTCAATCCGGTCCACTTCCTCGGTAATGCTTTTACCGGTTGTGGCCATCTCTGTTTCATGGACGACACCGAGCTCTAATAGTTCCGCCTCGTTTCGAACGATAGCGAGCGGTGTACGCACATCGTGTGTGACCCCAGAAATAAATGATTTTTGAAGCGCCTCTTTTTCTTGAAGTGATGTGTTCATCTGTCCGATGGTGACGGTCAAATCTCCAATCTCATCGTTCGTCACGCTCGGTAAGCTAATATCGTGTCGCCCCTCCATAATGGATGCGGTCGCTTGTTTCAACTCGACGAGCGGTTGCGTGAGCCGACGACTCATCCAATACGTGACAGCGATTGCGACAAGTAGGGCCAGAATAAACCCACCCGCTAAGATGAGGTAGATTTGCTGGAATTGTGGATTTGAAAACGGAACGGGACTATACGTCACGATTTGAATGTCCCCTTCTTCTTTCAGATACGTCAAGAAGCGGGTACCATTTACACCCACTTCGTCCTGAATCTCTAAATCATTCGGATCGAGGTTGATTGGCATCATGCGATGCATCCGTCCGCCTCGTTCGAACTCGATACGCTGCCCATTTTGAAATACAAGCACGTCAAGTTGCCCTGGGATTCCACGGCCCTCTTGAATGGCTTCATACACAATCGCCGCCTCACGCTCCAATTGTGCGTACGTCTCCTCTTCTGCGAAGCGTCCAATCAATAATGACGTGAGTCCGAATGTTAAAAGTGCCATCACGGCAAGTGGTAGAATGGCCGTCCAAAGTAACTTCTTCATTAATCGATTCATGACAGTTCCTCTAATCGATAACCGACCCGGTGCACCGTCTTCAACTGTTCTTTTAAGGTCGGCGATTTGTCCCGCAGTTGTTTAATGTGGGTGTCGACCGTTCGTGTGTCTCCGACGAATGCGTAGTCCCACACCTCATCGAGCAAGCGGTTCCGGTCTAACGCCTCCCCGACATGTTTCCAAAGATACAGTAACAACTCATACTCTTTGTTCGTTAATCGAAGCGGATGTCCGTTCTCTTGTACCATTCTCGATTTGACGTCGATGGTGAGCGTTCCAAATTGAATCATATCGGTTTGTTTGACGAGACGTTTCAGTCGAATCTCCAACTCTTTTAAAACGATGGGTTTGACTAGATAATCGTCTGCGCCAAGTTCCAATCCGAACACACGATCATCCGCCTCACCACGAGCCGTCGTCAGGATAATAGCAGGTGCGGGCTGTTGCGCTTTTAATGTCGGAATCAAGGTCCAACCTTCTCCGTCAGGGAGTCGAACATCCAATAAAACTGCATCAAACCGTTGATGCAACTGTTGTTTCGCCTCACTCAAAGTCATCGCCACGGTCACCTCAAATCCGGAATATGTTAAAAAGCGGGACATGCCGTCCGCCAGTTTTAGTTCATCTTCCACAACGAGTACGTTCATCTCATATCGCCTCCACATCCATTATATCGTACCCATCAAACGTCCCACCGTTTCCCAAAGACAATTTGCAGAAATCTTGCAACTCCCTCACAACTTCCGAAGCGTTCAGTCCTACACTTGAAGTAACAAAGGAGGAGATACACATGAAATCAACAAAACTAGCAATCGCTTTAGCCGGTCTATTGGCCGTCTCAGGCACAGGCGTATATGCCGCGACGAATGACACGACGACTGATGAATCGACAACGACGGAATCCACACAATGCGAACGTGGTGAACGAGGGCCTGGTATGTTCGGTGACCGAGAAGCAGGGCATGCCGCTCTCATCGAAGCGCTCGGTTTAACGCAAGAAGAAGTGGATGTGGCTCGCGAAAACGGGCAATCTCTCCCTGAACTCGCAGAAGAAAAAGGGATTTCAATTGAAGCGTTCATCGACGCGATCATGACGTCGCATGAAGAAAAACTCGCAACCGCTGTGGAAGAAGGAAACTTGACGCAAGAAGACGCCGATCAAATCCTTGCGGACCACGAAGAACGGTTTGCCGATGTGACAAGTTACGATGACTTGGAAGATATTCGTGGTATGCGCGGTGGACGTGAAGGTGGTCGCCATGGTCACGGTCCACACCATGACGACTCAACTTCTTCAGATGACGATGCTTCAACAGAGAGCGACAGCAACGTAGAAAATCAAAGCAATAGCTTATAAGTCAAAAGGGCAGCCACTCGCGGTGGTTGCCCTTTTCATATGACGAGCAATAACAGCGCATAACTTAATAAACCAATCAAAAATGCACCAAAACTACTCTCTCGCTCAGCAGGCAATTCTTCTTTCATGACGTTCAAGATGACGCCACCTGCTAAAAAGGCGACAACAATCGATAAACCGAGATCATTCACTTCCGCAAAGGTACCAACTGCCCACCCTATGAGTACAGCAAGCGCTAAGAAGATGCGCCCTTGTCGATCATAAAGTTGCTGATGGTGCTGACGCAATCCTTGATCGACCGTGACAAAGTGTATACCAAGCGCTAAAAAATAAAGAAACATCGTGCCATTGGACTGAAATTCACTTTCTGCGAGCACATATCCGATGCTAAACGTATATAACGTGAATGAACCAATGTGAATCCAAAACACATACGGTTTTTGTTTACGCTTATTGGCCGTTGCAAATCGTTCGAGTCCATAAAAGACAGCCAGTCCTAACATACTGATGATTAAGATATGGTTCTCGAGGGAAGCAAAGACGTTATTTCTAATCTCTCCTTCAAGTTCGCGTTGATATTCATTTAACTCTGGCAACAGATGAAGAAATACATAAGCAACGGCAATCCCTCCAGCCACTGATAAAAAACGGCTTCTCGGCACTTCACGCACGTGAATGAGTTTTCCTGAAAAAAAGTGAATCACGGCAAAACCGAGTGCAAACCAAAAACTTAACTCGAACACATAAGCCCCTCCCACATTAAGATTTCTCTTTATGTGCTCTTACCCTTTCACCGTATGCTACATTCATTTACGTTTAGAGTGCTCTTGTTTCTTCCTTTCCCGGATCTCTTTCTCCACTCGTCGTAACGCTTTTTTCGATCCTCTTGCAAAGTCGTGGGCTTCCTTACGCTCCTGATACGTCGTGAACAACGTATCTAAATCATAGTCAGCCGGATAGAGCTCTGTCGCGCGTGCCTCAAGACGAACGCGGCGGCTCGGCAACTCTACATATTCCAAATCTACGAACACGCGGACATGTCGACGCGATGCATCAAACGAATAGACAAGACCGACTTGATTCGTCTCTAACAAGCGGACACGGTCACCTGTTTCAAAGTGCTCTTCCTCTTCAGGTGGTACCATTTCCACTTCTCGCACAATTTTAGAATCATCGACTTTCGTAGTATCATATGTTTTCTCGTTCATGTAACGGGATGCCTGTTTCAGAATCGATTCCGGTAACTTCATCTTACGGGCGATAAAGAGGGCGTTGCTGTCGCCAGACTGTCCCATGAGCAGTCTGTATTTTGGTTCGAGCGTTTCCGGATCAAACTGCATCGCAGCGTTCATGAAATCTGGGTGGGCTTCAGAATAGGATTTGATTTCACCATAATGTGTCGATGCCACAACGATTGCGCCCCGTTTATATGCCGCTTCTAAGATGGCAATCGCAAGAGCGGCTCCTTCGTTCGGTTCCGTCCCGCTTCCGATTTCATCGAATAACAAGAGCGACCGTTTTCCAGCGGTCTGCATGATACTCGCTACGTTGTACATGTGTGCAGAGAACGTACTGAGTGCCGATTCCAAGTCTTGATTATCTCCGATATCGACGAACACCTCATCAAATGTCGAAATGACTGTATCCGTGTGAGCCGGGATATGCAGTCCCGTCATCGTCATCAGACTAAGGAGTCCAATCGTTTTCAAGACGACCGTCTTCCCGCCGGCGTTCGGTCCGGTGATGATCAAGCCGCGATAGTCTGTACCGATGGCAAAATCAAGTGGCACAGCGCTTTCTAAGAGCGGATGACGTACTTGTTTCAATCGGATGTGACCGGTCGCATTGACGTGTGGTATCACGCCATCAATCGACTGACTGTACTTCCCTTTTGCGAAGACCATATCGTACTGGGCGATGACATCGAGCGTCGATTCGATGTCAGGAAGGACTTCTGTCACCGCTCCCGTCAACGTCGCTAGCACTTGATACACCTCTACCGCTTCTTCTGTACGTTTGACGACAAGTTCAGCGTTTAACTTCGCAATTGCTTCCGGTTCGATAAAGACCGTCGTCCCTCGATTCGAGGTATCTACAATCGTCCCTGCCACTTTATGCTTATAAGAAGCTTTGATTGGAATGGTGAAGCGGTCCTGTTTTTTCGTGACAAATCCGTCTTGGATCATCTCGCGATTAGCGGCGCTCTTTAAGAACTTGGTCAATCGTTCCTCGATTCGTCCTTCTAAAATGTCGACTTGCTTACGAATCCGCTTCAACTCTTTCGATGCTTCATCGACGACCTGTCCGGCTCGAATCGCTTGTGTGATGTCTTCTTCTAACGTTCGCCATTCGCCCATACCGGCAGCATAAGCCGAAAGAAGCGGTGCAAAGAATTCATGCTCGAGCATGAATCGCTTGAGTTTGCGTGCCCCTCGTAAAAACTCGGCGACCGCTTCAAGCTCTGTTGCCTCGAGTTGGATGCCTCGTTGCAGTTTTCCGATAATGGTCTCCATGTCAGACACACCGATGAACGGGACGTGTGACGTCGCATCTAGAATCGCGCGGGCTTCGGATGTTTCTTGCAGGCGCTTCTTCACCGTCGTAATGTGGCTCGTTGGGCGTTGCTGTCGAAGAAGTCGTCTTCCGAATCCGCTGATGCAGAAGCGCTCTACTTTCGTCATCAATTCGTTGTATTGTAATTTTTCAAATGTTTGTTCGTTCATGTGTCTCTCTCCTCAAATCGTAGAATCGAGATACCGCGCAAACAAAAAAGCGTCGGTCGATGACGACCAACGCAAAAAGACAGACGGGTGTCTGGCAGTTTTTGATGGGCGGTATCTGTAACGGAACATGACGGCATGACAAAAAGACGTGTCATCCGACATTTTTCAGTTCGTTAGGCAGATACAACCTCACTCATCAACATGCAACACCTTTCTTACTTAGATTCGTACTTACTATACAATAGATTCGTTCCCTTGTAAAATTTTAGAGAACGCTTTCAAAAAAAGACTTGTGTCTCAAACCAACACATGTTATGTTGAACGTGAAGAAACGAATAGTGATCACATGTGACTGATTCGATCAGGCATGGGGTAAGACGTACGGTGCATGCCACCCGTCTATACTCCATGCCTGTTTTGTTTTTCGTCGTTTTGTTTCAAGAAAGGATGTAGTAGACATGCTATGGAATAAGTTAATGAATCGACACAAACCGACACTGCACTCACCAATGGAAGGAGACGTCATTCCACTCGAACAAGTTGCGGACCCGGTCTTTAGTGAAAAAATGATGGGCGATGGCATTGCCATCACACCAACAGACGGTGCCGTCGTCTCACCGGCTGATGGAGAGATTGTACAAATCGCTCCAACAAAGCACGCCATCGGCATTCGGACCGAGGATGGGGCTGAGATTTTGATACACGTCGGACTCGATACCGTTGAACTCGAAGGTCGACCGTTTGATCTTCAAGTAGATGTGGGCGACCACGTCAAGACGGGACAGCTGTTACTCACAGCAGACTTGGCGCAAATTCATCAGGCGGGTAAGGACACGGTCACTCCAATGGTCGTGACGAATGGTGGTGCACTCGCCCATCATTATGCCTTCACGTTCACGAAAGAAGCTGTTCCGGGCAAGACGATTGTCGCCCGAGTGGAAGCGTGACTCCGGAATAAGGAGGACACATGATTAAAATCAAAAAGATTCTAAACAACAATGCGGTCATCGTCTCAGATAAGGGTGAAGAAAAGATTGCAATTGGCCCTGGCGTCGCGTTTAAAAAAGCGAAGAACGACATCGTCAATCCACATAAAATCGAAAAGTTGTTCATCATGCCAGAGAATGACAAGTTCCAACAGCTGTTGAGCCGGATTCCTGTCGAACACTTCACCGTTTCCGAGGATATTATCTCGTATGCGGAAAAACGTCTCGAGACATCGTTCAACGAACATATTCACATCGTCTTGACCGACCACATCTCGTTCGCCATCGAGCGGGAAATGGATGGCATCTCATTACGCAACAAACTGTTGAACGAGATTAAAATCCTCTATCGGAATGAATATGAGATTGGACTATGGGCGATTGAGCATATCTCTGAAAAGCTCAACGTCCAAATGCCGAAAGACGAAGCTGCGTTCATCGCGCTTCATATTCATACGATGAAAGTGAAAGGAGGTGATTTACGCAAGACGGTCAAACAGACAACAATTGTCCGCGACATGATTCAATCGATTTCACGACGACTCGATGTATCCATTGAAGAAGATGACTTATCCTACCAACGATTATTAACTCATTTACGGTTCGTCATGGATCGGGTCAACCATTACGATCATCATACGATTGATGAAGACATGCTCCGCATGATTCAGACGAAGTTCACGTCTGCCTATGCGTGTGCATCAGATGTCGCAAAAGAAATGGAAGAGACCTATGGCATCGTCTTGCCCGAGTCAGAACTTGGTTATATTACGCTTCACATCCAACGTCTACAAGATCAACACCATCAAAAAGGAGGAAATCAACAATGATGAACTTTTTCCAACGTCTCGGACGTTCCCTCATGTTACCGGTCGCCGTACTACCGGCTGCTGCCATTCTCATGGGGATTGGTTATTGGATTGACCCAGTCGGCTGGGGATCTGAAAACATTGCCGCTGCATTCTTAATTAAGGCAGGGGCCGCTATTATTGATAACATCCCAATTCTGTTCGCAGTCGGGGTCGCGCTCGGAATGGCTAAGAACCGTGACGGTTCAGCAGCACTAAGTGGACTCGTTGCCTTCTTGACGGTCACAACGCTTCTCTCCGCAGGAACGGTAGCATTGTTCCAAGGAATCGACGTAGAAGCCGTCAACCCGGCATTCGGTAAGATTGGGAATGCTTTTGTCGGGATTCTATCCGGTCTCGTCGCCGCTTCCATGTATAACCGCTTCAGTCAAGTCAAATTGCCAGATGCTCTCGCCTTCTTTAGTGGGAAGCGTCTCGTACCAATCATGACAGCCTTCTCGATGATTCTTGTATCGGTCGCTCTTTACTTCATCTGGCCGGTCGTCTATACAGGTCTCGTCGGTTTCGGTGAATCGATTTCAAAACTTGGCGCATTCGGTGCCGGACTTTACGGATTCTTTAACCGCCTCTTGATTCCAACCGGCCTTCACCACGCCCTCAACTCTGTATTCTGGTTCGACGTCGCAGGAATCAACGACATCGGAAACTTCTGGTCAGGTCAAGGTGAAAAAGGTGTGACAGGGATGTACCAAGCAGGTTACTTCCCAATCATGATGTTCGGTCTTCCGGCCGCAGCACTCGCGATGTATCACACAGCGAAAACGAAACGGAAGAAACAAGCCGCTTCACTTCTTCTCGCAGCGGCATTCGCTTCATTCTTCACAGGGGTAACAGAACCGCTCGAGTTCTCATTCATGTTCCTCGCTCCTGTTCTTTACCTTGTACACGCAGTCCTTACAGGAATTTCGCTCTTCGTTGCGGCAACGTTCCAATGGACAGCCGGCTTTGGATTCAGCGCAGGCTTGGTCGACTTTATCTTGAGCTCACGCTTGCCGCTTGCGAACCAACCGTATATGCTCATCGTTCAAGGTCTCGTGTTCGCAGTCATTTACTACGTCATCTTCCGCTTCATGATTGTGAAGCTCAACTTGGCAACGCCAGGTCGTGAACCAGATGAAGTCGTCGATGCGGTTGCAAGTGAAACGACAGATGGCGAAACGAAAGTCGCACCGGTCGCATCAGCTTCAGGTAACGAATTCTCAGCCATGGCGAACATGATTTATGATGGTCTCGGCGGTGACAGCAACGTCACAGGAATCGAGTCTTGCATCACACGCCTACGCGTCGATGTCAAAGACATGGATACGGTCAACCAAGATCAAATCAAAAAAGCCGGTATTCCGGGAATCAAAGTCGTCAGTCCAAACCATATTCAAGTCATCGTCGGCACAAACGTTCAGTTCGTCCTCGATGAGATTGAAAAAATCCGTAGCCACCGCGCCGGATAAACGTCGAAAGCCACCTCATTCAGGTGGCTTTTCTTGTTTGGCTGCATATTGTTTATAAAATTGAATGAAATAGTAGAGGAAGATCCACGGTAAGATGTACTGTGTGAGCCACATGAAAACCTTAAGTACTGTATGTACAATATATGGCCCTAGCCCAAATAAAAATAATGCGACTAATAAAGCGCCGCCTAAACCTATGTATATCTTTTTATTCAACTCATCCACCCCCCTTTTTTTCCCAGTTCAGTGTAACATAAAGAGCCTGTCACAACCGGACAGGCTCTTCTTACATTTGACGAAGTCGGGAAATGCGTTCGACTGGATCAGGGTGTGTCGAGAATAGACCGCTCACTTTCTTCTTAAGTGGATCAGAGAAGTAAAGCGGTGCGGAGGCACTCGAAGCTTGCTCGACCGGCGTCTCGACGTTTGCAATCTTTTCAAGCGCCGAGGCGAGCGCATCCGGGTTACGGGTCAGTTCCGCTCCACTCGCATCTGCCAAAAACTCACGATTCCGTGAAATCGCCATATTGATGAGCATCGCGATGAGCGGTGCCAACACCAGCAAGACGAGTCCGATGATCAAAAGGATGGGATTCTGGTTTTGATCGCGTCTTCCACCGATACTTCTAAAGAACAGCATGCGCGACCCGATATCGCTCATGATGGCAATCACCGAAACAAGTGCGAGCGTGACCGTCGAGAGCCGCACATCATAATTCTTAATATGCGCGACCTCATGCGCGATCACCCCTTCTACTTCTTCTCGCGATAATCGATCCAACAGTCCCGTCGTGACGGCGACAGCCGCCTTTTCTGGCTTCAATCCCGTCGCAAAGGCGTTTGGCGATGGGTCGTTGATGATAAAGATGCGCGGCATTGGCACTCGCGCGACCATCGCCATGTTTTCGACCGTATGCCATAGAAAGCGGTGCTCTTCCACCGATGTCACCTCTTGTGCCCGATTCATCTTCATGACGATGTTCGTACTCGACATGACGACGATTCCCACATAAAACAACGAGAAAATCGGTGTGAAGATTAACCCCGGAATCGCGTCTCCATAGTTGACGTAGGAAATGGCCGCTCCGACGAGAAGAACGAATAGGACAAACCCTGTGACGATGAAGACCGTCTTCACTTTATTCTTTCGAATCTGTTCATAGAGGAGCATACGCGCCACCTCGATTCATCAAAATGAGACGCGAACGTTCTCGCGCTCTTCGGCACGTGCCTCGAGCATATCGCGCTTTTCAAAATGATGGACGGAGGCGATGATGTTCGTCGGGACCGATTCGATTTTCGTGTTATATTTCATGACCGTATTGTTATAGAGTTGACGCGAATACGCGACCTTATTTTCCGTCTGTGTCAATTCTTCCTGCAACATCTTGAAGTTCTCGTTCGCTTTCAAGTCCGGGTACGCCTCACGAAGCGCGAAGAGATTTTTCAGTGCTCCACTCAATTGATCGTTCACTGCCATCTGGTCCTGACGATTCGACTTTTCTCCGAGCTGGTTTCTCAGTTCGACGACCTTCGCAAGCGTTTCTTGCTCGTGTTTCGCGTAGCCTTTCACCGTCTCGACCAAGTTCGGAATCAGATCATACCGCCGCTTCAACTGCACATCGATTTGAGCCCACGCCTCATCGACCCAATTTCGATACTTGACGAGCCCGTTGTACATCGAAAAATAGATGAGTACGAGCACGACAACCGCTACAATCGCAATAATCCACCCCATGTTGGCACCTCATTTCTTCATTTTCTCCTGTATTAATTCCCTCTCGTCGTATAACATAAGCGTAACTTAGAAAAATATAGTCAATGATTCATATTTACAGTAAGTTGTCTCATGATTTCATACAAAAGGAGTGTTTCGATGTCTATTCCAACCATCGTTGTCGCCGTGAAAGCGGTGATTGTGCAAAACGACCAGATGCTCGTCATCAAACGAGCAACAGATGACGAGGTCCACCCTGGAACATGGGAGCTCGTCGGTGGTAAGCTCGATTTCGGCGAAACGCTCGAACGGGCCTTAGAACGAGAAGTGTTTGAAGAAACCGACCTACGTGTCACGATTCAACACCTACTGTACGCTACGACATTTTTAACCGATCCAAACCGCCAAGTCGTCCTTATGACGTACTTGGCTCACCCCATCGCAACAATCGTCACATTGTCCGAAGAGCATAGTGATGCAAGATGGGTGACGGCTAATGAAGCCCGACAGCTGTTACCTCAACCGATTCTCGATGATTTGGATTCACATGACATATGGTCCTTGCTTCAACCAAAACCAATCCACTGACAGGAGTGTTTGCTATGCTTGTGACTGACCTCGATTTAAGATTGACGGAATTATACGAAGAAATGGTGACGCTCAGACGCCACTTCCACCAACATCCTGAACTCTCCTTCGAAGAGCGAGAGACCCCACGGACGATTGCGGACTATTTACGTGAACTCGGGCTCGAGGTGCGCGAACACGTCGGCGGAAACGGTGTAGTCGGACGAATTCATGGCGGTGATGGGCCGACCATCGCATTTCGGGCCGACTTCGATGCGTTGCCGATTCAAGACTTAAAAGACGTCCCGTACCGTTCGAAAGTGAACGGCTCGATGCACGCCTGTGGTCACGATGCCCATACGGCGACGTTGCTCGTTTTGGCGAAAGTGCTGACTGAAATCAGTCTCCCGGGCGATGTCGTCCTCATCCACCAGTTCGCCGAAGAGCTAGCGCCGGGAGGGGCCAAACCGATGATTGAAGACGGCTGCCTCGACGGGGTGGACTACATTTACGGTTCTCACATTTGGACGCCACTCCCATACGGCACAATCGGTGTGAAGACTGGATCAATCATGGCGGCAGCAGACCGTTTCGAACTGACAATCAAAGGAAAAGGTGGTCATGGGGCCATCCCGCAACATACGGTGGATGCCGTCATAGTCGGCGCAAACGTCGTCAGCCAATTGCAGCAAGTCGTCAGTCGTCGCATCGATCCGCTCGAACCGGCTGTCTTGACAGTCGGGACGTTTATGGCCGGCCAAGCGTTCAACGTCATCGCCGACGAGGCGAAACTGTCCGGGACGGTACGGACGTTCACCCAAGAAACGCAAACACGCATCATCGCCGAGATGGAGCGGACCATCGACCACATCTGTTCGGCGAGCGAGGCACATTATGATCTCGAGTACATTCGTGGCTATCCGGCTGTCATCAATCACGCGGCAGAGACTGAACACGTCCGGCGCAGCGCGGCCCGCGTCGTCGGTACGGATGGCGTCATCGAGATGTCACCGCTCATGGTCGGTGAAGATTTTGCCTACTATCTACAACACGTCCCGGGCAGTTTCTTCTTCACGGGCGACGGTAATCCAGAAGTTGGCGCCGTCTTCCCACACCATCATCCTCGGTTCGATGTCGATGAACGGGCGATGCTCCATACCGCCCGTATCCTCATGCAGGCGGCGTTCGAGACGTGGAACACACAAAAAAAAGAAGAGTGATGCCGCGGCATCACTCTTCTTCGATTTCCGTTGATGGTAATTCCGATACAAGTACTTGGTCGACACGCTTTCCGTCCATATCCACGACTTCAAAGCGAAGACCGTACGCTTCGACCACATCGCCCCGTTTCGGAAAATCACCAAGTGCGTAAATGACGAGTCCTGCGAGCGTATGATAGGAGTTGCGCCCTTCGTCGAATCGGTCATCCCGAATCTCGAACGTTCGCTTCAAATCCTCGATTCCGAGTAACCCATCCGCCAAATACGATCCGTCCTCACGACGAACCACTTCTGGTGTATCCTCTTCAATCATCACCTCTCCGACGATTTCTTCCAAAATATCGAACAAGGTGACCATACCAAGGAATCCGCCGTATTCATCTAAAACAAAGGCGATTTCCACACCATTTTTCTGCATCATTTGAAGCACTTGGCTCGCCTCTCGTTGTTTTGGAACGATGAGAGGCTGTTTGATGCGCTTCAAAATCTGTGACCGCTCACGCAGTGTCGGCAACGTCAAGATGTCACGTACATCGATGTACCCGACAAAGTCGTCAAGCGAGTCGCGCCCGACTGGTAACTTGTTATGTTTACTTTCATAAATCGATTTCTTAATATCGTCCATGTCATCTTCTAAGTCGACCCATTCGAGCGTCGTCCGTGGTTGCATGAGCTCATAAATCAATTGATCATGAAACGCAAAGACCCGTTCGACTTGTCGAACTTCTTCATGAGCGAACTGTCCTTGCTGGGCGCCTTCAAACAAGAGTTGTTTGATCTCGAGCTCAGTCTCCCCACTCGTCTGTTCCGCCTTCAACCCTAACAATTTGAACAAAAAGAGTGTCGATTTCGATAAAATCCAAATGAACGGTTTCATCACTTTACTGAATAAATCGAGCGACGGAATGATTGCCATCGTTACTTTTTCAGGCGAGACGAGCGCAATCCGTTTCGGGACCAATTCACCAATGATGAGCGACAGATACGTAATAATCGTAACGACGGCCACATAAGCAACGGTTCCGGCATACTGCGTACTCATTCCGGCTTGTTCAAATGCCGATGCGAGCGGTGCCGAGAAGCGTGCGCCCCCGTATGCCCCGTTAATAATCCCAATCAATGTGATTCCGACTTGAACGGTCGACAACAAATCTGTCGGGTCTTTCGAATAATGAAGCGCAATCTTGGCACTTCGTTTTCCTCGATTTGCTTCAACCTCAAGTTTTGCAGGTTTCGATGAGATGAGCGCAATTTCTGTCATCGCAAAAATCCCGTTCAACACAATCAAAAACAAAACAATCAACAAATCAATCACTATGGAAGAATCCACTTTTTTCATCACCTCAGCTAATTTTTAAAGCATACTGCTTCATTTTATCAAAAAATCGTTACCAACCTGTACCCGTTTTGCTCAGAAAAATAGCCACTCCTCAAGAAGTGGCTTCGTTGACAGCTTGTTTGGCGATAGCCGCCGTCTGAGACTGTTTAAAGAGAATGACCCCGACAAGAAGGATGGTGAGCCCTACAATTTGTCCGGCCGATAACGTGATTTGAGGCATCCCGAAGGCGCCATATAAATCGACGACTAACGCCCAAATGAGTTGTGACACGAGAATGAGTGACACAGACAATGTGGGTCCGAGTAACTGGATGCTGCGCATGACACAGTACACGACACCGACACCAAATAAACCACCGAGCCAATAGATTGGCGACAAGTCACGTAATCCAGCAAGATTTCCTCCAAATAATACTAACGGGATGATGGATCCGACCAAACCAACGATAAAGACCAATACGGTGGTGGCCCAAGCCCCTAAATTTGTATTCATTTTCGCGTTGACCGCCGCCTGTACGCTAATAAACGCCCCAGCCACAGCCGAACAGATGATACCAAAAATCATATAACTCCTCCTTACTCATAAAACATGCCGTTCGCACGTTCTTTCAATCGTTCACTATTTAAAATGATGACTTCTTTTCTCGTTCGTTTGACCAATCCTTCATCCACGAATGCCTGCAACGTTCGGTTCAAGTGACGATAACTCGTCCCTAGCCACTCTGCGACTTCTTTCCGTTTCAGTTGACTCATCTCCGCTTGAAACAGTTCATTCCCAGATTCACTGAGTGAGATCAAGTAACCGGCCAACCGCTCTTCGAGAGTCGACATGAGATGATTCGACGAGGCGTTTGCCTCGATGAATAATTTTTCGGACACGCCTCGTAACAGATGCTCCGTGAATTCGACCGTTCGATTATATCGTCGAAGCGCCTCGAAAGGGATGCGCAGACACGTCACGGGACCGACCGCTTCAACCGTATGCAATACATTGCGTCCGCTCGCATATTCGATATCTCCAATCAATGTTGGAGCAGCCTTCAGACGCAACAATCGCAATTTCCCTTCTTCACTGAGCGTATAAATTTTGACACGCCCTTCAAGGACGACGAATAAAGATTCGATGTGCTGATCGTTCGAACATAACATGGTCCCAGACGCATATGTCACTACGGACGAGGACTCAAGCGTTTCATTCGAAAACAGATGATTCCACTGCAATCGTGTCAGTGCATCCATAATATTCATCATGTAAAGTGAACTCCTTAAGAAAATGTATAGATTCCGATCCCAACGACCATCAAGACGAGTCCCATGACCTGTCCCGTGTTCATCGGTTTCCGTTTGACACCAAACCAACCATTCAAATCGATGATGAAGGCTCCTACTAATTGTGCCACAAGCAATACACAAATTGCCCATGTGACCCCGAGTTGTTGAATCGCCGTCAATTCGCCGAAGACAACGAATACCCCGAACAATCCTCCTAAACTATAATACCAAGGCACACGTTTGAAGGCTGTCATGTCCGCATCCCGCTTGAAGAAGTAAATCGCGAGTGCTAACAGAAGTCCGACAAAATGAACGATAGTGACGGACATCCATGCGCCTACCGCATCTCCTAGTTTTGCATTAAAGATTCCTTGAAGGGCGATGAACGTCCCTGATAAGATGGCAAATAAAATTCCCATGTCATTCCCCTTTCTCTTCGCCTGACTTTACGAAAAGAGAGATGACTTGAATAGGACATATGTCCAAAAAACAAAAAAGCAACTTCGACATTCGAAGTTGCTTCACACGATTATCCGAGTAACTTAACAAGTTCTTTCCCGACCGCTTCAGAAGACTGAGGATTCTGACCCGTGACGAGACGTTCGTCAACCGCCACATTCACCGCCCAGTTGTCAGCTCCCTTGAACTGCCCGCCTTGATTGCGTAGTCCTGTTTCAAGTAGAAACGGGACGGCAGAATCGAGTTGCATCTCTTTTTCTTCTGCATCGGTGAACCCTGTTACCTGTTTATCTTTAACGAGTGGCTCATCGTTGCTGAGTTTCACATTGACCAATCCAATTGGTCCGTGGCAAACTGCCCCGACAATATTTCCACTCTCGTATACATTGCGAATGACACGTTGTAACGTTTCATTTTCTGGGAAATCAACAACTGTCCCGTGACCACCCGGTAAGAAGATTGCATCGTACGACTCGTCTGCGACTTGATCGAGACGAGCTGTGTCTTTGAGCAATTCCCGTGTATTGAGAATGTCTTCTGACAAACCATCTTCTAAACTATTCGCATCGATTGGCACGTCTCCACCTTCGATACTCGCGACCGTCACTTTATACCCTTCTTTTTCGAACAATAAATAAGGAACGGCAAACTCTTCAAGCCAAAGTCCCGTTGCATGACCATTTGATAATTGATTTGCTGACGTTGTGACAATCAGTACATGTTTCGACATACTCAATTCCTCCTTCAAGAAAATCAACATACGACTCTAGTGTTCCCGATTCATCATCTGTTAAACCTGATGACCTGTCCGCTCATGACAAGGCGTAACTTTTTTTAACCTGGTTATTTATTCATCATCCCTTTTTCTTACCACCCTCTATACTGAGGAAGAATTGCAATTCCAACCCATGAAGGAGACGTGTGCTATGACGAAACGAATGAACGACTGGGGATTTCTCATTGTCGTCGCCATCATCATCCTATTGCTTGTGCTTGGTCAGCTGCCGTTCTTCATGTAATCTTCACGAATATTCTTTACCAGTTGTAGTATGATTGCCTTGTAAGCACTTACACCAAACCTGATATGAAAGGATGGAGTTCACTATGTCAGAACGCATTTTCATCAGTCCGGCCAAGTATGTGCAAGGGAAACAAACGATTGATCGCATCGGAGAGTTTGTCGCTCACTTCGGTTCCAACGCTTTACTCATCGCGGATGACGTCGTATGGGAGTTGATCGGCGAACGGGTGACCCAGTCTCTGCAAGCGAGCCAGCTCAAGGCGACGAAAGCTGATTTCATCGGAGAAGCGTCGAAGCACGAAATCATTCGAATCGCTACAGACGCTAAGAAGCATGAAACAGCGTTTGTTATCGGTCTCGGCGGTGGGAAAACGCTCGATACAGCAAAAGCGGTCGCAGATGAATTGGATGCGCGTATCGTCATTGTACCGACCATCGCCTCTACGGATGCACCGACGAGCGCATTGTCGGTCATATATACAGATGAAGGCAATTTCGAAAGCTACCGTTTCTATAAAAAGAATCCGGATCTCGTCCTTGTGGATACGGAATTGATTGCACAAGCACCGCCACGCTTCTTAGCGTCAGGTATTGCCGATGCATTGGCCACGTGGGTGGAAGTGCGAAGTGTCCTGGCATTCGGAGGCAAGACGATGGCTGGCGGTGTCCCGACACTTGCGGCGGAGGCGATTGCCGAACGGTGTGAAGAGGTTCTATTCACATATGGGATTCAAGCGTATGAAGCTGTGAAAGCAAAAGTCGTCACACCTGCGCTTGAAGCTGTTGTGGAAGCCAACACCTTATTGAGCGGGCTCGGCTTTGAAAGTGGTGGCTTGGCTGCAGCCCATGCCATTCACAATGGATTCACCGCACTTGAAGGAGACATCCACCATTTGACGCACGGTGAAAAAGTTGCATTTGGAACACTCGTGCAACTCGCACTCGAAGGACGCCCTCAAGAAGAGTTCGAGCAGTATGTTGCCTTTTATATGGCACTCGACTTACCGGTCACACTTGAAGATATCAAATTGAAAGATGCATCTCGAGACGATATCTTGAAGGTCGGGAAAGCGGCCACGGCAGATGGCGAAACGATTCATAGCGGTTTCGATGTTACACCTGAAGAAGTTGCTGACGCCATCATCGCTGCGGATCGCTATGCACGTCTTTATAAAGAACACCTATAAAAACAGCGAGACGAAGCTCACACGGCTTCGTCTCGCTGTTTTTTGTTCAGGAAGAATGATGAGAGAATTCCTACTCCCATACAACTGACCGTCAAAAGGAAGAACGTCAGCTGATTCATATAGATGATATTCGTGAACTGGTTCCATCCTGCTGCGTACGACTCATTGGCTGACAAACGAATTCCTTCTCGAAGAGACGCCGCCTGCGATTGGTTAGTCATCCAAGCTATACCAGCCATGACGAAACTTCCAATCGCTAAACTAACCTTTCCAAATGGTCGCACGGATGCGACGACTCGATGTGTCAAACGAACGGTGATCCAAATAAACAACAACAGAAACGGCCATCCAATTAAGAGAACAATCCAGTATAGATTCCCTTCACTCGGTGTTTCCGAGTAAGGGGTCGTCATCACTTCACCAAGCTTAAAGATTCCGAACGTGATCAACGTCACGATAAACCATGCTTTTATCAATTTCTCCATCTCAACACCTCGTCCTCAGTATAGCAAAAACACCGTATGCGTCTGCATACAGTGTTTAGTCTTTCGGTCGGACGACGTAGTAAATCAAAATGACGAGCCACGTCCACACTCCTGTGAAAATCCCGATAATCCCGACGATGAAAAAACCAAGCGGAATCATCGATTTCGTTCGATTATAGTCCTTCCACATATTCGATAGCCCTTTGATATTAAAATACAAAAAGGCAAAGAATAGGACGAGCAATAAAAGTGGTAAACCGACTAAAGCTTCCATTCGCTCACTCCTCTCTACGATCTCATTCGTTATCTTTATTGTATCGGATTTCATGCCCACCTTCATCGGACCCAAGCCGTATCCTCTTCCGACCTAAAGGCGGATTAAAGATGCACAGTCTATCAAGAAAACGGGAAAAGGAACATCATCTAACTCTCGAGGAGGCGTTTTGCCATGAAGTCCCTGCGTATTTTTGTCATTTGTCTGCTGTTGTTTCAAGTGTCGCCAGTGACAGCGGCATCCTCGTCCCCACAACCAGGTTACACGATTAAAACGACCTATTTGTACGGTCGTGCCATGCAATCTTCCCCTATCCTTAAGACGCTACGAACGAACGTCCCAGTCCGCTATACGACCTATAATCGGAGTTGGTCGAACGTCTACATCGGAAATACGAAGTACTTCACTCCATCTGCCAACTTGAAAGCCGGTATCCCGAAGATGCCATCTGCCGATCGTTTACGACTAGTCAACAAGGCGAATGGACTCCCGTCCACTTATCGTTCCCCACAACTTGTCACGTTAACCATTCCAACTGTTTATCAAAAAGGGAGTGAACGGACCTTGATGACGGCGGAGGCAGCCTATGCTCTGGCTAAACTGTATTATGCGGGTCGGAAGCAAGGTCATACGTTATACGCCCTTAGCGCCTACCGATCTTACTCGACACAAAAGTCACTCTATGCCTATTACGTCAACACACGTGGGGTCGCATACGCTTCAAAATATGTGGCACGTCCCGGTCACAGTGAACATCAAACGGGTCTCGCCGTTGATATGACGAGTCAACGCATGCGTCTAGGCCTATATGAATCCTTCGACCGATCGCCTGAAGGGAAATGGATGCTTCAAAACGCCCATCTCTATGGATTTATCGTCCGCTATCCAAAAGGAAAAGAGAAAATCACGGGATACAATTACGAACCTTGGCATTTGCGTTATGTCGGTGTCACTGAAGCGACGATGATGAAGCAGAAGAACTGGGCGTTCGAAGAATGGTGGAGCAGACGTTGAGTGAGCATCCTTTTTCAGGCATTTCCCTGTTCACGTTATAATGGAGTCATCTTATTTGTATAGGGGGAAATGTGGGATGTGGATTGTGATGAACAAACTAGACGTTGAAAAAGGGAAAGCCGACGCGGTCAAAGCACGCTTCGAAACGACAAAAGGAATCGAAGCGATGGATGGCTTTGTCCGTATGCAAGTGTTGACGGATACGTCTGATGAGGCGATGGATCATGTCGTCATCATGACCACGTGGCGTGATGCAGACAGCTTTGAGAACTGGCGCGACAGCAATGCTTATAAGCACGCCCATAAGAAACGTGATGACGGGACTTCAGAAGTGAAACCAATCGTCCTCGGCAACACCGTTACCCAATATGAGGTCGCCATTGAACATCTCGCCTCAACGGAGCGCGTTCAATAAATCTTGAGGACGGATGATGCCGAGTAGCGGTTCATCCGGATTTCCGGTCTCTGTAATCAGAAGGGCGTCATATCGTGCGCCCTCTTTCATTTGCGTAAAGCAGTGCTGTGCCTCGATTACGGTCGCATCCTTTCGAATGAATCGATACCGGTGCATATGCGGATCGTGGTGGAGCACGTGCTTCACCCGAACTCCTTTGAGTGACAAGTTGGGCCCGTCGATTGTTTCGGCTAGCCAACTGGTCACTCCTTTTTTCGTCAACAGTCCGCGCCAAGACCCATTGTCATGATATACAGGGAATTGCGAATAATTTTTATCTCGAATCTCCCGGAGTACTTCCGTCAAAAAATCTTCCGACTGAAACGTCACCACCGATTTCGCAAACAATGGAATGACGAGACGTGGATGAAGGAGCTCTCGCTCTACTTCTAAAATCAATGCAACAAGCGACTCGTGTGGCTCCGCGATAATAAAATCAGGTTCACGCCGCTCATGGACGATGGCATTTCGTAGTTGACTCATCTGATGTAAATCTTCTTTATACCGGTCGATGATTGGATTTTGTTTCGCTAACCGATTCACCATGTTACTAAAACTGAAATGTTGCCCATCTCCCATCTCTCGACTCAAGTAGTCCTCGATTCGATGATAGGATGCCAAAAATTCTTCAGCACGACTCATGTGATCACCCTCCTTAACGATACATGTATACCCTCTTTTTTATCATTTGAGCAGGAAACCGTTTATTCATCCCGAATGACATAGAAATCATCTTAATTATGGAGGAGGGCTATCATGGCGACTTCGATTCATCCCACATCACCAACTTCACCGCAACCCACGTTTCGCGCAGGACTACGCGCCGGCATTCCCGTCGCCATCGGATATATCCCGATTGCGATTGCCTTCGGTCTTTTGGCACAATCTTTCAACTTGCCGAATGCTATCACATTATCGATGTCCTTTTTGATCTTTGCCGGGGCAAGTCAGTTCATTACGGTACAACTTCTGATGGCCGGTTCGATGTATTGGGAAATCATTTTGACGACGTTCATTCTAAACTCTCGCCATTTTTTAATGTCCGCCTCACTATCCCAACGGATTGAGAGTACATCTCGAAGACTATTGGCTACCATCGCGTTTGGTGTGACCGACGAAACGTTCAGCATCGCCTCTACTCGTCAAGAGGCCCGTTCCGGTATGTTCGTGCTCGGGTTGAATACAATCGCATTTCTTGCTTGGAACGTCGGGACGTGGATGGGGGTCTTCCTCGCCTTCGGTCTTCCAAGCACATTACAGGCGAGTATGGGGATTGCGCTATATGCGATGTTCATCGGGTTACTCGTTCCATCATTAACGACTCGTCCTGTCTTCGTCGTAGCAAGCTTAGCTATCATTATTCAAGCCATACTCCATTGGGTCATCACCCCGTTCTTCTCAATCTCAGATGGGATTCGAATCATCGTCGCGACCGTTGTCGCAGCCGGAATCGGTGCTTTCGTATTTAAGGAGGAAGAGGTCACATGATATCGTTGTTTCTACTCGTTCTAGGATTGGCACTTGTCACGTATCTCCCTCGCCTTGTCCCGCTACTCTGGCTAAAGGAATTGGCGTTACCGGCATATATGAAACGATTTCTTTCCTTCATCCCGTATGCGGTACTGGCTAGTTTGATTTTTCCGGGCGTCCTATCCTCCACGACCACCACCTCGTCTGCCTTATTCGGAGGAGTGGTTGCCACTTTCCTGGCGCTACTACGGGTCAACCTCGTCGTTGTCGTCATTGGAGCTGTATTCGGGGTATATGCCTTTCAAACTATATGACAAAGGAGCGGCACACGAGGTGCTGCTCCTTTTCTTATGCTGATATGCCCTGACGACGAAGCTGGACGAATACGTCCACAAATTCCGCGTCCCATTGTGTTCCCCGACCGCTCTCCAATATGGAAAGCGCCTTTTCCACTGGCATTCCTGACCGATAGGGTCGATCTGATGTCATGGCATCATAAGCATCGGCAATCGCCATGATTCTTCCGAATAACGGAATGTCGACCGCATGTAAGCGGTCCGGGTATCCTTTCCCATCGATTCGTTCGTGGTGCGATCGAACTCCGGCTAAAATCGGTTGAAGCGATGCAGGTAAATGAATTTGACTCAAAATATGGATGCCAATGGTCGGATGTTCTTGAATTTTTGAAAACTCTTCGTCTGTCAGCTTCCCTTCTTTTAGTAGGACGTCATCTCGAATTCCAATTTTCCCGATGTCATGTAGAAGTGCTGACTTATTGAGTAAATCGACTTGTGCATGCGGTAAGCCAATGGCGCGAGCAAGCTCAACGGAATACATCGCGACACGCTCCGAATGACCTGCTGTGTAGGGATCACGTGCATCGAGCGTTGCTGCGAATAAAATGAAGAGGCTGTCTAACAGCTGTGCGTTTTCTTGTTCACGAGCAGTTACCGTCTCAACCATTTGATTGAATCCCCCAATCAATTGGGCGAACTCATCTAAGTACGGATTCTCGATTTTCTGAAGTTGTCCCGACTCCATCTGTTCGATGCCGGACGTCAAAAATCCAATCGGACGTTTGATGTTGTCATAGAGTAAGAAACTGCATAACACCGCAATTCCGACGATGATGACAAGAATCACGAGCGCCCAATTCCAATACGTATCCGTTCGAGTCGAAGTCGACAATTGGACACTCGACGCCAACATGAACAACATGATGGGAAAGATACCCGTAATGAGCATACTGATCAATAATTTAGTTCGGACACTAAATGATCGATACGTTGCATGAATAGGCAGATGATAAAGTTCGAGATGCCTTTCTTTCATGTATACAAGTAATGGCTCAACCGATCGAACCGTCAAAAAATATTCAATCAAGGCATGTAGTACCGCAATCATGACGGCCCCGATTGCAGCCAAGCCGATCAAACGATAAGGTAAGTCAATCCACCCCATCTGAATAAAAACGGCGGTTAAACCAATTGACGGGATGGATAATCCAAACAAATGAGGACCTAAAATCCGTTGCACCGTTAAAATCGGGAATCGACTCGCTTGTTCGAATGCCGACGTCAATTCGTCAATCGATGGGGATTCGATCATAAAAAGCTGTCGTATCGGTCGAATGTGGCGACGGTATAAGAGTAGTTCTGAGAAAATCATAACTATCCCTGACCCCAACATGATGCCTAACAGTAGTAAAATCTCTCGAATGGACAGGTCAAGCGTTTGAAAAATAAAGACACCACCTACTCCAAAGACGGCCAAACCTGAGCCGATGATATAGTTCATCACGAGCGTCCGTTGAAAACGTTCAAACATTCCCCTCACCCCTACACTCTTTTCTTTTACTATCGACCAGATTTATGCTTGAGTTGAACACAAAAAAACGGATCTCCTTGTAGGAGACCCGTTCAAGCATCGATTATGGGCGTAACGGACCATCGTTATCATCAAGTGATCGATTGTCCTGATCCGGAGTGATGTTTTCATGGAACGGATTCGGTTCCGGTCCATCCACATGGTCAACTTTTGGATTTTGAACATCTCGCTTCAACTCGTGTTTCGATTGTTCCGCTTCATGTTTCGACTGCTCCACGCCTTGCTTCGCTTGTTGTTTTGCTGCTTCCGCTTCGCGGCTCATCTGTTCTTTCTCCTGCTCAAGACCTTCTTTTGAAACTTCCGTTTCATCAATGCGTTGCTCCGCCTTTTTCAAATAACGTGCCGCCGTCTCGCGACCACCAAGACCGAAAGCAAGACCGAAGGCGAGGGCAACGGCCCCAAGAATGAGAAGGAATGCTGTATTGACAATCACCGGTGCGATGCCGAGTTGGCTAACGGCCATGAAGAAGACGAGTCCGAGAATCGCATACTTCGCTACGTAGCGAAGCGCACTCGGTTGTCCTGCTCCATCGACAAGTACACTTCCGACCAACCGCTCTGCCATGTTCGCCAACCAGAATCCGACTGCCAAGATGATGAGTGCTGCGATGACCATCGGCAAGTAAGCAAAGATGGCTGTTGCAAGAGATGCCATGAACTCAAGATTCGCGACTTGAAGTGCTTCAGATACGAAGAGCAAGATCACGATTACTTGGACAATGACACCGACCACTTGAGCGATTGACATCGAAGACGCACGTTCCCCGAAGCCCATTTTTTGAGCCAACGAGTTGACGCCAAGATTCTCAAGAAGGGATACGACGACCCCTTTCAACCATCTTGCCACGAACACCCCGACGAGGACGAGGACGATTGCAACGAGAATGTCTGGAATCATGACAAGGACATCATTGAGCATCGCAATCGCGGGTTCCGAGATTCCTCGAATATCGAGCGCTTCAAGCGCCGAAATCGTCACCGGAATCATGATGAAGATGAAGACGATTGTACCGATCGCTTTCGCAAGACTCGATCCTTTCACATAATCAGAAAGATGGAATCGCTCTGCTAAGCGATCTAACCCTGCTGCTTCAAGGAACTTCGTCAAAATGTCACGTACAATCTTCGCGACGACATAACCGATTGCGAAGATGAGCGCCGCTGCGACAAGTTTCGGAATGAATCCGAGGAAGCTGTTCAATAAGTCTTCGAATGGTCCGCTGACCCCACGAAGTCCAAGGGCATCAAGTACAGCCGGTAGCGCCAATAAGAGCACGAGATAGAAGACGATGTTCGCGACCGTGTCGACCCACTTCGTTTGATTGACACTTGTCGATTCTTGCCCCGTTTTTTCCATCAACTTGCTCAAATTCAAACGATGTCCCGCCATTTGAATCCCCTTTTTCAAAAGGGTAGCGATGACCCAGGCAACGAGTAAAATCAGGCCGGCTTTGATGACACCGATAATCAGTCCAGAGAATCCTTCATAAATTTGACTGAATGGTTCCGTAATGGCTGGAACGTTCATGAATTCAAAGATGATCAGGAATGCGAGGAGTAATACCCCAAAGAACACGACTTTCCCGATAATGCGTTCAGGGGTCCACTTTTCTCCTTTCTCCCCATCTTTTTGAATACCCACTCGCTCATCGAGTCGTGCTTTCTTCAATGCTTTACGTGTCACGTTTTCCAATACTTTTGCCAAGATGTAACCGACTACAAGAATAACAATTGCCAGCAAAAGCTCTGGTAGCCATGACATGAACGTATTGAAGTTATACGTTGTGTTGTTCATCGAATCTTCCTCCTTTTTCACATGAAATGATTGTTTTTATTTAACAGTGCTATTTCATACATACCTATATTTCAAAATCATCAAACCTGAATTGTAAGTCAATTCGTTTACATGACTATTACGATTCATTGGAAATGGGTACGTTAGTTTAAGAGAGAAATCGTGCCAAATGAAGTCAAATATGATACGAATAACAAGAGACGTCATGTTAGGAGGAATTTAGGATGAATATCGCTTTAGTGGCTCACGACAAGAAGAAAGATGATTTAATCGTCCTCATTAAAACTTACACCCATATACTAAAGAAACATCAGTTGTTTGCGACCGGTACAACGGGTAAGCGAATCGCTGAAGCGACCGGCTTGCCTGTCCATTGCTTCCGATCCGGACCGCTTGGAGGGGACCAAGAAATCGGTGCTGCCGTCGCACGCGGGGAGATGGATATGATCATCTTTTTCAGAGACCCATTAACTGCTCAACCTCATGAACCGGATGTGAGCGCATTGATGCGTCTTTGTGACGTCTACTCCATCCCGCTTTCGACAAATATGGGTGGAAGCGAAATTTTGATTCGAAGTATCGAGCAAGGTGATTTCGAGTCACTTAAACTTTCTCATAACGACGAACCTCCGGCTTGACCATGACAAACCGAGAAAGGAGAGGAATCTCCCTGGAACCGAATATGATTCACGACCCGAACGTCCAACAGTTCTTTAACGACGTGCGCCAGCGCCTCATCGAACTACTTGGAAATGAGGCAGAAGCGGATCGCCATCTACTCGCACTTGCTGGATATATCCGGCATGCAGAGAAAAGTGGTCAGTCGCTCGAAAGTCTTTTAAACCAAGATCCTCAGGAATACGCTCGTTTCCTCATTGAACAACCCGAAACAAATGAAGAATATCGTCGACGCTATCACGTGTTGATTGATGCCTCGGATGAATTAAAACCTCATGAAAAAGCGCAAGCAAACCGGGAATTCGATTGGGCCGTCAATCAATTGGACGAAGCCAAGCTTTCGTTAAAAGAAATCGAAGTGCGCGACCTTGCCTTCCTCGCCTACACAAAGATTGAAGCACTCAAATCGTCTCGTACGATTTGGAACCGCTTCGGCTGGCTACTAGGTATGATTTTGGCATTTGCCTACGCCAACTTACTGCTCGTGATTGACGATGTCTTTAGCGGTCGACTATTCACCGCCCCCATGTCGACGTATCCAATTGATTATCTGGCCTTCCTGTTACCCGTCCTCGTGACCGGTGCTATCTTCGGCATATTGACCCGTTTTCGACATTACATCCAGACGCTCGGTCGGCGTATTGCATTCGCCTTGCTCATCGTTGTCGTCTACATCATGTCTATCTTTCTGATTCAACCGCTCTTAATGACAATTGGTTGGTCATTCATCATTCAGTTGACCCCACTCTACGCGCTCATTTTAATGGCGATCAGTGGCTTTATGGCCATCTGGACATTAATCGAGTTCGTCTGGAAGAGTACACGTTGTTCTCTCGGAGACGATACGCTCATGCTTTATTACTAACCACGCCACTCCTCTTAGGAGACGGCGTTTTTTGTTTCGATTATGGCGAGAACGGAAATTACTCCTATTGTGACGCTTGTTTTAGATTGGAAATTCTAAAGGGGGTATTCGATGTCAGAACGAAAAATGATTGGCCTGTTCCAGACAGAACAGGAAGTCATGCACAAAGTGGAAGAGCTGAAAGCTGCAGGGGAAGCTGAAAAAAATATGCATGTTGTCGCCAAGCGGGACGGGGAAATTTCTGCGTTACGTGATCACACGGATGTAAATGCCGAGTCCGGTATCCGTGACGTCAATTGGCTTGACCGTGTCAAAGCATTCCTACACGGAAGTGACCGCATTCGTGATGAGTTACGGAATATGGGGCTAAACGATGCCGAAGCGGAACAGTATTATGATGCAATCGATGAAGGACAGATTCTACTCTACATCGATCGACACTCGTACGACCGCTATCCGAACATGTATAAAAAAGACAGTGAGCTCGATCATGATAAAGGGGAAAAAGCGGATGGGATCGCCTTTGACGCGAAACCATTTAACGATCACGACGAGAATCCACGTGGTACAAAGGATGATCCGATTGTACGCGGTCATTCTGGATTAGAAGATCATCGCCGATTATAAGGAGGAACGACTATGAATGAGAAACGATTTATCAGTATGCACGACACGCAGGATGCAGCACTTGGGAAAATCGAGGAGTTGCGAGCGAAAGGGTATGAAGACTCACACATTTATGTCGTCACAAAACATGAAGACAACGTTTCGATTTTGAGACGTGATACAGATGTTCATACGGAAGCGACCCATCAAGCGAGCTGGTTCGATAAGGTTCGGGCGTTCCTCAGCGGTCATGAAGACGTGCACGCTGGTCTACGCAACATGGGACTGAGCGAAGAGGAAGTAAAACGTCACTATGACGATGTAGAAGCCGGGAAAATCCTCGTTTATGTGGATGAAGACTTTGAACGTCGTCATCAAGACGGGGTGACAGTCGATTCGAAACCATATCAAGACGCATCATCGACTCATCTCGGTAGTCATACTGACGATGGATTGGAAATCGACTCAAAACCTTATCGTGAGGCTCAGACCATCGACCCAAGCCATCCCGTAGACCCGGAGCAAGATAAACTGGATAAAGAAACGAAGAATCCAGATCGCGAGGAAAAACTACGTGGTCTCGATGATCGTGCTTATCGAAATGACGTAGAAGATCCGGATAATATCCGACGTTTCTAACATAGTAACAAAGAGCCTGACGCACCCGCGTCAGGCTCTTCTTACGTCAAACGATTCTTCGGTTCTTTCCCTTCGAGCACATTTGTGATGGCATCTCGATTCAATGCCATCATCGCCAGACGTGTCCGAATCGTTGCACTCCCGATATGCGGTAATGTCGTCACGTTCGGAAGCGTCAATAATGGATGACCGAGGTCGATTGGTTCTTTTGTGAATACGTCTAATCCCGCTCCCCAAATCTTCCTCGCTTTAAGTGCTTCATATAGCGCCTTTTCATCGATGATTTCTCCACGAGCCACATTGATGAAAATGGATGTTTCCTTCATCTTGGCAAACTCTTTAGCCCCGAGCATTCCCCGTGTCTCGTCCGTGAGCGGTGCGAGAACGACGACGAAATCGGATTGTGTCAATAGTTCATCGAGTTCCGCATAGGTGAAGCCATACATCGACTCCGACTCATGTCGCCGTGTCCGGTTATGGTATAGAACTTCCATGTCAAATCCTCTTGCCCGACGTGCGACCGCTTCACCGATTCGCCCCATTCCGATGATACCCAATTTCGCTTGATAAAGGTCCATCCCGACGTAGCCCATCGGCAGCCAGGACTTCCACTCCCCGGCGCGCAAGTCACGTTCCGCCTCTCCGAGACGTCGTGCCGTCATCATCATGAGACCAAACGTCAAATCTGCTGTCGTTTCCGTCAAGACATCGGGTGTGTTGGTGACGATGACGCTATTCTCTTTCGCTGCGTTCAAATCGATATTGTTATATCCGACCGCCAAATTGGAGACGACCTCTAACTGTGTGGCACGCTCAAACACTTCACGGTCAATCGTGTCGCTGAGCATGGTCCAGAGCGCATGCGCAGATGACGCTTCTTCTAACAGCACCTCTCGCGGCACACTTTCCCCTTCATGCTCCCACATGCGCACATCGTATTGATCGCGAAGCGGTTCGACTGCCTCTTCCGGCAAGCGACGCGTAATATAGATTCGTTTCTTCATCTTTCTCCCCCTCTCTACACTTACTTGTAGTCTAACAAATGGAAAGCGTTAAGAGGGTTGATCCGACTTCGGCTTTTGCTTCAAATACTGTTCAAACAGTGACCCGAACTCTTGATTTAACAACTGTTCAATCGTTTTCGATGAATCCATAGCGTTTCGATAGGCGATTTCGTTAATGGCGAGTCCGATGGCCCACGTGATCCCTGATGCGACGGTCGCATTGATGACACCGGCCGCGGCGTTCGCTCCCGGGAAAAACTTCATGATGTTCAAGAGAATCGTTTTCGATAACGTGCGACCGATTTGTGGAATAATGGTACTTCCAATAAGCGTCTTCAACAAATCATCACTCGCTTTGACACCCCAATAACGAAATAGATGGACGCTCATCGTCACCTGAATCGGCGTCAATGCCACGGCATCAGCAAACGGGAGCGGAACCGCAGCAGCCGTTCCTGCGCTCGCGACATAGCCAGAGATGATTCGATTCGCCTTTTTACGCTTTAACTTGAGCATCGCTTCACTCTCTGCATGAATCTCCATCAAGAGCCCTTCCTGCAAGGAAGCATCTAGCTGTTCAACCGACCACGCAATCAGTCGTTCCCAATCCACATATTGACGCAACGCTTCATCGTTCAATATTTCCGAAGAAATGCTGACTTGGAAGATCGCTTCTTCCGGAAGGATTCCATTCAGTTCATTCCGTAATGCCGTCAGTTCCTCTAAATCGACCTGATCGATTTGTGTGAATAAGACAGCGACAGCGGTCGATTCACGTAGACGGCGAATCAAGGCCTTGTCGAGTGTTGTGACACGTTTTGTCGCAGCGTTGATGGTATACCAGACGAGATGAATTCGTTTGGATGCCTCTTGCCGCTTTGCGTTCTCCACAAACCCGATGACTTCCTCTTCGTAATGTTGTTGCCGCGCACTCCCGATCTCATATCCTTCGCTGTCGAACAAGGTGACTGCGATATCATCACTCGTATATTGATGAATTCCTCTTGTGACCGGTTCCCCGGCTGCTACTTTCGTCAAATCACGTCCAAACACGTAGTTCACAACAGAACTCTTTCCTGCTCCCGTTGCTCCCGCGATGAGGATGTTTGGTTTTTTGACATTGCCCCGTAGCCGCTCGAGCTCTGCCTTTAAATCATAATCTTTAAAATCAAATCGTTTCGTCGATTCCATTTACGTTTCCCCCTTATGAGTTGAGCGTGCGACCAAGCTGACCCATCTCGCGCTCAAAGCCGCGTCGAATCTCTTCTTCAATCGTTTGTCTTACAGATGCATATTGTTGCTCGATGGCCTTTTTAATCCCTCGCTCTGCCGCCCGACGCTTGAATGCCCAGTAGATGAAGTGCACTCCAGGAATCATTCCGAGAACCATCTTTCGAACTGTTTTTCCGAACGAGTAGTCAAATCCGAGCTCAACTCGTCTTGTTCTAAACAAAAGGTCTGCTTGCTCTCCGACGAGTGGGTACCGCTGCATGAGTTGGATATAATGACGCACCCCTTCTGCCATCGCCTCTTCCGTCGTCAAAGCGGCCGCTTCAAGCGTATTTTCTAAATCTTTCTCTATTTTTCTAGCTTTCCAACTGATCATTGCTTGCGGGGTCAGCATCCGAATCGTCTCTGCCGAAGCGATACTCCGAATTCTCCAATCCTCTAACTCGTCTAGGAGATGATTCGTCAGATTGATGGGGAGTTTTCGTTCGATGTCTTTCCACAAGTTCGTCCGATTCCGCTTCCATACCTCTTCATACCCTTTGACCGGGACGCGTTTCCCTGTCAGTAATTTCTTTTCGACACTGTTGACACGGATGATGTCCTCTTCTTCAATCGGCAGTTCGCGTAACAATACCCGTTCCATCGCCTCTGCCTTTTGCACACTCATCGGGTCGTCTTCGTTGAAGTTAGTCAGAATGAGGGTGACGTTGCTCCCCCGCTCATATAAAGGTTTTAAAATCGCCTCGAGCTCATACGCCTCGACACGTCCTGACTGCACCGACAATAAGTAGTAAATCGTATGAAACCACTCTGCGATATCGAGCGCCCCTTCACGCTGATGGACGATGGATAGGATCGCTTGGTGCCACTCTTCAGAGCGGTCCGCCTCGAGCCCCCACGTATCGAAAAAACGAAACAAGATACCCCGCTCTAAATCGTAATACTCGTATTTGTGAAGCCCTTCTTGAGTGACCGGACTTCCAGCACGCGATTCGGCGACGTCATGTCCATATATATAGTTGATAAACGCACTCTTTCCGACACCGGTCTTTCCGGCAATCAAAATATTTGAGACGAGCCCTGTCCGATCCATACGTTTCCTCCCTCATTCGTTGTATAGTTCAATTATACCGAACGGACCATTTTCAAACGTCCATCGAAAGGATGATTCTCATGCTTCACCATGTTGAGCTTTACGTTTCAAACCTACACGACAGTATACGTGCCTGGGAATGGCTCCTCTGTGAACAACTTGATTACACGCTCTATCAATCTTGGCCAGAAGGACGGAGCTATCGATACCGTGAAACATATCTCGTGTTCGTTCAAACGGAAAAGACTCACCTTGCGCCACCGTATCACCGAAAAAAGACTGGTCTCAACCACTTGGCATTTCATGCGTCTTCCCTCGCACAATTAGAAGAAGTTCGGCAACAGCTCGCATCACACGGGTTTCGTGAATTGTACGCAGACCGCTTCCCCCACGCAGGAGGCCCAAACTATACAGCACTATTTTTTGAAGACCCGGACCGCATCAAAGTTGAACTCGTGGCAACGATGTGAACGGTTTCTTGAGAACTTCTTAAAAGTTTGTGAAAACAATTGCAAACTTCACGTTGACCTCCTAGACTGAAAGGGTCTAAAGGAGGTCTTTTCATGGAAAAGCAAGTCGTCGATTATATGGAAGAAGCCGCATTTAAGAAATCATCATTGCTTCAACATTCATTTCCTCAATACATGTTACGATCGATAATCGCTGGCTTTTTAATCGGAATTGGAGTCGTCTTCTCATTCACCGTCGGAAACATGTTCATCGATGTCCCCGGAACGATGCTGATTGCGGGCGCTAGTTTCTCAGTGGCACTCGTCTTCATCGTCTGGATGGGGGGAGAATTGTTTACGAGCAACACCATGTATCTCTACACTGGTGCAAAACGAGGACGTGTCGCTTGGTTCGACCTCGTAAAGATATGGGGACTCAGTTGGGTCGGTAACTTGATTGGTGCCGTCTTGCTATCGCTTCTCGTCATCGGGGCTCATAGTATGGGTGACGTGACGGGTGACCATTTGCTCGCTGTCGTCGCCGCGAAGAAAATCGGCGGAGACGCCCTTGCTATTTTCTTGAAAGGAATCTTGTGTAACGTGCTCGTCTGTTTGGCCATCTTCATGCCACTCAAAACGAACAATGATGTCGCGAAGATTATGCTGACGATGCTTCCGGTCGTCGTATTTTTCGCCGCTGGATTCGAGCACTCAATTGCGAACATGGGCGTTTTCGCTCTCGCGCTCCACTATGTACCGTCGGATCTCGTCACCTTTAGCGGTGCCCTTTACAATCTATTCTTCGCCACACTCGGCAATATTGTCGGTGGTGCGTTGTTCGTTGCCGGAAGTTACTTGTATTTGAACAAATCGGAGACGGAACAAACCGTCAAGCCGATACGTCATCATGCATAAAAAGACAGGGACCCCGATTAGCAGGGTCCCTGTTTGTTGCATTTCACGAATTATGATTTTGAAGCGTCGGCTGCTGCTGCTTGAACAGTACCTTGTGCCACTTCGTCTTCTTCCACATCCCAGCACTCTGTATTCTCGATACCGAGTTTACGAGCCGAGAAGCGTGGGTTGAGACCTTGAGCTCGTTGCTCTTCGTAATCTTTAAGAACTTTGAAGGCAACGCCACCGAGCAATGTGATTGCCGCGATGTTGATCAATGTCATCCCTGCCATGAAGAGGTCAGCGAGGCTCCATACGAATCCGAGGCTTGCGACCGCTCCGATGAAAACGAATGCCATTGTCGCAAGACGGAATCCAAAGACTACACCTTTGCTCTTCTTGATGAATTCGATGTTCGTTTCACCGTAGTAGTAGCTTCCTGCGATCGAGCTGAAGGCGAACAAGAAGACGCTGACAGCGATGAATGCTGGAGCAAGTGTTCCGATTTGCTCAGTCAATGCGTTTTGAAGAAGGACAATCCCTTCACCATTTCCAGCAGCGTAGCTGTCTGAGAGAAGGATGATCGCTGCAGTTGCTGTACATACGATCAACGTATCCAAGAATACACCGAGTGATTGAAGGAAACCTTGTTTCGCAGGGTGCGATACTTCAGCAGCAGCTGCTGCGTTTGGTGCAGAACCCATACCTGCTTCGTTCGAGAAGAGTCCACGGCGTACACCCATTGAGATTGCAGCACCGATTGAACCACCGACTGCTTCATTCAAACCAAATGCGCTTTGGAAAATCATAGCGAAGACGCCTGGAAGTTCAGCGAAGTTCACAACGACAACGTAGAGTGCGATAGCAAGGTAGAGAACAGCCATGACAGGTACGACGATTGCCGAGAAGTTCGCGACACGTTGTACACCACCAAAGATGACAAGGCCAGTAAGAACAACTAAGATTGCTCCGCCGATCGCTGCATCGATTCCAAATGCGTTATCGAATGCTGCAGCGATCGTGTTCGATTGAACAGAGTTGAAGATGAGTCCGAATGTGACAGCAATGAGAACCGCGAATACGATTCCAAGTGCACGGTTGTTTAAACCTTTTTCGATGTAGTAAGCCGGACCACCGCGGTACGCGACATCGTCTTTCACTTTGTATACTTGAGCGAGCGTGCTTTCAATCATGGCTGTCGCACCACCGAGAAGGGCGACGATCCACATCCAGAAGACCGCTCCTGGTCCACCAAGTGTGACCGCTACCGTGACCCCGGCAAGGTTACCTGTACCGATTCGAGTCGCGGCACCGATAAAGAATGATTTCATTGAAGAAATACTCTTCCCGTCTTTTGTAAGTGTAACGTCCGATTTATCTGTCACCGTACGTAACATTTCTTTTAAGTAACGGAACTGCATAAATCGTGTTCTGATCGTGAAGTAGATCCCGGCTCCGACGAGAACGGCGATCAATACGTACGACCATAAGATGTTGTTCAAAAAGTCGACGCTTCCTTGTAACATACCTTGAATCGCTTCCATGAATAAGTTCCTCCCTGTTGTGTGAATCTGAAGTTGAGAATTTTTTATGATGTCTTAGTTCTGAATTATACAAAGATTCTGACAATTATCAATAATTTTTTTATAGGTGATTTCACTCTTTTTTCACATCATCTGAGCCAGAGTCCTTATTTATAAGTACTTAAAGCGCTTACATAAAAATGTTTAGAAATATTAAATCATGATTTATAGTGCGTATAGAAAAATATAATTTCATTATTTTTACTTCATTTTCTTATTTGCCGTGTCTTTTCATTACACGGTCTCGTATGAATACCATTCATTTTTTATACTTTTTTTCACTAATCAATCATTGTTTTTCACTTGTACAGGGTATTACATAATTATAGTCTCCACCTTCTGTTCACCATGAAAAGTCATCTAGAAGAAAGAAGGAAGAATCATAAAAAGACATCGGAAGTGGTTATCTTGGTTCGTTATATTGGCCTTCGTGTTGTCATTGTTGCCTATGAAGGGAAATGTGGCGGAAGCGACCGGAGGGACACAGTGGTGTGTATCCACGAATTCTGATTCTACTATCTATGCAGGGCAAAACATCCCGATTGGAGTCGTCGATTTTGAGTTTGTCGCGGAAGGCTTAAAAATTGTCATCGATTTAAATGACGGAGTGACGTTAGCCGACGTACCTGAAAATATTAAAATTGATTTTCGATTAACCAGTGAATCGCTTGAGCGCGGTAGTCCTGGCGCATATGAGTTTAAAACAAAATCCCTCGTCGATCCAACACATCTCTTAATTCCTTACGCTTCGTTAGCAAGTTATCTTGGTGTGAACGAAAGCGTTCTAAAATCAGACGGTTTCCAATTTAACGTCTTCCTCCACCTAGATACAATCGTTAATGGAGAAACGGAAACTGCTTATCCTGGTGATCCGGGTACAGGAAATCCTTGGGTACGATATGTGACACTGACCGTTGAAGATTGTACACCACCACCAGAGGTTGATTATGGGGTATATACAATCGGCTTTTGGAAAAACATCTTCAACTATGAGAAAGTATCGTTCGAATATGGCTCAATCGTTTATATTCAAGGAATTGCTTATGATGTCAGTACACTCGAAGGACAAAAGGCCTTGTCCACACTAATGACAAGCTCGCCGAAATCAATGACTGAAGAAAAACGTTTGATTATGCAATTAACAGCCGCAAAAATCAATGTACTATTAAATGACCCATCGTTCTTGAACCTTGAGCTCGTTTATAAGGACAGTGGTGTATCAACTGGCTTTACCGTGGGTGAACTATTGTCTGGTGCAGAAGTGGCTCTTGCAAACAAAAATATAGATCAAATGAAATACTATCAAAAACTTCTTGATCAGTTTAACAATGGTTATTTCGTAAACACGTTACACGATTAAAAGATAAAAAGCAGTCGCTTTTGAGGAGCGACTGCTTTTTATATACCAGTACGTTTCTTCTGGTTATTTGGTTTTTTCGTCAATTGGCTCGTCAACGGTTTCTGTTTTGTACCATGTAAACCCGTGGGAACCTTCGTTTGATTTTGCTTCTTCTCTGCCAGCTTTTGTTTCATCGCCTCTTGAAAAGATAGTTTTTTCTCGCTCATCTTACTCACCTCCAGCTTCGATCACTTTCACACGACCGACCTGTCCATCGCTCAAACGCACTTTGATTCCGTGCGGATGACGTGGCGAGTTCGTCAATATATCTTGAACGACGCCTTTCGTCAGCTTTCCGCTTCGTTGATCTTGTTTTAAAACGATTTGGACGTGGAGTCCTGGGCGAATGTCAGCACGTTTCGTTCCATCCATACCCGACACCCCTTTCCATTTAGTCAATCTCTATCATATGCTCTTTTCCCTCATTTGTCACAGCCTATTCCAGATGCCGATCTGTCGCATCGTTTCTGTCATGTAACTTTGATCGGTCTGAAGCGTCTTCTTAGGAAACGGATCATACAATCGAACGCTGACCCCTCGATGCGAAAAGGTCACATCCATGACATACTGTCCTTCCACATCACGGAGTGCGGCCGTCCCTTTCAACGAATGAAACGCCTTAGCGAACGCCTCTCCAAAATCGAGATACGCTTTCACGTAAATCGTAACGCGTCGCTCATCAATCATCAATTCCAACCGTTCGCGATCGGCACCACCAATGACCATGCGTACGACCTCGTTGTCATTGGAAAATTCAATCGTATGCATCCTCGTCCCACCCTTCATTCAAAAGAGGTACCCTCCTCAGAAGGTACCTTTCTATCATAAACGATATAACCGTGCTGCGAATGGTCGAAGCATAAACGTTTCCGTATCAATCGTTTCCGGGTCAATCTCATTCGTCATGACAAGCGTGGCGCCTGCAATTTCCGGAATGGTCACTTCTGCCGGATTGGCGGTCAAGTTGACGACCACGAAGAAGCGGTTGTTTTCAAACGTACGCTCGTAGACGAAGGCTTGCTTATGTTCAGGCAAGACGTCACGATAACGACCATACGTAAACGTTTCCTCAGCTCGACGAAGACGGATCATCTCCTTATAGAACGACAGAATGGAGTGCTGGTCGTGTCGCTGTGCCTCGACGTTGAGCGTCTCATACTCTTCATGAATCGGCATCCACGGGGTCGTCGTCGAGAAACCAGCATGAGGTGAGGCATCCCACTGGATTGGTGTCCGGACGTTATCACGAGACGTGCCCCATACTTGTTGCATCGAGTCGATTTCACTCATCCCGTTCGCGATCCGTTCGAAGTACTCGTTTTTCGTCGCGACATCATCATAGTCATGAATGGATGGGAGCGGCACATTCTTCATCCCGATTTCTTGTCCTTGATAAATGAATGGTGTCCCGTGCATGAAGAAGTACATCATCCCAAGCGCCGTGGCACTTTCACGCCAATAATGATGCTCATCCCCGACGAGAGATACCGCTCGCACCATGTCATGGTTTTCAATGTATAATGCGTTCCATCCAGTTTCGCGTAACCCCTGCTGCCATTTATCGAAGATTCGTTTAAGCTCGACGACATCGAGCGGGGCAAGACGCGACCGTCGCATGATATCGACATGATCAAAGTGAAAGGCCATATTCATCGCACCATTCTCTGGCCCCATCCATTGGTCAGCTTCTTCCGGCTCGATTCCGTTCGTCTCCCCAACGGTCATAATGTCGTATTTGGAAAACGTTTCTCGCTTCATCTCTTGTAGATATTCATGAATTCCGTCAATGTTCGAGTACATCGAAAACGCCGTCACGATCGATTTTCCGTCCGGAGAAGATAACATCGTCTCCGTCGGCATCTTTTTAATATGACTGATCGCATCGACACGGAATCCGTCGACTCCTTTATCGAGCCACCAGTTGATCATGTCATAGACAGCCGTCCGAACTTCACGATTCTCCCAGTTCAAATCGGGTTGTTTCTTTGAGAAGACGTGCAAGTAATATTGATCGGTCGGTTCGTCATATTCCCAAGCGGACCCACCAAAGATACTCGCCCAGTTGCTCGGTGGCATCCCATCTTTCCCATCTCGCCAAATATACCAATCTCGTTTCGGATTGTCTTTCGAGCTCTTCGATTCAAGGAACCATGGATGTTCGTCCGACGTATGGTTGACGACGAGGTCGAGCAACAGCTTCATCCCTCGTGCATGCACCGCCTCTAGCAAGGCATCAAAATCCTCCATCGTCCCAAACTCATCCATAATGTCTTGATAGTCACTAATATCATATCCGTTATCATCGTTTGGCGATTTGTACATCGGACAAATCCAAATGACATCAATTCCAAGGTCTTCTAAGTAATCGAGCTTTTCAATGATTCCGCGAAGATCACCGATTCCATCCCCGTTCGAATCGTTGAAACTTCGTGGATAAATTTGATAGGCGATGGCCTCTTTCCACCATACACGACTGATCTCTGTTTGTTTCGTTTGGCTGAACAACGTCTCCATACGGCACCGTGCCTCCTACAATAAGGTATGATTCACATCTACCATAGCACTAGTGCAAGCGTTTGCAAAGAATCAGTCCACAAAAAAATGCAGTTTTTACACTGCATTTTGATGGCGCGCCCCAACTTGTTCACAGAAGGTCGTGATCAGCTTCGACAAATGCTTCCAATCGTGGTCCATCGTCGCGACGTGATACGAGTTTGGTAGCACCGCGTATTCTTTTGTTCCTTGTAACTGCTCAAACAACCAGATGGAGTCGGAAGGCGGCACCACGTTGTCGACAGCAGAATGGATGACATACGCCGGCACATCAACTGCTCCGACGTGCGGTCGCACCTCGTCAATCAGCGAAAGCAATTCACGAATCGCTTTTGTAGGCACACGGTCATAGACAATCTCATATACGTCTTTTGCCAAGATGTCAGGCGCATCTTCGTCGATAAATCGACACTCGGTATCCGACGCATGACACGCATATCCTGGTACCGATAACGCGGCATTGATTGTCACAATCGCATCCGCCTTCCCTTCAAGGGAAGCCTTGAGTGCCAACGTTCCGCCCATTGACTGACCGACGACGATGACCGTCTGACACGACTCGCGCAACCGCTCGATTCCTTTCGTCACACTTTTATACCAACATCGATGCGTCGAACATCGAAAGTCTTCTGGATGTGTCCCATGCCCTTTCAAGCGCGGGGCATAGACCGTGAACCCTTGCTTCATCAACTCAATTCCGACGTCCTGTACACTTTGAGGTGTCCCGTTAAAGCCGTGACAAAGCAAAATACCGATTTCGTTTCCTTCATAATAAAATGCGCCTGCTCCAGGAATGACTGGGTAATTGACTGCTTTCATTAGTGCCTCCTTTAATTCCAACTTAACCGATACAATTAATTCGTATTAGAAGAGTGTAAAAGTTCTTAAGCTACTCGTCAAGTTCTTCCGATTACATTTATCTTGTAATCAAAATGTAATCATAACTTTGTGTTTAGTGGATTGAGTTCTGACGTCTGCTTGGTTATGTTTAACATGTAGTAAAAAAACTTGGGAAATGAACGTGTTATTTTTGACAATACACGAATAATTTTTCAAGGGATTCGTCACAAGAAAAGTAATGTAAGCGCTATCATGTCGTTTTTTTGAAAAAGGAGGATATAAATTCACTTATTTATAACGACGCAAGTTGGGGAAATCGGATTAGACCATTACATCTAAGGGAGACTTACACATGGGGAAACCAACACAATCATTTAAGGCAGTCACTGGCCTCGCCTTATCAGCAGGACTCATCGTCAGCAGTATGACGCCGATTGCGGCAAACGTAAACGCCGAGACGTTGAACGCATCAGATCTCTTCATTTCCGAGTACGTAGAAGGATCGAGCAACAATAAAGCAATCGAGTTATTCAATGGAACGAACGCGACAATCGACCTTTCCGCTTACAAAATTGAACTGTATTCAAACGGAGGTACGACTGCCGGAAATACATTGAATTTGACTGGCACCCTCGCACCAGGAGCTACATATATCATTGTGAACGGCAGTGCGTCGGACACATTGAAAGCAAAATCGGATACGGTGAGTGCCGTGACGAACTTCAACGGGGATGACACGATCGTCTTGAAAAAAGGAGACACGGTTCTTGATGTCTTCGGTCAACTCGGCTTCGACCCAGGGACAAAATGGGGAACGACCGTTGCGACTGCTGACCAATCGCTCATCCGTAAAGACACGGTCACAAAGGGAGACAGTGATGGCAGTGATGCCTTCGACCCGGCTGTCGAATGGTCATCGACACCACAAGACACGTTCGACAATCTCGGGTTACATACGTTCCAAGGCGTCGAATACGGAGATGGCGGCACAACGGAGCCTCCTGCACCAATCACACCAATTTCAATTGCTGATGCACGAACAAAGGCAGAAAATGAGACGGTCACCGTAAAAGGAGTCGTCACGGCTAAATTAGCGAACACCATCTCCATTCAAGACGCAACAGGTGGTCTGTCTATCCGTCCGACATCTCTTGCCGTCAACGTCGGGGACGAGGTCGTTGTCACAGGGGTCGTCGGTTCGTACCGTGAGCTTCTTCAATTGAACAGCGCTGTCGTTGTTTCAAAACAAGCAGCAACACTTCCTACTGCCCAAGTCTTGACAGGGGAACATATCAACGAGGACGTCGAATCCGAACTCGTTACCGTCAAAAATGTCACACTCACAGGTAGCGGTCAGAACTTGACGGCGACGGACGGAACGAAGGAGTTCGTCGTTCGCGACGAGCGAGGCATCCTTGATTTACAGACGGATGTGAACTATTCATCGATCACAGGAATCGTTCAACAGTTTGACGATACGTACCAAATCATCCCTCGTGACCCGGCGGACACGGTTATCGATACGTCCGTTCTTCGGCCGGCTGTCGCGAAACCAGGTGCCGGTACATTCGTTGGTCCACAAGACGTGACGCTCTCGACAACGACAGCAGACGCTGAGATTTTCTATACACTCGACGGCTCTGATCCAAAAGAGAATGGGCTTCGTTACGAAAACCCAATCCGCATTGAAAACTCGACGACATTGAAGACGGTCGTGAAAACGGGAGACACATTCAGCGCCGTCTCAACATTCTCTTATAAGATCACAGACAAGATTCGCATTCACGACATCCAAGGTGCGAACCATACGACTCCGATGAACGGACAGACGGTTGAAGGTGTCGAAGGAATCGTCACGTCTACGTTCGTCTCAAGTGGGACGACCTATTACTTCATCCAAACGCCTGATTCGGAAGCCGATGACGATGCACGGACATCTGAAGGGATTGTCCTTTACGGTGGACGTTCGATTGCCGGCATTCAAGTCGGTGACCTCGTCAAAGTGAACGGAAAAGTGAGCGAGTATGCGATCGAAGGATACAGCGACCGTCAACAGACAGATATGAAGATGACACAAATCGATACACGTAACGGAAAAGTCGAAGTCGTCGCGAGCGGCGTGACACTTCCGACTCCAATCACGATTGATGCCTCAAACCTTCCGACCGAGTTTATCGACAGCGACAACCTCGCCGTCTTCAATCCGGAGAAGGATGCCATCGACTTCTGGGAGAGCCTTGAAGGAATGCGTGTTCAAACGAACAAGTTGAAGTCAGTCGGACCACAAGAATATGGTGACTTAGTCACAGTTCTCGAGGATACGCCAACAGAGACATATAATGGCGGCGTCTTATTGAAAAAGAACGATGCAAACCCGGAACGCATTCAGTTCCGTCTCGAACCGAACGCGGAAGCGCGTGAATTCGATGTCGCGACGGGCGACCGCTTCAATGGACCGATTGTCGGTGTTGTCGGCTATTCGTTCGGTAACTATAAGATTCAAGCCTCACTTGAAGACATGAAAGCTGCCTTCGTCAAAGGAGATGCGCAGCGTGAGAAGACATTCATCGAGGCAGAAGAAGATCAATTAACGATTGCATCGTATAACTTAGAGAACTTCTCGAACAACATCAAAGAAACATCAGATGAAAAGGCACTCAAACTGGCGAAAGCGTTCGTCAACGAATTGAACAGCCCTGACATCATCGGTGTGACGGAAGTACAAGACAACGATGGACAGGATAAAGGGGCAGGTTCTGCCGCTGACCAGAGCTATCAGCGCTTAATCGATAACATTGTCGCTGTCGGTGGGAAGACGTATAAATACGTCAACATCGACCCAGAGAACAACCAAGACGGAGGCGCCCCAGATGCCAACATCCGTGTCGGCTTCTTGTACGATCCTGAGCGCGTGTCATTGACGGAGGGAATCCCTGCTGGTGATGCGACGACGGCCGTCGGATACGCCGATGGGAAATTGACGCACAACCCGGGACGTATCGATCCGATGAACGAAGCGTTCGATCGTTCGCGTAAACCGTTAGCTGCTCAATTCGACTTCCAAGGCGAGAACGTCATCGTGATCGCAAACCACTGGAACTCGAAAGGTGGCGACACTGGTTTCTTCGGTTCACAACAACCGGTCGTACTCGGAAGTGAAGTGCAACGTAAGAAAATCGCACAAGTCGTCCACAACTTCGTGGCAGACGTGAAGACGAAGAATCCAGAAGCGAATGTTGTCGCACTCGGTGACTTCAACGATTTCGAATTCTCGGATGCGCTCCAAATCTTCAAAGGCGACTTGATGACGAACATGGTCGAGAAAGTTCCTGCTGTCGACCGCTACTCGTATGTGTATCAAGGGAACTCACAAGTACTCGATCACATCCTCGTCTCGAATCGCTTGGCCGCTTCTACGAAAATTGACATGATTCACGTCAACTCGGACTTCACTGAGATGTCAGGGCGTGCGAGTGACCATGATCCAGTACTTGCACAAATCGACTTCACACCGGAACCAGAAGTGGAATTGACGCGTTACACTGTAGAAAACCATAAAGCTGCTCGCCTCGTCCTTCAAGAGGATTACATCGGCGTGACAATCGGAAAAGGCACGAACTTCAAAAACGGCATCTTCGTTCGTGGCGTATACACGGAATTGACAGGAGAACCGTTGAAAAATGTCGTCGTTCAAGTGAAACCGAAAGAAGCCGGTGCCATCATCGACTTCAAAGGCGCGACGGTAAAAGAAGTAATCGTTGACGGGAAAAACCTTGCTGAGATTCGCGGGGCAAAAAACGTCCAACGCATCACATATACGAAAGGCGCTTCTCCTTCATCCATCATCATCAAGAAATAACATGTTGAACCGCAGACACATCGTCTGCGGTTTTTTGGTTTCACCTCTATTGAAGCGGGGATAAAGAGGAAGATACTGAATATCATGGAGGATGAGACCGATGGAATTGTATAACGGAGATTTATATTGGCCAACGACCGAATCAGAGGACGTCGTGTTAGAAAGACCTGACAAAAAAGAGCATTACGACGTACTCGTCATCGGAGCCGGTATGTCCGGAACGTTGACGGCCTATACGCTTCAGCAGGATGGCGTCGATTTTGCGGTGCTCGATGGGCGAAAAGTCGGTACCGGAAGCACATCAGCAAATACCGGTTTAATTCAATATTCAAATGACATCATGTTACATGAACTGGCAGAAAAAATTGGAGAAGCGGCAGCGGTACGCTTCTATCAATTATGTCTCGACGCGGTCGAATCGCTCGACCAGGTGGCGAAAGATGTCGATGCATCCGATATATATATTCGACGGAACAGCCTTTGTTTTGCGAGTGAAGAGGACGATGTTGCCAAATTGCAACGTGAGTATGAGATGCTAGCCAAACACGGTTTTGATGTGGAGTGGTTGGATCGTGAGGCACTACGTGAACGCTTCCCATTTGAAAAACCGGCGGCCCTCATCACAAAAGGCGATGCCGAGGTCAATCCGCTCACGCTCAGTCGTCAAATCATCCGCCATTTATCGAAACAACACGTCCCGATTTTTGAAGAGACGTCGGTGGATGAGGTCGTGTCTGATGGTGATGGATGGATTGTGTTCACCTCGAACGGGACATTTAAAGCGAATAAAGTCATCTTTGCGACAGGTTATGGGCCAGCTCCCCTACTCGACTCCCATCGGATCGATTTGAATCGGTCATACGCCATCGCAACGAATCCAATCGCCGAATTCAGCGAATGGGAAGGACGCGCGCTCATTTGGGAGACGAAACGACCATATCTCTATTTGCGCACGACTCCGGACGGGCGAATTATCGCGGGTGGGCTTGACGAAGACCAGGCCGAAACGCCGCACGATGAGGCGCTCATGAACGATCGGGCGGAACGAGTGAAAGAAAAAATCGCCGAGCTCTTCCCGATGTATGACCTAGAAGTCGATTATGCTTGGGTCGCCTTGTTTGGAGAGTCGGTGGACCAACTCCCGTTCATCGGGGAGCACCCGAATCGACCGAACTTGTTTTATTTGCTCGGATATGGGGGAAATGGGACGGTGTATAGTATGCTTGGTTCTCGTATTTTAAGTGCCCTCGTTCGTGGTCAGTCGCATCCCGATGCGGACCTCGTTCGTTTAGATCGAACGTAATCCCCGACATTTTGGGGATTGTTACATCATTGAAGGAGTGTTTTTGGATTGAAGAAAAAAAGAAAATCAAACAGGGTGTACCGACTACGTCGTCTTGCCGTATTCCTTGTCCCTCTCGGTTGCGCCTTCTGGTTTTGGCCACAGGAATCCGTCCCCACGACGCAGTTAAAGGCTGAACAAGCATCCATTTCCGAGGAAATATATACGATTGAAGAACGTACACAAACCGAACAAGACGGTGTCATTCGATATGAATACGACATCGTCGTACACGGGAACCCGAGTACGGATGAGCTTCAATCCGTCAGCCATGACGTCATCGATGACGTAAAACAGTCAGATCAGTTCCAGGCCGCCTTGTTACGATTTTATGATGATGCTGCCTATATCGGGACGGAACCGCCACTCGGTGAAGCCGTATTCGCTCCGGAAGGCGATTATGGACTCGCAGACTGGGTGGAACCCGGTCAAACAGACGACATGATGTTCGGTTGGCAACTTCGAGAAAAAGAATGGACGACCAAATTGACCGATACAGAGATTCAAATTTGGAGGTCATGGCAAGATCAATATACGAAACAGAATCCTGACGACCCCGATGCGAAAGCGAAAGTAACACGCATCATTGCCACTGAATACGAACTCGACCCTAAAGTGGTACAACAAATCGTATTGAAACAGCATGTATGGGCCGCATTATAAATGTTTGTGTGAAATCTCTCTTTTTTGAAAAAGAGGGATTTTTTTATTGGCGTTAGGGAACACCGATACAGTAGGTCAAATGGTGACTTACGACGGTCAGTCATACTTAAGGGAGGCAATCACATGGGGAACAAGAAAGAAGAGCAGTTAAAACAACATACGATTGATAACGAACAACAAGCTGGCTTGACGACAAATCAAGGTCTGAAGATGGCGGAAGACGAATTCTCGCTGAAAGCAGGACGTCGTGGTCCGACATTGATCGAGGATTTCCATTTCCGCGAGAAGATGACCCATTTCGACCATGAGCGGATTCCGGAGCGGATCGTCCATGCGCGCGGCGTAGGAGCACATGGAGAGTTCCAGGTGTATGAACCGCTCGCCGAGTTCACAAAAGCGAACTTTTTGAATGACCCTTCGAAGACGACACCCGTATTCGTCCGTTTCTCGACTGTCCAAGGCTCACGCGGGTCCGCGGATACGGTCCGTGACGTCCGTGGTTTTGCAACGAAGTTCTATACAGACGAAGGGAACTACGATTTAGTCGGAAACAACATCCCAGTCTTCTTTATCCAAGATGCCATCAAGTTCCCGGACCTCGTCCACGCTGTGAAGCCTGAACCACATACGGAAGTGCCGCAAGGGGGAAGCGCGCACGATACTTTTTGGGATTTCGTCGGACAAAACCATGAGACCGCTCATATGGTCATGTGGGCGATGAGTGATCGGGGAATTCCGCGTAGTCTACGCATGATGGAAGGGTTCGGGGTGCATACATTCCGTCTTGTAAATGCGGAAGGAAAAGCGCATTTCGTCAAATTCCATTGGAAACCGAAGCTCGGGGTTCATTCACAAGTATGGGACGAAGCCCAAAAAGCAGTCGGGAAAAATGCTGACTTCCACCGTGTCGACCTTTATGAAGCCATCAATAAAGGCGACTATCCTGAATGGGAGCTCGGCCTGCAGCTGATCCCGGAAGAAGACGAGTTCAACTATGACTTCGACATCTTAGACCCAACCAAACTGTGGCCGGAAGAAGAGATTCCAGTGAAACTCGTCGGAAAGATGACACTTAATCGAAACGTCGACAACTTCTTCGCGGAAACCGAACAAGTCGCCTTCCACCCGGGTCATCTCGTCCCAGGAATCGACTTCTCGAACGATCCGCTCTTGCAAGGTCGTCTGTTCTCGTATACGGACACCCAATTGTCGCGTCTCGGTGGACCAAACTTCCACCAGATCCCAATCAACAAGCCCGTTTGTCCGTTCCACAACAACCAGCGGGACGGGATGCATCAAATGGCCGTTCACAAAGGTCAGACGAGCTACCATAAAAATGCGCTCAACAATAATCAGCCGGAACCTGTACCGGCCGATCAAGGTGGATTTGAGCACTATCAAGAGAAAATCGATGGTCATAAGATTCGGGGACGTAGTGACAGCTTCCTTGATTTCTATTCACAGGCGAAGCTCTTCTACAACAGCATGACCGATGTCGAAAAACAACACATCCAAGATGCCTGCAGTTTTGAGCTCGGAAAATGTGAGTCGGACATGGTGAAAGAGAACGCCGTCGATTTATTGAACCGCATCGATCGTCATCTCGCTGAAGTCGTCGCCGACAACTTAGGAGTACATGTGCCCGAAGAGAATAATGAGGTCCAGTCAGATAAGACGTCCCCTGCTCTCTCGATGGCGAACACAATCAAAAAGCCCGATACGAAGAGCGTCGCCCTTCTCCTTGCCGGTGACGTGGATGCGAATCAGGTGAAACAGTGGGTGCAGACGCTCGCCGATCACAACGTCAACTACAGCCTTGTCGGCAAGAAGGCGTATATGCTTGGTGACCTGAAGGTGAAGGAGACGTACGATACGGTCGACTCGAGCCTTTTCGATGCCGCCTTCTTAGTGAGTGCCGCGATGACTGTCGAGGATGATGTGCTCGAATTTATCGAGAACACGTACAAGCACTATAAGCCGCTCGCCCTACACGTACACCATAAAGAGGCACTCGCCACATGTCGCGTGAAGCAAGACCAGCCTGGTGTCTTCACGTTTGACGAGCATAACCTCGATGGATTCAATGCGTTCATCGATGGGATTGCGACTGCCCGATTCTGGGACCGTGCCTAACGATGTCACTTGACTCGACTCGATTCCCGAGTCGAGTTTTTTCATGTCTGTCATTCACTGCATGCAGTGCATCATCTCGGACAATCCTAATTTGATTTGGTATACTCTTTTAGTTATGTTTATTAACTATTCGAATTTGAAGAAAAGGAGGCGTCACGTATGATGCAACAACCTATTCAAAAACTTTGGACGAGAGACTTTTTAATCATCTCGCTCATCAACTTCTTCCTGACGCTCATCTTTTTCTTATTGATGGTCACCATCGGGGTGCATGCCGTCGAGTCGTACGGGGCGACCACGAGTCAAGCAGGACTCGTCACTGGCATCTTCATCATCGGGACGCTGACCGGGCGCTTGTTCATCGGTCGACTGATTGATTCGATCGGTCGGAAGAAGACGCTTTATATCGGGCTCGTCTTTTTCACCGCCACGATTTTATTGTACTTCGTCCATTGGGGTGTCGGTTTCTTGTTACTGACACGGTTCGTACACGGGCTCGGGATGGGATTATCGAGTACGGCAACTGGAACCATCGTCGCGCAAGTCATTCCCGCGACTCGAAAAGGTGAAGGGATCGGTTACTACAGCATGAGTTCTACTCTGGCGACAGCCATCGGGCCATTCGTCGGATTACTCCTCAGCCAACACACGAGCTTCACCGTCATCTTCGGCCTTTGTTTTGTGATCGGGGTCATCAGTTTGGCGAGTACGTTCTTTGTGAATGTACCGGAAGTCGACGCACCGGAAGTCGTGCGCGGATTCTCTTTAAAATCGTTCGTCGAACCAAAAGCGCTCCCGATTGCCTTGATTATCGGGATGGCCGCACTAAGCTACTCGAGTGTCTTGTCCTATATCAACTTCTACGCGAGTGAACTCGACTTGATCGAGGCAGCGAGTATCTTCTTCCTCGTCTATTCGGTCGCCGTTCTGTTATCACGACCAATCACAGGAAAATTGATGGACGCGCGCGGAGCGAACGTCGTCATGTATCCGGCAATCGCCATCTTCGCGATCGGTCTACTCGTGCTCAGTCAAGCGAATAGCGGTTGGATGCTTCTACTTGCCGGTGCGTTAATCGGATTAGGCTTCGGGAATATCCAATCCGGCACCCAAGCAATCGCCGTCAAGGCTTCTCCACCTCACCGAATGGGGATGGCGACATCGACCTTCTTCATCGCACTTGATGCCGGTCTAGGGTTCGGCCCCTATTTCATCGGGTTGTTGATTCCGTTGACAGGCTTCTCGACCCTTTATTTGATTCTTTCAGGCGTCGTTCTCTTTACCATTTTCTTGTATTACGTCATGAACGGACGAAACGAACAAAAACAACTGAACGAAGCGGCTTGACGGGATGTACGTACATCCCGTCTTTTTTTGAAAGTTCACACATTTGGTCGAATGATGCGGTAAGATAAAAATGACGTGTAAAAAATAGAATGAACGAAATGAGGGAGACGAGATGAAAGTTGACCAAACACTTCAATCCAACGCATCGATTTTACTACGGACGTTCGATAAAATTTCAGACTATGTGTTCTTTATGGAAGTCGATGGTTCAGCATATCGCTACGTCTTCGTAAATGAGCCTGGGAAACGGGCCATCAATTGGTCAGATGCGGATGTCGGGAAGACCATCGATGAGTTGGTCCCGATCGAGACCGCTACACTTATTACGCAGTATTACGATGAAGCGATTCGTACAAAAAAGAGTGTCGTCTATGAAGACTACCGTCTTGCTGACTCCTTTTATACGGATACGGTCGAGGCGGATGATGTATTGACGCTCCCCCTTCATTATTTCGAGTCAGAAGTGACGCCGATTTTCAATGATGAGGGGAACTGTACCCATATCGTCTCCGTCGTTCGTGAAGTGACGGAACGGAAACGTCGCGAACTCGAATTGTCGATCTTAAAAGATCATCACGAGTCGCTACGACGGTATTCTCCACATGGCATCTTTGTACTCGACCATCATTTGAACATCAAATCCGTCAACCCGGCCGTCACGGTCATCACGGGTCATACGGAACAGGATATGCTTCATCAGCCGTTCCTGCACTGGCTTCCCGAGAGTGAGCGGTCTCGGGTCAGGAATGGGTTACAATTCACGCTGTCTGGGATTCCACACAAGTATTCCATTTATGCTGAACATCAATCCGGGGAACGACTCGACTTAACCGTCCTCAACATTCCAATCGAGGTCGGCGGTAACATTACCGGCCTGTTTGCGATCATCATCGATTTGACGCCAGAGAAAAATGCCGAGCGTGCCACGGTCGAAAGCGAACGTCGTTACCGTCAATTGATTGAAACCATTCCGGAAGGCATCATTGTGCATCAGGAAGGACAGATTATATATGCGAACGCGATGGCACTCGCCACAATCGGAGAAACCTATCTAGAGAATGAATCGATTTTTTCATTCATCGCAGAAGAGTATCATCAGTCCACCCGTCAACGACTTGCCTCTCTCGAACTCGGAGGCCCCGTTCAAGATACGGAAATGGTCATCATGACACCGAGTGGAGACAAGCTCCAGATGGATATCAGTAGCCTTCTCATCGATTATGAGGGTGAAACGGCCGTCTTAACGATTTTGCGTGATGTCACGGAGAAACGTGAAATGGAACAAGCGTTAAGACAGAGTGAGTTACAATATCGATTGATCACAGAAAACATGAGTGACCTCGTCTGTATACTAGAACGGGATGGTACTGTTCGTTATGCTTCCCCTTCTCACCGTACCGTGCTCGGTTTTGCGGCCGGATATTACGAAGGGAAGAATACGCTCGACTATATCCATCCGGACGACATCCAGATCGTCCGGGAGCAGTTGAAAGAAATGAAGGAAGAAGACATCTCCTTGACCCTTGAGTTCCGTCATTTCCATGCTGACCAGCGCTGGATTTGGCTCGAAACGAAAATTCAGGCCATCTATGATGAATCCGGACTTCTCCTACACTATTTGACGGTTAGCCGAGAAATCATGCAGCGTAAAGCACTAGAGAAGCAACTGAAGCATTTGGCGTATCACGACACGCTGACCGACTTACCGAACCGTCGTTTCTTCCTCGCTTACCTCGAGGAAGCGATCGATCGAACCGAATTCGAGCAAGGTGAATTGGCCGTCCTCGCTCTTGATGTTGACCGATTCAAACAAATCAACGATACGTTCGGTCATGATGTGGGCGATGAACTCTTGCGACAACTCGCTCGTCGATTGACATCCGTGCTTCGCAAACAAGATATGATTGCCAGACTTGGCGGTGATGAGTTTGCCGTTCTCATTCGCTTCAACGATTCCTGTGCCCTACATCGGGTTGCAGAGAAAATCATTCAAGCACTACAGCGCCCATGGGAAATCGACCAACATACGTTCATTACGACTTCAAGTGTCGGGGGTGCTCGATTTGTAAAAGGGTTGTCGACCAAACAGTTACTAAAACGTGCCGACCTCGCTCTCTATGAAGCCAAAGCAGGTGGACGAAATCAATATGCACTCGCAAAGGACCACCAATAAATGGTCCTTTTTTCACGTGAAACACCGAAAATAAATCCTAAATCCGAACATTAAACATCAATTGATTTAATTTTATTCATTTTTAAGATAAATTAATTGAATTATCCTTTGACTTTAAACTCTATTCACGTTATATTACCGAATGGGCGAAGTTTTTTATTGTTCAATACGTTAATGTTCGTGAATAGGGGTGCGATATATGGATAAAGTATTTGATTACGAAGATATTCAATTAATTCCTGCAAAATGTATTGTCGACAGTCGTTCGGAATGTGATCCGACCGTCGAGCTTGGTGGCTTCACGTTCCGATTACCAGTCGTTCCGGCTAACATGCAGACGATTATCGATGAAAAGGTCGCATTGATGCTGGCTAAGAACGGATATTTTTACATCATGCATCGCTTCAATCCAGAGACGCGCCTGGCATTTATCCAAGACATGCATGAGCGTGGTTTGTATGCATCCATCAGTGTCGGCGTGAAGGAAGAAGAGTATGGGTTTATCGAAATGCTCAAATCGACCGGTCATACGCCAGAATTTATTACAATCGATATCGCTCACGGTCATTCGAATGCGGTTATCCGAATGATTCAGCATATCAAACACCATCTTCCTGGATCCTTCGTCATCGCGGGGAACGTCGGGACACCAGAGGCCGTTCGCGAATTAGAGCATGCCGGAGCGGATGCGACGAAGGTTGGAATCGGTCCTGGTAAAGTGTGTATCACGAAAATCAAAACAGGTTTTGGTACCGGGGGCTGGCAATTGGCTGCACTTCGCTGGTGTGCCAAAGCAGCGACGAAACCGATTATCGCGGATGGGGGCATCCGTACTCACGGTGACATCGCCAAATCGATTCGCTTCGGCGCTTCGATGGTCATGATTGGTTCATTGTTCGCCGGACACGATGAATCACCGGGGGAAACGTTCGAGCAAGACGGGAAACAATTGAAAGAGTATTTCGGTTCTGCTTCTGAGTTCCAAAAGGGTGAGCGAAAGAACGTCGAGGGGAAAAAGATGTTTGTCGAACACAAAGGGGCACTACAAGATACATTGACCGAGATGGAGCAAGACCTCCAATCGGCGATTTCTTACGCGGGTGGTGACAGTCTCGAGGCATTGCGCACCGTAGACTACGTCATGGTGAAAAATTCAATCTTCAATGGGGATAAAGTGTATTAAAAAGGCGACCTCGTGTCGCCTTTTATAATTGCTTCATCATCATATAGTAATCCGATCCCGGCGGATAGTCCGGTAGCACACCTATTACCGTGTAACCGAATCGCTCATAAAACGGTTTCGCTTGAAACGAGAACGTCGTCAATTTCACACGCGTCGCACCGAGCGACTTCGCTAACGCCTCCCCTTCTCTAAGCAATTGGCTACCGATGCCCTGACCATGAAAGTCTGCATCGACCCAAAGACGATCCAAATCGAACCATCCCCAATACACACTCCCATATAAGCCGGCGATTACCCGTCCTTCTTGCTCCACTTTCAACTGAATGGTCGGCACGTGCGCCTCGCGAATGTCACGATGGTAAATCGAACGAACGTTGTTATACTCACGTAATTGAGTGGTCAAAAACTGTTGGAACGTCTCGTCTTCCTCGTGAATCCGCGTGATAGTGTAAGTCATCTTCCCACCGTCCCGTTCACAAAAAACGTAATCAACTCGTTCTCTTCCTCGGTGATCTCCCGATTGACGAGTGAAGCATATGACTGCGTGATTTCATCAATATTTCCTGGGAAATCATTCGAAATGGTGGCGATTCGTCTTAATGCAAGGCAATCTTCTGCGAAGGATTCACGACTCACCATCTCACCGTGTGACCAGACAATCTGTTTAGCATCAAACGATTCCAATACATTCAACAACCGCAGGGTTTCTTCCGGAGTCATTCTCCATGTGGGAGAATAGATGTCTGCGTATAACGCGTCTCCTAAAAATAATACCTGTTCTTCTACGATGTAAAGGACAACCGCATCTTTTGCGTGGTCTCCTCCGACATGTCGTAACACGACGTGAACGCCACCGAGGTCGAGTGTCAGCGATTCTTGAAACGTCAGCGTAGGTAATACGATTTTGATATCGCGCGCGTCTCCATATTCTTCACGGATTGCTTCCGCGCAAAATGCGATTTCAATCCCTTCCGCCACCCGCTCATCGAGAGAGACATCATCCCAAGCATATGGGACAAGTTTTTCCATCCCCTGTTTGGTCGCTTCACTCGCAATGGAAACCATACCTTCAAGTGCAGGTAAACCGAAGATGTGATCCCAATGCCAATGCGTCAATGCGACCATCGACGGCGCACGGAGGCCTTGTTTTTCTAGCTGTTCTAAAAAGAATGAGGCGTGCGAAACGGAATTGCCCGCATCGATGAGTAGCGTATGCGTATCGCCGATAACGGCACCGAGAATTGGTCGATCGGTACGGTCAACGGGTGTCATATACCAAAAACGTTCCGAATGTTTGATTAAGGTTTGCATGTACGAATCGACTCCTCCTCTAATAAATTCGTTAATTCTTCAAATGAATGCCGATTATCATTTTGAATCCGAGCGTGCCGAAGAGGTAATCGTTTCAACAGTTCAAGCTCACGTCGTTGGCGTTCCACTAAAATCTCAATCGTTCCGGCCATACCCTTATGCGCATGGTTCACACCATAGGCGCCGCTCGTATAATACTCGACAAAGCCGCCTTGCCATCCCATCGGTCGTTCATCATATACGATTGGAAAAATGCGTGCGACGTCATTCAACGCCAAATAAACGACCATCGGATCAATCGGTTTTAGGATGTCCGCGACTTCTTGAACGTATGCTTCCATATCCGCTAACGGAACGTCTTGAGAAACCATTCCAATCGTGAAAGGATTTTGGAGCAACGCACATTCAAAGATGACGTCCTGTTCTTCCCGCTCTACCTTTTGAACATACCGCCGCCAGCGTTCGCACATGATTCGTGTGTGAAGAGCGAAAGGCAACTCGTAGACGTCCGTTCCGGCAAGTTCTTCACCATCATCATAACGGACGAGCCATCCCCCCTCGATTTCATCAAGAATACGACCGGTTGATGGTTTCTCCTCGACCCAATAGACATCATGCACATCTACCGGGTGTGACGCATCCACCTCCGAATAGAACTTACCATTTTGTTTATCTTGTAGCCTCTCGGCAAACGTAGATTTCCCGCTTCCCGGTAATCCTTCAATCAACCATAATTTCCCCATCCTCAAATCCCCTTATCCGAATATCCATCATACTGAAACCACTGGTCTCCTCCATTGCTCTTTGCAATATACATCGCTGCATCTGCTTTTTGAAGAACCGAATCGACGGTGTCGGTCGACTGGACCAGGGTGACGCCAACACTTGCTGTAAGATGAATGACTTCACCATTCGACGCGTGTATTCCCTGGGAAATAACTTCATTAATCTGCTCAACCCCACTTAGTGAACCCGTTTGCACCAAAACAAATTCATCGTCTGAGAAACGGTAGACTTGACCCCCAACACGCTGGACGAATTCATTTAATCGTTGTGCGATTTCAATTAACACTTCATCCCCTATCATGTGCCCATACTGATCGTTGATTCTTGTAAAATCGTCTAAATTGACGAGTATCAATGTAATCGATGGCGTCCGGTGCATCTTTTTGTATAAATCGGTCGTGAGCGTATGACGATTATACAGTTTGGTCAGCTGATCTTGTTTTGCGATTCGAATCATCTCGCGTTGTTTCCGTTCCTTTCGAATCCCGTTCTCCATCCATCGTGCAAGCAATCGTACCGTCCCTGTCAACTCTTGCAACGTTTCCTCGTCGAGATGATCATTCAAGTTGCCTTGCTCCGAGAGAAGAACGACCCAGCCAAACACTTGATGCGCATGCGTCAAAGGAAAACTGACTAGCCTCGTGAATTCGATACCGTCTACAATCAGATCACCTTCCTGAAGCGTTTGCGCGCCGACCGTTGTCAATTGATGCAGGGAATGCAGTTCTTCTTCCCCCCAAGTCAAACGAGAGACCCCATGCTCTACTAGAAGACGATGCGAAGGCTCAATCGAGAAGATGACCCCGTGGGAATAACCGACCCATTCCAATAAAATTTCTTGAACCCGGGCCAATTGATCTTGGAACGGTACACGCAATGCCGTCGCTTCATACAATGCTTCGATTGATTGTTGTCGCGTGATTTGTCTTCTCGAGACTTCCGTGTGCTCGATCTCTGTCATGACCCAATGCGTAAACGATTCGAGCGCCTTCAAGTTTTCTTCTGAGAACGTTCTCGCCTGCCCATCCACTACGCAAAGTGTGCCGATGACGTGACCTTGCTTCGTCCGCAACGGTACACCTGCATAAAATCCGATTCGGTCAATCCAAGGACTGTCACTTTCAATCGCTGCTGCCGCAACATCTTCAATCACCAGCGGAGACTCTGATGTGACAACCCGATTACATAACGTCCATTCCCGTTTGAGGTGAGCGGATTCGAGCTCGATACCGACACACGATTTGAACCACTGTTGGTCTGTCGTCATGATCGAAATGAATGCGATTGGCATCTGGAAGGTTTGTGCGACCAATCGGGAGATCCGGTCAAATCGTTCCTCTTGTGGCGTATTTAAAATTTCCAATCGTAATATCGCTTTGAGTCGTTGCAATTCACGCTCATCTAAAGAAGGATGCAACAACTGCACAGGCTGCTCGATCTTCGATAACATCATCTGATGGGAATACAAGATTCCGAGCGCCTCTTCTAACTCCGCGAGCGGCATCGGACGACTGAAGAAATACCCTTGAATCTCATCGCAGCCGAGCTGACGTAAGATCCGATATTGTTCTTCAGTCTCCACACCTTCAGCCGTCACCTCTAACTCTAGCTTTTTAGCCAACGAGACAATCAGTTTGACGATTTCATACTCTTTCATGCCGCTCTCCTGATCGAGTTGCGCGACGAACGACCGGTCGATCTTGATTCCATCAATCTCGAACAACTTCAAATAATTCAACGAGGAATAACTGACCCCAAAGTCATCAATCAACAGTCGAAATCCTTGTTGTTTGAGCGATTCGACCGTTTTGATCGCCGCTACCGGTTCATGCATCAACGTGTGCTCGGTCACCTCAAACTCAAATTGTTCTGGCACAAGACCGTACGATGCAATGATCGCAACCAGTTCATTCATATGGTGTTCATGAAATAAATTCGGTGAGACATTCACAGCCACGCGGCGCCCTTCAAACTGCTCAGGTTGTGACGACACATCCTGACATACCCGATTCATGACGAATCGTGTCACGTCTTCGATCAAGAGTGACTGTTCAGCCACACGAATGAACGTTTCAGGTGAAATGAATCCGAGAACAGGACTCTCCCAGCGAATGAGTGCCTCAAAATGAATCGCACCGTCCATCGACACTTTCGGTTGATACACCATGTATAACTCATCTAGCTTCAACGCTTTGACCAGTTCCGTTTCGATCATCATCTCATCGATGTAACGCTGCACGTACTCATCGTGTTCATATAAACGAATCGTTTGATTTCCCGTCTGACGCGCTTCCAACAGAGCCGTGGAGGCGTTCATGATGACACGGTCGGCATCCGCTGTACCGGCACCAATCCCGATACAACTCGATAACGGGAATTCGGCCTCCGCCACTTGATACGAATGATCTGCAATCACGTCAAGCAAATGCTCGGCGTACATGTATGCCAACCGGATTGGAGTGTGAGGTAACACCGCGATAAAGTCTTCACCGTCTACTCGACCGATAATTGAACCTTTCGGAAGCGTATTCGCCAATTGACGTGTGATGTCTTTAATCAACTGATTCGAGCGCTCCACACCTTGAAGCGACATCATCATCTTGAAACGGTTGATGTGAAGGCGCATGACGCTCGTCTCTTCGGTGTCATGTTGCTCGAACAACTGGTCGAGCTCCAATTTGACTTTCATCAGATTTGGCATACCGGTCAAATAGTCCATATGCTCGATACTCTTTAACAACTTGATCTCCGCCTCCTCGGATAAATCAGTTGTCAAACCGAGTACATAACGAACGAATCCATCCTCATCTTCAATCGGTACAAGCATAGAAGAAGCGAATCGGGCCGTATTGGAGTCGATGTTCATTTGCGACATGAAGTAGACCGGCTCCCCTGTCTCAACGACCGCATCATAATGTTCAATCAATTCCTCGACCACTTCCGAGCGATACATCTCATGTAAATACCGCCCTTCTACATCACTTGGAAGCGAAGAGGCCACCTTCCCCTGTTCGCTCACATTTACGTAACGATAGCCTGCTTCTGTCACTTCCATTAGAAATACCATTCGATACAAGCGTGTGAACAGCTCGAATAGATAATATGGGTCGCCTTTCATCCGTTGCATCGTATCCCTCCACCCGTTCCTTTTTCTTATAGTGTAGTTGGTTTCGCTCAAACTATGGAGAAAACCTTTGAAAAAATGGGGAAACGTTTTTCTCTTATAAAAAAAACACCCTCTCGTACTTGAGAAGGTGCTCTCCGGATTAAAGCAATTCATTCGCCAAGAGACGATAGACGTTCAGGCGATCTTCCTGCTTATGCTGGATGCTACAAATCATCGCCTCATCGAAACCGTAACGTTCCGATTCATCCCGTAACTGTTCCGCAATTTGTTTCGGCGTTCCTACGAGGTGGATGGCTCGGTTGTTGGCGATATGGATTTTATCGACCTCCGTGAGCGGATAGTCGTGGGCCGCTTCCGGACTCAACAGCTGTCTCAATTGACCACGCATCAAGAAGAGACGCGACAAATCAGAAGGTCGGGCCAAATATTCTGCCTCTTCTTCCGTCTCTGCCGTCGTGACCAAATACGTGACACTGATGTCCGGTTTCTCCATGAAATCAGACGGCGTGAAATGGTGACGGTATGTGTCGAGCGTATCGGCACTCAATTGTCCGTTAAAGAACTGGGCAAACGAATAGCCGAGCCCCATCCGTCCGGCCTGCACGGCGCTGTTCCCACTCGAACCGAGTAACCACGCTTCTGGAAGCGTAACGCCTGTAGGTGCTGCTGGCGTGTTCTTATACCATCTCTCTTCAGGTGCCTCATCTTTAATCAATTGAAGCGTCGTATCGAGTTTCTCGTAAAGTCCATCCATCATTGGCTTCTGCCCTTGTGACATCGCATAGATCGCGTTCGCATCACCGCCTGGCGCACGTCCGACACCAAAGTCGATCCGTCCTGGAGCGAGCGCGCTGAGCGTCTTGAATACCTCTGCCATCTTGAGTGGCGAGTAGTGCATCATCATGATGCCGCCGGACCCGAGACGAATCTTGTTCGTCTTCGCTGCCAGATAAGCCGTGATGACCTCTGGAGCCGAGCTGGCGAACGACATGCCACCATGATGCTCCGCCATCCACATACGGTAATATCCTAACTCTTCTGCGACTTGTGCGAGCTCGACCGCGCAATTAAGCGCATGTTCTCCTGTATGACCCGACGTGACCGGCGCCTGGTCTAACACACTCAATCTCATCATGCATTCTCCTATCTCTATAATGAAGTTTCTAAATATCTTGAATTTGTTGGACTCGCCGTCATCATACTAAATGGTTTGATGGAATACGAATGTTTTGCCTAGTGTTTAACCTTGTATTTTTCAGAAAATTTCCGCATGTTGTTGATAGCACCTGGTCATATTTTCTATACTAAGAAAGAAATACGTTTCAATAACGGCTGGATGTGTAATGGGGATACATAGACAGCACAAACACTTCGGGGAAATGGGGAATGCATCATGAATGGTTCATCAACACCAGACGGAAAGAAACCTTCTTTTTCGAGTCGAGACTTCTTTAAGTTCTTGATTCCATCACTCATCGGGATCATGTTTTTCATCGTACCAATCTCATCAGAGGAAGGCTTCACGATTCCAGTCGCCTTCTTATCCAATCTGCTGATTGACTGGATTGGGGATTTCGTCCCGACACTCGCCGTCATCATGATGGGGATTTCGATTGTCGGCTCATTATTACTCTTTACGGCACGTCCTGCTTTTATGATGGAGCGACCATCCATCAACGCACTGTTTAGCGTGACACCGTTTTGGTTCATCATGCGCGTGATCGGTTTCATCGCTGGGGTCATGACGCTACTCACACTCGGACCAGAGATGATCACGTCAGAATTTACAGGGGGCTTATTGCTCTTTGATTTGATTCCAATCTTATTTGCGACATTCTTCTTTGCCGGTATGTTGTTACCGCTCCTATTGAACTTCGGACTTCTCGAGTTCGTCGGGACGTTCTTGATGAAGATCATGCGTCCGCTCTTCCGCTTGCCAGGGCGCGCCTCACTTGACTCGCTCGCCTCATGGGTCGGGGATGCGACGATCGGAATTCTACTGACGACCAAACAGTATGAGGAAGGTTATTACACGAAACGGGAAGCGTCGATCATTGCGACGACATTCTCCGTCGTCTCCATCACCTTCACCATCGTCGTCTTACAGTATGTCGAACTCGACCAATACTTCTTGCCTTACTACGGGGCCATCGTTTTATCCGGACTAGTCGCCGCTCTCATCATGCCACGGATTTATCCATTATCTAAAAAGGCAGACACGGCTTATGAGAAGACGGAGCTCAAACCGGAAGAAGAAGTACCCGCGAACGTGTCACTCGGTAAGTGGGCGTTAATTCAGGCGTTACAAAAGTCACGTTCGAGTAAAAGTTTCCTAGAGACGCTCAAAGACGGCTTCAAGAACGTGCTCGATATGTGGATCGGCGTCCTCCCTGTCGTCATGGCAGTCGGGACGATTGCGGTCATCATCGCAGAATATACGCCGTTCTTCACTATCCTCGGAAAGCCGTTCGAACCGATTTTGATGCTCCTTCAAGTGCCTGAGGCATCGGAAGCCGCTCAAACGATGGTCGTCGGTTTCGCCGACATGTTCTTGCCGGCCGTTCTCGGAAGCGGCATCGAGAGTGAGTTGACACGGTTTGTCATCGCTACGTTGTCGGTTACCCAGCTCATCTATATGTCAGAAGTCGGGGGCTTGTTGCTCGGTTCAAAACTACCGATCTCATTCCTCGACCTCGTCTTGATTTTCTTGTTACGTACCTTCATCACCCTTCCGATCATCGTCGGCATCGCACATCTTGTGTTTTAACGAAAACGACGCCCTTTCTCTTTTATGAGATGGGGCGTCCTTTGTATACTAAAAGAAAAGGAGGGAGACCGAGATGGAGCACCCATTTGCAGGACAACTCGAGGTTGCGAACAACGGCTATGCCGGGATCATCGACCCGGAAGCTTATGTGAACGATCGTTATCACGGACGCTGGACATTAAAGCGCTCTGTACAGATTGAAGGCGTGCCCGTCTTGCTCCAACGTCAGTTCGAGAACGGCAAGAACAACTGTACGTTGACGTCGATCACCGCCATCTTCCGTTTCTATCGAGATCATGGGTATGCGAACATCCCAGATGATGTGACACAGATCCAAGAAGATGTGCGCGAGATCGCCTTCAGGCACCATTTCAAAGACGAGAAAGGGACACCGCCGACACAAATCGCCACCATCATCACGAAACTGTGGAAGCGATACGGGTACGACGGTCGAGGCAGTTCCCGCTATCTTTGGAAATGGTCGACGTTTGAGCGTGAGCTGAAAGCAGGACGCCCGTTTGTGTTGAATATGGCGAACGGCTTTTATAAAAATCATTCCGTCACGGGAGTCGGCTACTTGCAGTTTGAAAAACGGGGGTTCCCGGACGTCATCTTGTTAGCCGTGCTCGATAATCGTTCGAAGGACGTGCGCTACATCGACTTCAACGAATTCAACTTTTGGGGAAGCATCACACGCGTCCATCCGCCAGCCACTCGTCCATAATCGTGTCAATCGCTTCTCCGATTTTTAAAAGGTGCTCGCGCTTCGCGTATGACCCGTAATGTAGCCCGTTTGAATCACGGCCATTCCCGAGCCCAACGAACACTTCTGAAGGCTTCATATGGAGGCCGATCATCGGGATACCTGAATCATGGCGTCCGATTTCATAGGTGACGGCGGGATATGCAGACAGTCTTCCGATTGTTGAAAAACCGTTCAAGGCACGACAGTTATCCCGTCCGAGCACGATGATACGGATTGGTTTGATGTACGCAATCGTCCGCTCCAACAGTTCGATTGAGGTCGGATGTTCCATCCAGTGGCGCCCGGTCCTCATCTTCCCCATCTGTTCATATGTCGCAAACTTGAAAAAATCAACGTGGATGACAGCTGCAGGATGATCATAGAACGAACGCCCCATCCCGTTGAGGAGTGCCTCGAGTTTGGCGCCATGCGGTTTCCCGAACCAGTTCGTCGTCGCGCGCCCCGACTCGAAATAGACCGATGCCCGTTCGAGCGTTTGTTGCAGCGCCTCTTCATTTCCGAGGTAATCGTCAAACGAAAGTGTGTCCCGCCAATAGAACTTTTGGTGTTGCCCCGTTCTCGATGTCCCGTCACGATGTAAAAACTCGCCGCGAGACGGATTCGTCCCGATGGTCAGCCATTGATTCGGACCAGGTCGCCCGTACCAAAGGACAGGTGATGCCTCTTGAATCAATTCTTTCCCGAACGTTGTGTCGCACAGTGCTTGTTGAAATCGGATTGCGTCTTGTAACAGTCGTACTGCCTCCATGTCATCCCTCCTCTCCCGTTCGTTTCCCGCTTTCGAGAGTTTATAAAATGCGTTATAGTGAGAGGACGAAGCCAAACAAAGGACGTGTACACATGCGCATCAATAAATTCATCAGTGAATCAGGCAAGGCGTCCCGTCGCCAAGCCGACCGTCTCGTCGAAGAGGGACGCGTCACCATCAATGGGAAGAAAGCAAAAATCGGCGACCAGGTCAAACCGGGCGATGAAGTCCTCGTCAACGGTTCTGTCGCACGGGTTGCCCGAAACAACGTCTACATCGCCGTCCATAAGCCGGTCGGGATCACGAGTACGACAGAGAAAAAAGTAAAAGGGAACTTGGTCGACATGGTCAACCACCCGCTCCGCATCTTTAACATCGGTCGTCTCGATAAAGACTCAGAAGGTCTCATCCTCATGACGAACGACGGCGATATCGTCAACGAGATTCTTCGTGCCGAAGGCGAGCATGAGAAAGAATACATCGTCTCGGTCGATAAGCCAATCACACCGGAGTTCGTCGAACAGATGGAAGCCGGCGTCAAAATCCTCGGACAGAAGACGCTACCGTGTAAAGTCCGTCCGCTCTCGAAGTTCGATTTCAACATCACGCTCACGCAAGGACTCAACCGCCAAATCCGTCGGATGTGTGAGGCGCTCGGATACGAAGTATTCCGCCTCCAACGTGTTCGTGTCATGAACATCACGCTCGGGAAACTGCCGCCTGGACAATGGCGCGATCTTTCGAAAAAAGAGCGTGAGCAGCTGTTCCGCGAATTGAATTACGAACCGAAAGAATGGTACTAAAAAGCAGCCTGAGTCGTCTCAGGCTGCTTTATTCTGGTCGAAGTGATGAGACATGGTCGGTCTCACGACGAATGAATCGTTTGACTTGAGTGCTCAAGTCATCGAGCTGGACCATTGTCGTTCTGAACTTGAAGGTCGCATGGAAGTGGTCGAACGAATCGTGTGGCCACTCGTCATGGATGAAGACGTCGACTTGAATCGTCCCTGTCCGATCAATCAATGAGAACGTGAGGCTGATTTTTTGGTCATCCGCATCCGGGTCCAACAACTCCCAAGTCACGGGATTCTTTCCCCATATGTTATTGAATCCATCGATTGAGTCAATCAGTTCTTGCAATGTCTCGTCCTGTATATATACATCTTGATTGCTCGAACAGACGGATGCATGGAGCTGTAGCCTAACCTGATAAAACAGCTCAGTCTCATCCATCCAAATCCGTTCCATCTCGAATTAAGTTTTCACTTTTCGTACCCGCCTTTTCGTTTTAATCTGACCACTTACTCTGGGCGAAGCGATTCGACCGAATTGGTTTCGCGTGCCAAGAATGCCGACAGTTGTCGCTGCAAATCATCCATCTGTCCCATTGTCGTCTCAAACGAGAAGGTTGCGCTCATGTCTCCGCCATCACCTTTACTTTGCTCGATTGCGGCGCTGACTTGAACAACCCCTCTTGCATTCGCAAGCGCGAACGTCAAGGAGAGACGGACGAGTGGAAGGTTGAGTATCCACATCTCCGGAGACTTCCCATTCCGTTCATTGAACGCTCGTAACGAAGAGATAACGGCGTTGATATCGGATGCTGTGACATACTCGTTCACGGTAACCTCGCACCACTTTCCTTTTAGCGTCATCATCACTTCGATTGCGAAATCGTCTTCCCATATTCGCGTCATTTTGAACTGTTCAATCATCCTCATCCCACGCTTCATTGAATTGATTCAATTTCTGATAAAGGTCCTCAAGACTTCCCTCATCTAAACAAATGAACTATTTACTGGTACAGGTAGAAGATCGAAGTTGAAGTTGGACTTGCTAAAACAACTCCGTTTTATCCATCCATACTCTTACCCATCTAAAATTAGATTTCCATTCCTAAGTTACAGTTTTTGTTAGCCATTCAAATACCCATCCCAGTCGAAATCTTCAATTTCCTGAAACGTCCCATCCTCGTTACGTTCATACACACAAAGTGGTGGCTGGTTAACTAACGTTAGAATAGAGTCATCGATATTCAAGATGACACCGATTGACACGATGTGAAAATGATCTGCATCATTTAAGTAAGCATCATCTTCATATCCGCTCAAAAAGGACCAACCTGAATCCCCTTCCTCATGTGGCTCATCTCGCAACATAAAATGAAATTCTTCACGTTCTAACACATCCGCACTGACCGTCACAAGCGTATCCATATAATAATCCCACTCATCCTCAGCTGGCTCTTCAAGTTCGGTCTGACAAATATGCTCCATCCCGAACGAAAGGACGGTACCTAACGTGATCGGTAAACGATACGGCTCATTATCGAGCACACCTTCAAACTGATTACCGTTGACCGATGTGATTCGGACCCACATCCGTTCTCCCCGATACCCATCAGGCTCAGCAACATCAGTCGCAAAAATCAATTTCACATAGTCATCGACTTTTAATCGGCTCAAGACCGCTGTGCTCGGTATATAAAACGTATAAGGAGCTGCTCGATGCAATGCATGTGCATCATCTAAATACCAGTTCATCTAATCCCTCCTAAATAACGAAACTACCTCCTAGTTAGTATAGACAGTTACGACTCAAGAATACAAAAAAGGATTCAGTTCAGAAGAACTAAATCCACATGGTGTTATTTCGCCGTCACGCCACCGTCTACCGGAAGTTCGATCCCGCTAATATGGTTCGCTTCGTCTGACGCGAGGAATAGGACGGCTGCCGCCACCTCATCCGCTTGTCCGAGATTCGGCAAAGCGATTTGATTCAAGAAGTGCTGCTTATAGTCCGGATGTTCCATATGCGGCGCACTCATCGGTGTCACGATATACCCAGGATGCACCGAGTTGACCCGAATATTTTGCTTCCCGTAATCGACGGCCGCTGCTTTCGTGAGAGAACGGACCGCACCTTTCGAGGCTGTATAGGCCCCGGCACCCGCCATACCGGTCAATGCAGAGATGGAGGAGATGTTGACGATTGATCCTCCGCCATTCTCTGTCATGAGCGGAATCGCATACTGTGTCCCTAACATGACCCCATCGATGTTGATGCGATACGTGCGTGCCCAGTCCTCTTCCGTCTGTTCCAAGAACGGTTTCGCAAGTGCGATTCCAGCGTTATTGACGAGAATATCTAATTTGCCACACGTCGCTTCCACTTCTGCGAATACGTCCTCCCAGCTCGAACGTGAGGTCACGTCATGCTTCACCGCGATGGCTTCCCCACCTTGTGCACGAATCGACTCGACTACATTGTTTACTCCTTGTTCATTGATATCTGTTGCGACGACCGTCGCCCCTTCTTTGGCGAATAGGCGTGCCGTTGACTCTCCCATACCGCTTCCTGCCCCTGTGATGACCGCTACTTTCCCCTGTAAACGCATTGTCCCAGCTCCATTCATTAAATTATGATAGTCTAACTATCATAATCATAATTGGATGTGACATTAATCTCAACGAAACTGCTCGAAGACGATATACTAGGGACAGACAATGAGGTGATGGAATTGAGTAAACGACAACAAAACAAAGAAGAACGAATCCAGCTGATTATCCAAGAGGCAGAACGCTTATTTATAGAGAATGGCTTTGAGAAGGTTCAGATGCAGGACATCGCGGACGCGGCAGGGATTGGGGTGGCGACACTGTTTCGCTACTTCCCGAAGAAAGATCAATTGATCGTCGCGGCAGCCGTCAAGAATCTACAGCCCACACTCGAGAGATTTGAACAGTTCATGCATGGGGAAGGCAGCGCATATGAGCGGCTCGAGGCCATCTTGAACCACTTTTTCGAGATGCAGTTGGAACGGACGAACCATGCCCGTTTCCGAGAGGCGTTCGAGAGCTATGCATCGCTCGTCGCCTCACCTCTTCCTGGAATCGAGACATACATCGACGTTCAACGACAGATCATGCAGACACTCGAACCCTTGATCGAAGATGGGAAACGAGACGGTTCATTCCGCTCGGATATCGATGTGAAGGTGACCGTCGTCACAATCATCAATACGTTCGGGACGTTCGGCAACAACATCATGTTGAAGTCGCACATCAGTTATTTAGAGGACGATATCGAACCGGCCGTACAATTGCATGCTTTAAAAGAGATGTTCCTCACATCCATCCGGGCATAAGAAAAGCCTCCCTTCGTTTGAAGGGAGGCTAGTTGTATACATAAAAATGAGCACCTCTCACTAGAGGTGCTCTCGAAAGTCTACCGCGACGGACCACGCTCCACAACGTGCTCCTCAAGGGAATGTCCGCCGTCTTACATAGACCAGCTCATCGCATGTACTCAACTATATGCGAAACCTACGTCCTCGTCAATCTTTTCTTCAATCTCGGTTGACATCTTCCTAAAAATTAGGATAATCAATAGTGTTAGCACTCTTATTAGCAGAGTGCCAAAATATAGACATCAAAAGGAGAACGATCATGACAAAGAAACAGTTTCAAACGGAATCGAAACGAATTTTAGAGTTGATGGTCCACTCAATTTATACACATAAGGACATCTTCCTGCGTGAGCTCATCTCGAACGCGAGTGATGCCATCGACAAGATGTATTATCGTGCCCTCTCAGACGAAAGCATCGAGTTCAACAAAGACGATTACTTCATCAAAATTGAACTCGACAAAGAAGCACGGACGATCACGATTCGCGATACAGGGATTGGGATGACAGAAGAAGAACTCGAAACAAACCTCGGAATCATCGCAAAGAGCGGTTCACTCGCCATGAAACAGGCGACGAAGATGGAAGAAGACCATAGCCTCATCGGTCAATTCGGGGTCGGATTCTATTCCGCGTTCATGGTCGCTGACCGCGTGACCGTGCGGACTCGCTCGATTGACAGTGATCAAGGATACGTATGGGAGTCAGAAGGCACAGACGGCTATTCGATCGAGCCGACAGACAAAGCGGACATCGGTACAGAAATTACGCTCCACTTGAAGGCAGACACAGAAGATGATGTGTATTCGTCATTCCTTGAAGAATACGAGATTCGCTCACTCATCAAGAAGCATTCGGACTTCATCCGTTACCCGATCAAACTCGATGTGACGAAACATCGTCAAAAAGAGGACTCAGAAGAGTATGAGGATTACAAGGAAGAAGAGACCGTCAACAGCATGGTGCCGATTTGGCGGAAGCGTAAGAGCGAGTTGACTGACGAAGATTACAAGGCGTTCTATCACGAGAAACGCTACGGCTTTGATGAGCCACTCAAGCACCTTCACTTGAACGTCGACGGGACGATTCGTTATCAATCAATCCTCTACATCCCGTCAACGGTTCCGTTCGACTATTACACGAAAGAATTCGAGAAAGGGCTCGAGCTCTACTCGAACGGCGTGTTGATCATGGAGAAGTCACCCGACCTCTTGCCGGATTACTTCGGCTTCGTCAAAGGGATGGTCGACTCAGAAGACCTCTCCCTCAACATTTCCCGTGAAATGTTACAGCAGGACCGCCAACTTCGCGTGATCGCCAAAAACGTGAAGTCGAAAATCAAAGGCATACTTGAGAAGATGCTCCAAAACGAGCGTGAGGACTATGAGAAGTTCTATGAGTCGTTCGGTCGCCAATTGAAGTTCGGCGTGTATGACCAGTTCGGCGCAGCCAAAGACGAACTGAAAGACTTGATTCTTTTCCATTCTTCTTACGAGAAGAAACTTGTATCGCTCAAAGAGTACGTCGAGCGGATGAAAGAAGATCAGAAGTATATCTACTATGCGACAGGCGAATCGATTCATCGCATCGACCTCTTGCCACAAGCAGAACGTTTGAAAGAAGAAGGATACGAGATCCTCTACTTCACAGAAGAGATCGACGAGTTCGCCATCAAGATGCTTCAGTCGTATGAAGACAAAGAATTCAAATCGATCGCGAGCGGCGATCTAGGTCTCGATGACGCGGAAGCGAAATCGCTCAACGAAGACAACCAAGACTTGTTCGCATTCATGAAAGAAGAGCTCGGAGACCGCGTCAAAGAAGTGCGTGCCTCGACACGTCTCAAGTCGCATCCGGTTTGCTTGACGGTTGCGGGTGACGTCTCAATCGAGATGGAGAAGATTTTGAACGCGATGCCAAACGGCGGCGGCATGAAAGCGGAGAAAGTGCTCGAAGTGAATGCCGACCACGCCATCTTCCAGACACTCCAACGTGTGTATAAAGAAGATGAAGCGAAAGCGAAACAATATACAGACCTCTTGTATCAACAAGCCCTCCTCATTGAAGGGTTACCGATTGAAGATCCGGTAGCGTATTCGAATGCGGTGTGTGCGTTGATGGCGGAGTGACGGTGAAGGCAGAGGGAGTCCTCTGTCTTTTTCGTTTTTAATAAAAAAGCATGCTACACTCTATTTAAAAGAAAAACCTGGAAATGAGGTGCTTTATGCTGTTCGAAAAAAACAAAGTGTATAGACGTTCCTTCATCCATGATCAATATGGCGGAAGCCGTCAACGAGGAATCAGTACACCTAACAAACATAAACTTATTTTTATTTTTGATAGTGGAATGGATCAAGAATTTGGATATAAGAATGGCTGGAGCGAAGAAGATGGTTTGTTCTACTATAGTGGCGAAGGACAAGAAGGAAATCAAACCTTCTCCTTCGGTAACAAGGCGCTTCTCCATCACATCGAAAATGGTGAGGATGTTTATCTATTTGAATCTCTCGGAAAAGGAAATTATCGTTTCGTAGACCAACTTGTTTTGATTGGCTATGATATTCAATTTGGAATCGACAAACATCAAAATCAGCGAGAAGTCATCGTTTTTGCTTTCGAACCTCTCCACGTCGTACAGGAAGAATCTCACGAATATGCAACAACTATGAGGGACAAATCAATTGTGGAACTCGAACGAATTGCCAATCGTGACCCTAAGCGTGCGACTGGATTAAGCATGTCGATTCGAAAGCGCCAAGTGAGGGAACAGACAGCGGCTTTATATTATTATGTGCTTGCGAGAGCAAATAATCACTGCGAAGCATGCGGTCAAGCCGCACCATTTGATACTGAACAAGGGCCTTATTTAGAACTTTACTCATTATATAAAGAATCCGATGAGGGATTGGCTCTCCCTGAACAAGTAATAGCTACTTGCCCTAACTGTCATGCTCGACTTCGGAAAAGTAAAGACCGTGCTTTGTATCGAGAAAAAATCATACAGCAAATTCTTCAACCTTAATCGCTACTTGTGATTAAGGTTGTTTTATTGATGTAATTGATAATCCTCCAATTTCCGACGAGAAAATGTATAACCCTTTCCAAAATATTATCAACTATACTCATGATTTTTATTTTTCAAAATAAGAAAATAGCGAGAAAATAACGATCGTTATGTAATCGTTTTCTTTGCTTTTATTAAGCCAAATACAGACAATCTTTTGATACACCTTATATTTTCAAAGCATGCAAACGCCTTGACAATTTCAGCTCGTTATATGAAGTTAGTATTACATTATAATTATTCTAGTCGAGATAGAAACGCTAGAGTAAAAAACAAGGAGGACATAACCCATGTCATTAATCGGCAAAGAAGTACTACCATTCAAAGCACAAGCATTCCAAACAGGTGAATTCCTCGAAGTTACAGAGAACGACCTCAAAGGCAAATGGAGCGTTGTCTGCTTCTACCCAGCTGACTTCACATTCGTCTGCCCAACTGAACTTGAAGACCTTCAAAACGAGTACGCTACACTTAAAAACCTCGGTGTAGAAGTATACTCTGTCTCAACAGACACACACTTCACACATAAAGCTTGGCACGAAACATCTGAGAAAATCGGAAAAATCGAGTACATCATGATCGGTGACCCATCACACGTCATCTCACGCAACTTCGATGTCTTAAACGAAGAAGACGGCCTCGCAGACCGTGGTACGTTCATCATCGACCCAGATGGTGTCATCCAAACTGTCGAGATCAACGCTGGCGGCATCGGCCGTGACGCGAGCACGCTCGTCAACAAAGTCAAAGCAGCACAATACGTACGCAACAATCCAGGCGAAGTCTGCCCAGCGAAATGGGAAGAGGGTTCTGAAACACTCCGCCCAAGCCTTGACCTCGTCGGTAAATTGTAAGGAGCGATTGCATGTTAGAAGCAGCGATTAAACAACAGCTCGACCAATATCTCCAGCTCATGGAGGGCGATGTCGTCCTCCGTGTAAGCGCTGGGGAAGACAAAGTCTCAAACGAGATGCTCGAGCTCGTCAACGAACTCGCCAGCATGTCATCACGCATCTCGGTCGAACGCGCGACACTCGAGCGTACACCGAGCTTCAGCGTGAATCGTCCATCCGAAGAGACAGGAATCGTCTTCGCGGGGATTCCACTCGGACATGAGTTCACATCACTTGTCCTCGCCCTCCTCCAAGTGAGCGGGCGCGCGCCGAAAGTCGATGCGGATACAATCAAACAAATTCAAAATATCGAAGGCACATATCACTTCGAGTCGTACATCAGTCTCAGCTGCCACAACTGTCCTGACGTCGTGCAAGCGCTAAACGTCATGAGCGTCCTCAATCCGAACATCACGCACACGATGATCGATGGAGCCGCGTTCAAGGATGAAGTGGAAGCAAAAGAGATCATGGCTGTCCCGACGGTCTTCTTAAACGGAGAATCGTTCGGTAACGGTCGGATGTCACTCGAAGAGATCTTGGCGAAACTCGGTACAGGTCCTGACGCTTCTGCGTTTTCGGATAAAGACCCGTATGACGTCCTCGTCGTCGGTGGCGGTCCAGCGGGTGCGAGTGCTGCCGTATACGCGGCTCGTAAAGGAATCCGTACCGGAATCATCGCAGAGCGCTTCGGCGGCCAAGTGATGGACACGATGGGGATCGAGAACTTCATCGGTACCGCTTATACAGAAGGTCCAAAGCTTGTCGCAAGTCTTGAAGAGCACGTCAAAGAGTACGGCATCGACGTCATGAACCTCCAACGCGCGAAGCGTCTTGAGAAAAAGGACCTCGTCGAGATTGAACTCGAGAACGGCGCTGTCTTGAAGAGTAAGAGCGTCATCCTCTCGACTGGTGCACGCTGGCGTAACGTCAACGTCCCAGGTGAGGCGGAGTTCAAAAACAAAGGGGTCGCTTACTGCCCGCACTGTGACGGTCCTCTCTTTGAAGGGAAACGTGTCGCGGTCATCGGTGGCGGTAACTCTGGGATCGAAGCAGCCATCGACCTCGCAGGGATTGTCAAGCACGTAACGGTCCTCGAGTTCGCTCCTGAACTCAAGGCTGACCAAGTGCTACAAGATCGTCTTCACAGTCTCCCAAACGTGACTGTCATCACGAACGCTCAGACGACAGAAATCACGGGTACGGACAAAGTGAACGGCATCTCGTATGTGTCTCGTGAGACGAACGAGTCACATCATGTCGAACTTGAAGGCGTCTTCGTCCAAATCGGTCTCGTCCCGAACACGGATTGGCTCGACTCGGTCGAACGCAACAACTTCGGGGAAATCGTCGTCGACCGTCACGGCGCGACGAACGTCCCAGGTGTGTTTGCGGCAGGAGACTGCACGAACAGCGCCTACAAACAAATCATCATCTCGATGGGTTCTGGTGCGACAGCCGCACTCGGCGCTTTCGACTACATGATTCGCAACTAACAAAAAGACTCGCCCTCTATCATGAGAGCGAGTCTTTTTTACAGTTCAAACGTCTTCCCCGAGTCCGGGATGAATAAAATCGAGTCTCCACTCTCCGTTTCAAACCGATAGCCTACTCGAGGGGAGAATGGATTCCATTCTCCCCCGGTCGTCGGAACGCTCTCCATGTACGCCACGTCATTGTACGTTTTGCTCAACGTCTCTTCTGCCTCGGCTAACGAGTAGCTCGGAATCGAAAGCAAAATCGCCACCACTACACTCATCACTCCGACCGACGCCGCCCAAAGAGTCGATGTCGGCTTTCGAAACTGTGCCAAGACTAGCAGCATGATGATCCAGCCAATCGGTACCCCAAACGTCGCCGCATTCCCATACCACTGCGCATTGATCGTCAATAAACTGACGATCACCACACCGCCAACCATCCACCACCACTTCATGAACATCACCTCCCCTTTATCATCCCAAAATCAGGAAATGAATCAACGTTTTTTATTCATATTGATGTATGATAACTTATAGTGTATGATATACAGTATAAAGATAAACGAATGAAGGAGGCGAAAAAATGTCTGATGTAAAAGCCTCGTTGGTGACGGAGTTGCGGCGCGGCACATTGACGATTGCGGTGCTCAGTCAGTTGAAGACACCCCAATACGGCTATTCTCTCGTTCAAGCACTGCTAGATGCCGATATCAACATTGATCAAAGTACGCTCTACCCGCTCTTGCGTCGACTTGAAAAACAAGGACTCGTCACGAGTTCCTGGGATACGACAGAGAGTCGACCACGCAAGTACTACGTGCTCAGCTCGGATGGGATGGACATTTTGAATGAGTTGTACGTGGAATGGATGAACATGTCGAAAACGTTGACCCGTCTAATTGAAGGAGGAAATGATCATGAATCTTCGTGATGTGTATATCGATGAAGTCACCTCTCGAATCCCAGAGTCGATGCGGCAAGACGTCGCACTCGAATTGGAATCGACCATTGATGACATGACTGGAAATGACCCGTCTGAAGCGGCTTTATTTGAAGCATTGCGCCAACTCGGCGACCCTCAAATCCTCGCTGCTCGCTACGCGAACCGACCACTTTATCTCATCGGTCCTGCTCTCTTCACACAGTACGTGAACATCATTAAAATCGTCTTACCGATTGCCGTCACGGTTGTCACCATTCTCTCGATCATCGGTTATTTGACCAATCCCATCGACGACACGTCTTGGAGTCAATTCTTGATTCAAGCATTCCTTCAAACTGGTGCGGCTATCTTCAATGTCGTCGTTCAGACGCTATTCTGGATCACCCTCACGTTCTTCATCATTGAACGTGCTGTACCTGAGGGTGAAGTGCCTTTCTCTAGTTGGAAACCTGAGCAACTCAAGAAGGTAAAACCACGTTCGACCTCGATTTATTTTGGTTCGATTTTGTTTGACTTTATCGCCACCGTTCTGATGGTCGTATTGTATGTCAACGCCGAGCAGTTGATTCGTGTTGTCACAGATAGTGAATCCTATCCGCTACTCAATGCGTCGGTCTTGGATCAATTCTTCCCGTTTGTCATCGCCCTGGCCGCCTTTGGGATCGCCATCGCCATTTACAAATGGATGGTTCGACATTGGACAAAGCCGCTCGCCTTATGGAACGCGCTCTTCAATATCGTATGGATTGTCGTCACAGCGCTCATTATGCTGCAACCCGATCTAATTTCGACCGAAGCGCTCCCGTTGATTGCTGAGCAAATCAACGCCGACCTTGAAACAATCAGTCGTTGGGGCGTCTGGAGTGTCTTACTCACCATCATCATCGTGTGTATTCTCGATTTGGCAGAAGGTTTGATCAAAGCGTTTCGACGTTGACCTCACATTCAAACGTTTCATTTCCAAGGAAAGTGGAATAGCGGAGAAGAGAACGGATTTTGAATGGGGAGGCATTTGATGGGTATTCCAACAATCAAGCTACATGACGGTTATGAGATTCCGGCCATCGGACTCGGGACGGTTTATTTGAAAGGTGAAGCAGGGGTCGACGCCATCACGTGCGCCATCCGGAACGGATATCGACTCATCGATTCGGCGATTCGCTACGATAATGAAGGCGCGGTCGGTGAAGCGGTTCGCCAATCCGGCATCCCGCGTGAACAGCTTTTCTTAACGTCAAAATTGCGCGCGCAATATTATGACTACGATCAGGCGCTCGAGATGATTCGAGAGTCCCTATATCGAGCGAACCTCGACTATTGGGATTTGTTCCTCTTGCATTGGCCAAACCCGAAACAAGACAAGTACGTTGAGGCATGGCGTGCCTTGATTCAAGCGAAGAAAAACGGATGGATCCGCTCTATTGGGGTATCGAACTTCATGCCGGAGCACCTTGACCGCTTGATTGAAGAAACGGGAGAAACACCGGTCATTAACCAAATCGAGTTACACCCGTACTTCTCTCAAGTCGAACAGCGGAAAGCCGATAAAGAACGCGGCATCATCACAGAAGCGTGGAGCCCGCTCAGTCGCGCCCGCACGGTCATCCATGACGAAAAGATCACCGAGCTCGCCAAACAAAAAGGAAAGAGCGTGTCTCAAGTCATCTTGCGTTGGCACGTGCAGCTTGGTGTCATCCCGCTCGCCCGCTCGTCTAGCGAGTTGCACCAAAAAGAGAATCTCGACGTCTTCAACTTCGAATTGACGGATGAAGAGATGGAGACGCTCAATGCGTTGACGAAGCAGGATGGTCGCATCGATGACCAAGACCCGCGAGAATACGAAGAGTACTAAAAAAGATTGAGCCTAGATGGCTCAATCTTTTTGTTTAAAACGCCGGAATGGCCGTTTCATCATAGTTTTCTTGCAAGAACGCACGGACTTCGTCACTTGTGAGCGCTTCGCCGAGTTTTTGGATCGCTTCGTCATCCTGGTTGTCTTCACGTGCGACAAGCGTGATGGCGAAATCATTCTCGACGCCTTCTGTTAAGAGTGCGTCACTCTTCGGTGTCAAACCGAGCGGTGCAGCGTAAGCCGGTGTCATCAAGACCGCATCGACATCATCGTACGCGCGCGCGAGCATCAACAAGTCGACTTCTTCAAATTTGAAGTTTTTCGGGTTCGATGTGATATCAGCCTGTGTATAGTACGTGCCCTCCTTCTCTCCGAGCTCGATCACATCATGTTGTGCGAGAAGGGAGAGCGAACGGTCGATGTTCGATACGTCGTTGGCGATCGCAATCGTTGCGCCTTCCGGAATGTCTTCCATCTTGACATAGTTTTTTGCGTATACACCATAATTTGCGAAATAAATCGGTTCGATTGGAACGAGATTCGCATCGTTGCTGCGGTTGAACTCCTCCATGTACGGAACGTGTTGGAAGAAGTTCGCATCGACTTCTTTCGCCGCAAGTGCCGAGTTCGGTTGAACGTTGTCTCCGAGAACAACGATTTCGAGTTCGATGTCGTCTTCCGCGAGCTGTTCTTTCGCGATTTCAAGCATATCTGTCATCGGTGGGATGAGTGACGCGACTTTCAATGTCTGTGGTTCGTTCGCTTGTTCTGTTTGTGTTTCTGTGTCGTTCCCACATGCCGCGAGGACGAGTGTGAGTGAGGCAAGAAGTGCCATCAATTTTTTCATATTCATTTCCTACTTTCTATTTAACGTTTATCGATGATGCGTGCCACGGTCGTGCCCGTGAATTGGATCAACTGTACGAAGACGAGCATGATGAGAATCATATAGAGCATGAGTTCTGTCTGAAATTGTTGATATCCATAACGGATGGCAAAGTCACCGATGCCACCACCCCCGACGACTCCCATAATCGTCGAGTATGAGATAAAACTGATGATGGATGTAGTCAATCCGAGGACAAGACCGGACCGGGCTTCCACATATAGAAACTTAAAGATGATGCCTTTAACCGTTGCGCCCATCGAGAGTGCCGCTTCGATGACGCCGCGTGGGACATCAATCAACGACTGTTCGACGAGGCGCGCATAATGTGCAATGGCAATGATGGAGAGCGGCACGGTCGCTGCTGCCGTTCCGATGGCCGTCCCGATGATGAGTCGTGTAAATGGAATCAAAAACACGACGAGTAACAAGAATGGGAAAGACCGGACGATGTTCACGACCAGGTTAAGGACGGAGAAGACGATTTGATTCTCTAACAATTGTCCTTTACGCGAAAGGTAAAGCCACGTGCCTAACGGCAATCCGACTAGAATCGCGGCGAGAATCGATACCCCGACCATAATGAACGTCTCGGCAATGGACTGCCAAATCTCTGATTGGTAGCGCACCAAGATTTCAGGCATTCGCTTCACCTTCCTCTCGCAACTGTTCGACGAACCAACTTGGATTCTGATCGATGGCGACCACCCCTGTCGGCTCCCGTTCAATCGTCTCATGAACGGTACCGTCTGCCATGACGGTGACGCGATGACAGATTTGACGGATGACATCCATCTCATGCGTGACGAGCACAACGGTGACACCGAGTTGTTCATTGACCGACTGGAGGACACGCAGCACTTCTGCCGTCGTATTCGGGTCGAGAGAAGAGGTCGGTTCATCGCAGAGGAGTACACTCGGTTCGCTCGCGAGTGCCCTTGCGATCGCGACACGTTGCTTCTGTCCCCCACTCAACTTGGAAGGATATTTATCGCGATACGCTTCGAGTCCAACGAACCGAAGACACTCCATCACGCGCGTCTCCCATGATGATTTCGGTCGTTTGGCAAGTTTTAGTGAATCGAGGACGTTATCAAAGACGGTTTTATTCGCAACAAGATTAAATTGTTGAAAAATCATACCGATTCGATGTCGCTTCTTGCGTAGTTCCCGGTTAGAGAGTTCGGTCAACTGGTCGCCATCGATCGTGACGCTCCCAGCATCCGGTTTCTCCAACAAATTCATCAATCGAAGAAGCGTCGACTTCCCGGCACCGCTCGCGCCGATGATGCCGTAAATCTCACCTTTTCGAATATGAAGCGATACATCGCAGACGGCTATCTCTTGTCCATACCGTTTATGGACGGACGACAATGTGATCATGGCAGACATCCTTTCTACATCTCGTGAGTGAGTCAACCGTGTATCATTTTAGCGAAATAAAGAGTCGATGTCAGTTCATGTGCTCACATGAAAAGAACCGCACTGCGGTTCAGAGTGGATGTCGTTTGAAATGTTTAGCAATGTGTTGTTTCATGGCGTCTCGATTTTCGGCGAAGATGCGATGGCGATGCCCATTACCACCAGATGGATGCGGAAAACCGCTCAAAACGCGTTCCTGATCCAAAATACCTCGCTCAACCAATAATTCCACGGCTCGCCTCACGTTCACGCCCATCGGTAAGATGAGCGCATCTTGAAGATGGGCCATCTCTTCTGCGAAGATTCCTTCTACGTATGGTCGAAACAGCTCCGTTCGAATCATATCCGGGCTCGATCCGTTATAGTTCTTGCCTTTATAGAAGACGGGATAAGGAAGAACCGCTGTATTTTGAACGAGATGGTTCGCTGATCCAAACAAATCGAGGGAGGATTCGATCCCTAGATGATGATGTAACTCCAAATCGTCCAGCATCGTCACTAAGTTCTTTCGAATCGGACCGGAAAAACTGCCACGCTGTTTGACGGCTCGAAGCGCCTCTTCGTCTGTTGCATCCTTCAAGTCACGGATTGCCTCGAACGACTGACGCATTTGATACAAGCCTGGCGTGATTCCCGCGATGACGACTTTCGCGTTTGGATTGATGTATTCGAACGGTGCGTAATAGATGTCGAGTTGTTTCTTTTCATCACGGTCTAACAAAAAGTCTTCACTTTTTAACATTTCTTCTTCTAAATTTGATAACTGCAAAATCTTTGATTTATACGTGTGAAATAACGCTGTTCGTGTCATATAAACAACACTCCTTTCTCTATCTCTATTCCCCTAAATCTTTGTGTGAGAAAAGTTCATTTTTCAGACAAATGCTATTCAAAAATAAAACACTTTTATTCCGTTCTTTCCATTACAAACAGGCGAAGCGCTCGTCGATGTCGAGTATTGTGGCGTGTGTCACACAGACCTTCACGTCGCCGCGGGTGACTTCGGTGATGTCCAAGGACGTGTGCTCGGTCATGAAGGGATTGGGATCATATCTCAAATCGCAGACGATGTTTCGAGTTTGAAAGTTGGAGATCGCGTCAGTATCGCTATGGTCATCGACTTCAAAAATAAACACTGCTAATCAAAACGGGGCCATGTGCCCCGTTTTGTTCTAGATTGACGTTGACGGGGTATAGTTGCTTTTGTATAGTTAGGAACGTCTAAAAGCCGGAAATGAAAGAGGAGTGACTTGATTTGACTCCATCAACGTCAACCCGTCTACTTGATTTATTGTCAGAGCGCAATGATCAAGTTCGACGTATGAGTGAACAATCTTGGAATGAACAAAGTGATATCCAACTCTCGAACTCGGAATGGTATATTCTCGCGACACTTTATCAGTCGAAAAGAACGATTGCCGAGGTTACGCGCAGTGTCCATATTTCTCGACAAGCGATTCATAAACTGATCAAGAACCTCGAAAGTAAAGCGCTCGTTCTCGTGACAGACCATCCACAAAATCGAAAAGACAAATGTATCGAGTTGACCTCGCTCGGTCACACTTGTTATGAGCAAAACGAGACGCTCAAAGCACAACTTGAGCAACGGATCCAAGAAAGCATCGGCCAAGAGGCGTTTGAACAACTGAAAACCATTCTACGCTTGGATTGGAAACTATGACCGTGTCAGCTTGATGGTGACACGGTTTTTCATATGCATACATGACCCAAAACGTCAACCGAGTTGACATTTCATCTTCTGAATGACTATGCTTATAGGTAAGGAAGAGGTGATCGACTTGTTTAAAACTGGAGACTTAATCATCTACTCGACCCATGGCGTATGTCGCATCGACGACATTTCGGACAAAACGGTCGCAGGAGAGACGAAATCGTACTATACGCTTCACCCCATCAACAACTCACAAAAGTTACAAATCAGCATTCCTGTCGATAATGACAACGTGATGATGTTGACGTTACTGGAAGCAGACGAGGCATCAGAGATTTTAGAGTCGTTCCGCTCGCCTGGCGTGGAATGGAATCCACATTCCAACAATCGCAATCGTGAATTTTTGAATGTCGTGCATTCAGGAAACCGTCACGAGATTGCCCAAGTGGTCAATACATTGAGCCGTCGACAAATCGAGGCGCTTCAAGCGAACAAAAAGCTATACGAACAAGATCGTAAAATTTTAGAGAATGCCAAAACGATTTTGGTGAAAGAGCTCTCCCTTGCCCTCGAGCGTTCAGAGAGCGACATCGAGCGCACGATTGGCGAGTACTTACATGAAAGCATGGCGACACTCACACCTTGACCCTTCCATTTGGAAGTGGTCTTTTTATTTTGCTACAATCATATACTTATTTTGACAGTTATCGGGTATCCTAATACAAACAAATCAACTGATATAGGGAGGATGTTAGGATGCAACTGCACTCTAGTACGACCCATGTCACCGACACGCACGTTGTTCGGGCAATCGAAAACAATCTGGCTATCATTCGCTTTGATGAACATCGTCGCGTCGCCTACGTCAACGAGATTTTTGCCAAAACGATGGGCTACGAAGTCAAGGAACTGATGGGACGCCCCCATCGTGATCTTTGCTTGCCCGAGTTTGCGAACAGTCCCCAATACGACCTGTTTTGGCGTAAACTCATGCAAGGGTTGAGTTATCACGACAAGATTGAACGACGTGCCGCCGATGGTCATAGTGTCTGGCTAGAAGCGACCTACATGCCAATCTTCGATGACGCCAATCAGAACGTCATCGGCGTTTCAAAGATTGCGGCCGATATCACATCACGGCAACAAGACGTACTCCACATGGCGAATGATCTTCAAGAGACGTCTGAATACTTATCCGCCCAGTCCCAAATCGGGAAACAAGACGGAGAACACGTCCTCGAGAACGTCAAACTGATTGAACAAGAGTCGACTCAAAACCTAGAGCACCTAAAAGCGCTCCAGCAAGAGGCGAAGACGATCACGGATATTGTCCGAACGATTCGCGAAATCGCTGCCCAAACCAATCTCCTCGCACTCAATGCCGCAATCGAGGCGGCACGCGCAGGTGAGCATGGACGTGGCTTCAATGTCGTCGCGACAGAGGTCCGCAATCTTTCGAACAAAGTTTCGCTTTCTATCACTGAAGTGAATAACAACATCGAGGGCATCGTCAAACGCATCGATGACGTGTCGACGAGCATCGGACGCATCTCTCATAAAGTCAAAGATAGCTCCGGACAACTCGAACAGACGGTCCGTGAGTTTGAAAAACTGGCGGATTCGGCCGCCACACTCGAACAGCAGGCCAAGACCTTCTTACGGATGGTCTAAATGTGCTAAAACCGTTCACTACAAGCAAAGACGATGTGTCTTGCTTCGGGTGAACGGTTTTTGTCATCTCTCGTTAAATTGGGTTAATACATCCTCTCTTAACTGTTGAAACGCATTTCCCTTCCATCCATAGTACTTCAAGTGCTTCGTGCAAAACACGACGCCTGTCGCACCACTAGGATAGTTGATTGGAATAGGACCCAAGTCAATCCAGTCTCTGAGCCGATAAGACCGATTGTAAACCGATGATTGTATCATCTCGTTGGCGATTAACCATTTCATCAAATCACGTGTCGCATCCAGACTATGCACGATGACGACAGCTGGAGTATGTTCACGCATTAATTTGTGAAACCATTCTTGACCGCTTTGTTTAATAGAAGGATGAATTGCTTTTAGTTTTTTTGCTGTTGGCGTCGCATACGCATTGATATTCGTCTCTAACACTTCAATCGCTTCATTCGACTGCGTTTCTAACTGATTAACCAGTTGATTCAATCCAATCCTTGTCTTTGAAAAAGGTCGCTTCCCCTTTTCTATGTTCTTCTGCTGAATGAATGTTAGAAACGATTCCCGGTCCATTATTAAATCAATGTATCGATCGACATCATGATCCACATCTGTTTTCAAAATCGAAGAGGCCGGATTAATGCCTACAATGAAAACATTGGGGTTCGACGTTTTGCATTTACTGACAAACGGTCGTAAGTATTCATTCGTAGTGCCCCTCTCAACAAACTCTTTCAATCCGATTCGATTCATGAGACACCGCTCCCTATTCATCTTCAATTTGGAGTGACTCTGCCGACGCCGTATTCGTAATTTTGTGATAGTGCTCAAATTCGTCTGTCACTTCCTCTAGATATTCAGGACCGACGAATAACACGTTTGTTCCCTTCTCGACTAGTACGAGAGGGTATCCTTGAAATGTGACCGCATCAATCACATCCTGTACGTTCGACAGAATCAATGTGTCCTGTGTAGGATGAAACAATCTCACTTCGTGGAGGTCGAGCCATTGCAACACACGTTTGAGTTCCCATTCTCCATCTAACGCTATGGAGACGAGGATATAGTGATCGTTCTGACGCATCAGCACAGCAAAACAATCAGCGAGTTGAATCGACTCTGTCTTCAATTCCATGGCATACTCCTCATAGTTCGGAATGACACAATACTCAAAGTGATCATCGTATGTTCGCAGATGACGTAAATAACGCGCATATTTTTTCTGCTCCCAGTGACTCAATTTAATCGGCTTGATGAGCCATCACCTCTTTTCCATATTCCTATTTCTGTAAATACCCACTTTTTTGGTTCCCTCCCACAGAATTCAAAGAAAAGACGAGCATACGATTGTATACTCGTCTTGAATCTATTAATTGTGAACCATGTCCTTTTCCTCTAAACCGAGCGTGACCGCCGTCGATTCGTGAATCGTCTTGAATAAATCCGGATGTTCCGACAGCTTCAAGCCATACGACGGGACCATCTCTTTGATTTTCGGTTCCCACTCCGGTAAGTATTGCGGGAAGCACTGCTCGAGCACTTTCAACATGACGTGCACGGCCGTCGATGCACCTGGAGAAGCACCGAGAAGTGCCGCGACCGACCCATCTTCAGAACTGACGACTTCCGTTCCGAATTGAAGTGTTCCTTTTCCTTGCGGTGTATCTTTGATGACCTGCACACGTTGCCCCGCCACGACGATTTCCCAATCTTCATTCTTGGCATTCGGGATGAATTCACGGAGTTCATCCATCCGTTTGTCGTGAGACAAGAGTACCTGCTCGATCAAATACTTCGTAAGTGGCATCTCTTTCGCCCCAGCGGCAAGCATCGTGATGACGTTGTTCGGCTTGACCGAACGAATCAAATCCAAGTTCGATCCTGTTTTTAAGAATTTCGGCGTGAAGCCGGCGAACGGTCCAAACAGCAACTCTTTGCGTCCATCGATAAAGCGGGTGTCGAGGTGAGGGACCGACATCGGTGGTGCCCCGACCTTCGCCTTCCCATACACTTTGGCATGATGTTGCTCGATGACCTCACGATTTTTGCAAACGAGGAAGAGGCCGCTGACCGGGAACCCACCGATTTGTTTCGATTCCGGAATCCCTGTCTTTTGTAAGAGCGGCAAACTGCCACCACCGCCTCCGATAAAGAGAAACGGTGCCGTATGCGTCTCAATCGTATTCCGAGACATGTCTTTCACTTTCACTTCCCAATGACCGTTCTCGAGGCGCTTCACGTCCTCGACGCTATGACCGTAGTTGAGCTCGACCCCGTTCGATGTGAGATGGTCAAACAACATACGTGTCAATGCGCCAAAGTTCACGTCTGTCCCTGAGTCGATTTTCGTCGCGGCAATCGGTTCATCCGGTGTCCGTCCGTCCATGATGAGCGGGATCCATTCCTGTAATTGACTCGGGTCGTCTGATAAGACCATCCCTTCAAATAACGGATTCGTTGTGAGCGCTTCCAAACGGCGTTTCAAAAAGTCGACGTTCTTCTCCCCTTGGACCATGCTCATATGTGGGATTGAACGAATAAAGGCTCCTGGATTCTCAATCAGTCCCTGCTTGACGAGATGCGCCCAAAACTGGCGCGAGATTTGGAACTGCTCGTTGACGTTGACCGCTTTGGAGATGTCAATCGTCCCGTCTGCGTTCTCTGTTGTATAGTTTAATTCGCAAAGTGCGGCATGTCCCGTACCCGCGTTATTCCATTCGTTTGAACTTTCTTCCCCTGCTGCATCGAGCTTTTCGAACACTTTGATGTTCCACTCCGGTACGAGCTCTTTAAAGAGTGAACCGAGCGTTGCGCTCATAATCCCTGCCCCAATCAAAATGACGTCTGTTCTCGTTTGCGTACTGCTCATGAAAACCCCATCCTTATCCCCTGAATTTTTTGTCATACGATTGAAGAATCCCCATTCCTCAATCGTATATTTTATAATCGTTATACCGATTATAACTCTTTTGTGATGAATGATAAGGGTTATGTATGATTTTTTGTGCTGAAACTTTTTATGAAAATGGGATGATCCCATCAAATGAAGGAGGTGTTCTTTTGAGACGTGGTTTACGTTTTACAATACCCAATCAATATGGGCAATTTCTACAAGCAATCTTAAGTCCAATCCCTCTTGATCGATACCAATGGAAAGTGGTTGATGAGGAATCGTACATTGTGAAAGATGGGCAACTGGATTGCCTATTGTTTTCGGATTCAACCGTAATCGATGGTCGTCAATTCGCTGAACTGCTCACGCAACATGAACATTATTTGATTTTCGTTGATATCAAGGCGTTCCAACCGAATATGTCCTCGGAAATCGTAACGTATGAAGACTTTTTACATAGTACGTGTGAATTCGCTCTATTGGTGATCGACAGTCAAGACGTCACAATCTACTGTAAAGACCAAAAGATGCTCAATTCCCTTTACGAGAATGCTTCTTTGCATGGATTCGAGGAGATCACCTACATCACAAGTCATAATGACTCGATGACACGCTTGTCTTGCTGGTAACTAGATGTTTTGAAAAGGAGAATCCATATGCCCACACTCTATTTGATTCGCCACTGCTCAGCTGCGGGCCAAGAACCTGACGCACCGCTCACAGAAGACGGTCACGCCCAGTCTTTATGGCTTCGCGATTTCTTTTCTGAACTCACAATCGACCGGATCATCTCAAGCGATTATACCCGTGCAGTCGCTTCGGTCACGCCACTCGCCGATGCTCATCACCTCTCGATTGAACGTGAACCGTTACTGAGAGAACGCATCCTATCTCACGAACCGCTCGAAGACTGGCTGACCCCATTACGTCAGTCGTTCAGCGACCCGACGTTCAAGTTGCCTGGTGCCGAATCGGCTGAGGAGGCGACGCAGCGCATCCTACAAGTCGTCGAGCACGCCAAAGCTCCGCATGCTTCGACCCTATTAGTGACACACGGCAATCTGCTCGCACTCTTATTGCAACATCTTGACCCGCAATATGACTTTGAGACATGGCGTAAGATGCGTAACCCAGATGTCTATCGTCTCGATTATCATGACAGCACACCGGTCATCGAGCATATTTGGCCAAACAAATAAGCCGTCTCGCGATGAGACGGCTTTTCTTACTTCTCTACAAAAAACATCGAGATGGCACCGAGTCCGACATGCGTTCCGACCGAGACCCCCATCTGCATGAGGTAAATCTCGCCGGCAAAATCGGTTTCGGTTTCGAGCTTCGCTTTTAAGTTCTCCGCAATCCGTTGGTCCGATGTGTACCCGATGATCACGAAATTCGTGATGTCCGGGTTGACGCGTTTCACGAACTCGTCCGTATAATGCTTCAGCACTTTACGGGTGCCTCGTTCCTTGGCAACAATGGCACCTTTCCCGTTCTTCATACTCATGATGGGTTTTACCATCAGTAGTTTTCCGATAATGGCACTCGCGTTTGAGAGCCGTCCGCTCTTGATCAAATGGTCGAGGTCATCTACGGATAAGAAGTGTTTTACTTTTGTCTTGTACGTCTCATTGAAATCAACGAGCTCTTCGAACGTCGAACCGGCTTCACGCATCTGTGCGCTCTTCAGCAACAGCCAGCCGCTACCGTGACTCATCGAACGAGAGTCGACGACATAGATTTTGACAGGTGAGTCAGGATGCGCTTCTTCAAAGTACTCTTTTCCGATGACCGCCGATTGATACGAGCCGCTCGTGCCGCTCGACATACAGATACATAAAATCTCCTCATGGCCGGCAGCGACCGCATCTTCCATCAATTTCAAGAACGTCGCCGGGCTCGGCATCGCCGTCGTCGGGAATTCCGGGAGCGCTTCCAACATTCCGTAAAAATCATCCGGCTGGATATCCACCCGGTCCTGGTAAGACATATTGTTCATGGTGATGATCAACGGCGCGACCCCGATGTTGTACCGTTCAAGCACTTCATCCGATAAGTCACACGTTGAATCTGCTAATAATTTAATCATGCATTCCTCCAAAACTTTCTCCATAAGTGACGGGAATCATCCTATAACTTCGTCGATTCCGACGTCACGATAGGACCTCTTCTAGTGTAGCAGATTTGGAGGGGGAGATGTTTTTTACTGGGGGTGATGTGCGACTTGTTTTTCATGTTGCAGGAGCCATTCTTTTCGCCAAAGTCCACCGGCATAGCCCGTCAATTTCCCAGTCGATCCGATGACGCGATGACAAGGTACGACGATGCTCAGTTTGTTGCGTCCGTTCGTTGCTCCGACTGCGCGAACAGCCGTAGGTCGCTTCACGCGTTCGGCAAGTTCGCGGTAAGAAGCCGTCTCCGCATACGGGATGGTTTGTAACGCATCCCACACGTCATGCTGAAACGTTGTCCCGATTTGCTCAGTCGGGAACGTGAACGTCATACGCTCGCCATGAAAGTAGGCGTTTAGTTCATCCCGGCACTGTCGCAATACATTTGGTACATCTTGCTCCATACTTCGTTTGCTTTCCCGTTCGACGAATAAGATCGATTGAACGACCTGCTCCGTCCCGATGATTTCTAGGACGCCAATCGGTGTCCCCACGTCTAATTTATACGTTCCCATATAATGACCTCCACAGATAGAATGTCGCGTATCCTTCCCAACCTTGCCACGATTCACCGTAACGCTTCACTTCTTCAATCGTTGGTTTCTTCGCTGTCCCTAACTGATGCTGAATCGCTTGATGCAATCCGACATCCGCAATCGGAAAGGCTGATGCGTCCTGAAAACACTTCATCAACACATAGTCTGCCGTCCATGCTCCGACACCTCTTATCGCGAGTAACCGTTGACGGATATCAGCTGAAGAGTGTGATTGTAAAGCCGTTTTTGACAGGTCTCCATTCGTTATTTCCCGTGCAATATCAATGACATACTCTGCTTTCCTGCGACTGAATTGAAGCTCACGTAATTCTTCCGGTTCGAGCAAGGCGATTCGTTCCGCCCACGGGAACGTCCAGTACGCTCTTCCTTCGACGACTCGATGGTCTCCATATCGTTCAACAAAGCGTCGTTTGATCGTATACGCAAACGACAAGGTGATCTGTTGCCCGATGATGGCCCAAACGAGTGCTTCGAACAAATCTGGAAAGCCAATCATCCGTAATCCGCGATGTGCTTCAATCAAAGGAGCCAGCAATTCATCCTCTTCACCCATCGCTTCAAACGGCGCTAAATCACGATCAAGGTCTAACCAGTCTCGTACCTCACGTGCGACACGTTCTTTTTCTGTCTCTGATACTTCATCGAAAGGGAACCGTACATGAATGTGATTCCCCTCTTCTCGAAGCTCGATCAGGATGAGCCGTTCCCCGATTCGCATCAACTTTCGAACCGTGTCAGGTGTGGTCACATGGAGCACTTCTTGTTCTGACCGACTTAAAAAGACGAGACACTCTTGAAAATCAAACGGCTGCTGAACAGCAAGTAGCATCTCTGTCATAGGTCCTCTCCTTTTCGATACATGTTCGGTGTACAGCCTTTTACTTGTCGGAACACACGGTAAAAGTTCGATGGTGTTTGAAACCCGACCTCATAGCAGACCGTCAGATTACTCATGTCGGTCGTTCGCAATAAATAAGCCGCCTTGTCGATTCGAATCCGTTCAAGTAGTTGCCTCGGAGTCTCTCCTGTCGCCTGGGTGAATGTCCGCTCCAAATGAAAGGGACTCAGTTGGGCGTGTTCGGCAATCTGTTCAAGGCGAATGGGTTGTTTATAATGGTTTACGAGATACGCCGTCACTTGTTGAACGAGCGCACGGTGTGGGGCGTGTTCGACTTCTGGCTGACATCGCTTGCACGGTCGAAATCCATTTGTCTCCGCTTCTTCTCTCGTTACGTAAAAATCAACGTTCTCTTTCTTCGGTTTGCGGGATCGGCACGATGGTCGACAATAGATCCCTGTCGTTTTTACGGCTGTATAGAACAATCCGTCATAAGTTGCATCGCAGGCGAGCACTTTCGCCCACTTTTCGTCAAACGTCAACATCTCCACACCCCTTTCTTCTCTCACTGTAGCAAATCTAAAATTAACATTTCGTCCTCTTTCTTGCGCTTACAATCCCCTCTTTTTGAAACGTTTTACAGATTTCAATCGTATCCTATAGTACGATTTAGACAGAAGCTGCTGTCAGTCCTATGGCAGATAAGGAGAAGATCGCAATGCGTACTCGTTTTTCATGGAAACAATTAAAATGGCTCATTCCTATAGCGTTAATCGGCTTGATTTTGATTCAGAGCGGACAAGAGTTGAAAGACCTCTCGCTCGCGACCGCCTTCACGACACTGAAACAACTGACCGGTTGGGAACAGTTCACACTCATCCTACTCGGTGGGATCGCTGTCTTGACGATGACGGGCTATGACTATTTCCTGCTACGCTCTTTACATATCGAGCTACCGAAACGAAAAATCGTTCAAACAGCGTGGATCACGAACTCGATGAACGGGATGCTCGGCTTCGGCGGCGTGATCGGGATCGCGCTTCGTACCTCCCTCTACCGTCCCTATACGGATACGAAACGCCTACTCCGTGCCATCGGCTGGATGACCCCGACACTCATCAGTGGTCTGTCCATTCTTTCCATCGGTGTGCTCCTCGGGATTTTCCCGGCTGGCGGGCTTATCGGTACGAAACCATGGATTTGGCCGGTGCTACTCGCCGTGAGTGCGATGCTCCCATTTTATTTGTTCGTCACATCACGCCGATCAAATGTCGGGTGGTCCACTCTGCTCGGGTACACGATGACCTCGATCGCAGAATGGGTCACCGCAGGATTCGTCGCCATTTATGCCTTGACGTTACTAGACGGGTCGGCCTCGTTCGTGCAACTCTTCGGGGTATTCATCGTCGCGACGGTCGTCGGTGTCGTCTCCCTCGTCCCTGGGGGTGCCGGAACGTTTGACTTACTGTATCTCGTTGGGATGACTCAACTTGGGATTCATCAAGACATCGTTTTGTCTTCACTAATCATCTATCGATTCGTTTATTTTGTCGTTCCCTTTTTAATTGGACTTTTTCTCGCAGCCATCGCATTCGGAGATCAGGTCGTCAAACAAATCGAGTATCGGCCAATCATCGGGTCTTCTTATGAGATTGGGACCGTCGTCTGGCGCGTCGTTTCGCGGACGCTTGCGAAGATTGGACGCTTGACTGGAAGTCTCATCGCACTCATGAGCAGTCTGTTGATTTGGTTCCAGACGCTTCTCCCGAGCGTGACGCCGCTCTATGAAGTGAATCGCTGGTTTGAATGGATTGGGACCCTTTTCTTATTGAGTGCCGGACTTCTCATGTTTTTATCCGTCTATGGCATGTATGTTCGGACAAAACGAACACTCTGGTTACTCAACACTGCCTTCATCTTGGCGACCATCGGAGTCATCGCTCGTGGGTTAAACCTGTTTGAGACCTTCGTCGTCATCGGGTTTGCGATGTTCGTCTGGTTGACACGTAAACGACACGTCCGATACCGTTCGATTTTAACGACAGGACGTCTCATCCGAAGCTTGATTTACGTCCTGCTCTATGTCGGCACCCACGCCCTCTTATTGCAGTCATTCGCAGGTACAGACAACTTATTCTTCACATCGCATCAAGCCGGTTGGTTGACGACGTTCGTCTTATTGTTAACTTCAATCGTAGCAAGTGTACTCCTGCTCTTGTTCGATCGTTGGAAACGTCCGGCGCTTGGAGAGGCCTATGATGAACATCGCATCCGACAGTTCCAAGCAACACAGCCCACATCGAGCAGTTTTGACTTGGCCCATATGGCAGATAAGCGTTTTTACATGAATGAGGCCGGAGATGCGTGTCTGTTGTTTGCGACTTCTCGGCACCATGCCATCGTCCTTGGTGATATCCAAGGCGAGAAGCAGGCTGCGACTTCTCTTTTGACGCGATTCATTGAAGATGCGGATCGAATCGGGTATATTTCTTTATTTTATCAAATTACACCGAATTGGATGCCTCGCCTTCATGATGCCGGGTTCACGTTCTTCAAATTAGGGGAAGAGGCAACGATTGACGTCTCGGCCTTCTCCTTATCCGGGAAGAAGCGTGCAAATATGCGCTCTCTCTACAATCAGTTTGAGAAGAAGGGAATCACGTTCGACATCGTCTGTGAACCAAGCCTCTTGCTGTTACAAGAGTTAAAAGACATCTCAGACGAATGGATCGGGAATCGAAATGAGAAAGGCTTCTCTCTCGGATTCTTTGACTATGAAACGTTGACACGTTATCCGATTGCCTTGTTGCGAGATGCGGACGGTGTCGTCGTGGCTTTCATTTCGCTACTCCGGGGAGACGGGGCCATCTCCATCGATTTGATGCGTTCGAAAAATGATGCGCCGACCGGATCGATTGAAGTATTGATCCTTCACATCATCGAATGGGCTCGCGCAGAAGGCTATGACCATGTCGGACTCGGCGTGGCACCACTTGCCGCGGTCGGAGAGCAGACGTTCTCCCATTGGCCGGAGCGCGTCGCCGCCGACATTTTTGAAAACATCAGTTACATCTATCCGTTCAGTGGCTTACGACAGTTCAAACAGAAGTTCAAACCGTCGTGGGAAGGACGCTATCTTGCGTTCCGCCAGCGTCGTAAATTGTTGCCATCAATTTTACGGACAGCACGATTGATCAGTCGAAAACGCTAAAAAAAGGAATTTCTCACGATGAGAAATTCCTTTTTTCAGACTCATGTCGATGCTTCACGCAGTTCCCAATTTGAAAATGTCACGTCAAACCCTGTCGCATTTTCATCCGGACTACTGGCATATGGACCGATGCGTAACGTCGACACATCGTGAAGGTGAGCGATGCGAAGCTGTTCACGCATACCGTCACCATATTCAAAGAAAATCTCCACATCTCCATCTGTATACACGATTTCAAACGTCAACGGATTGCGAACCATGTCATTTGAAAAATCACGTGTCGACCAATCCGAATAGCCAAACGAGGTGACGACTGCGCCAAGATGGGACGGTCCGTCCGGAATGTACTCGACAGACGTCTTGATCCAATGGTCATCATTCACATATAAGACGATCCCGGCCTGATCATATGTATGGCTCGGTTCCATCTGGATTGTCGCCCGACATGTGAATCGTTTGGTTTTGACGTCTGTTAGTCGTGCATGCGCCGTCATGCGGTTAAATCCGTAATGTGTATTTCGCCAAAAGTCTGTGTCTGGCAGCGTGCGAAAAGTGAGCGGTTCAAATCCGTTCACGCTATTCGGTTCATTTATCCACTTGTACGTATGCATGACGATCAATTCCTCCCCATTGACCTCGCATGGCAAACAGTAACGGTATCATCGGTGTGTGATACGGTATGAATTCATGCTGTTGAATCATCTGCAGAATCGTCGCCTCATCCGCCCACTTCACGGCTTGCACTTCAGATTCTTGAAGCGTCAGCTCGTTCAAATCCACTTCCATTTCGACCAAATAGATATCGTCAAATCCTTCGTCAAAATTGACTGTCAGATGCGGTCGTGTCTGAGATAGATCAAGCTTGAGCCCTATCTCCTCTTCGAGCTCCCGCATCGCCGCTTGCTGGCTCGTATCTCCTACCGTGGCACTTCCACCGACTGTAATATCCCACATGTTGGCCCAACCGTCCTTGAACGGTTGGCGCTGTTGAATCAACATCTCGCCCTTCTCGTTAAAGATACATACGTGGATGACAAGATGGTATTCCCCTTTCGGCAAACGACTTCCCCGTTGCCACGTACGACCGGTCTTTTCTCGGTCGACCGTATAAACGTCCCAAAATTCCATTCGATACTCCCCTTTAGGTTGCTGCGCTAGATGCCGCTGCTTGATCTGCTTTCGCGCAATCGATCGCTACGACGATAGAGATGAGCAAATGCTCCATTTCCGGTTCTTCGACACGAATCTCGTAACTATCGCCCCATGAGAACCATTTCTTTTGTACACTTCCAATCGAATGTCCGTTCTTCGTCACATCAAAATCCATGTCCCACCAGTCCCCTTGGACATCAATCCCGGCTGCATCGATGGAATATTTCGGTTTGAGGAATGAAAACTCTTTCGAGATGGTCATCATATCTGTGCCGTCCATTTCCACAAAAAATTTCGGCAAGAAGCTGAACGTCTTTTTCGTAATCGTTGTGACCGTCTGACCGTTCGTGTCTTTGATTTCAAATGATTTTGGAAACTTCATAAAGCTACCTTCGATGAAATATTTGTCATGTCCGTCCGCATCCTTGATGGTGAAGCGCCCGCGTAGACTGAACACTTTTTGTTTCATGTAGAGCGTGTGCATGATGATCCCTCCGATTTGTTGTAGTCCTTTACTTACGAGTCCAATCCAGAAATCGATTCACTTATCGCAACGCAGTCTCTTTTGAAACGATGTCGAGCACTTCCGACAAGTGATTCACGATATAATCCGCTTCTTTCAATTCTGCTTCTTGCGCAAAATCAAAACGACAGCCAATCGAAATGAGTCCGTTCGCTCGTGCAGCCGAGATATCCGATAATCTGTCTCCGACTACGAAGCCATCCTGTAGTTCATACTTATTCACGATTTCAGCCACTAAATCAGCTTTATCCAACGTATCGATTTGCTGAATACTGTATGTTGCTGTGATCCAACGGTCCAATTCATAGTGCGTGACGATGGCCTGTAAATAGTCCACCAAGCCATTGCTCGCAATGAAGATTGGGTGATTCAGCTGATTCAATCGTTCAAATAGTTCGAACACCCCTGCATATAATGCACCATTCCCGTTTTGAATGTTTTTGATGAGTCGTGTTAAGAAATAGGCATCGACCTCTTCTCTAGTTTGCTCATCGCATTGCGGGAGCAATGTGTTCCAAACAACAGGCAACGGTACCCCCATGATGTTCCGATATTGATCAATCGGTGTCGGGCCTATCCATTTTTCTTCACTTCGTAAATAGTCGAACGTTTCATCGAGTGCTAACTCTAAAATCAAATCTGTCCGAAATAATGTTCCATCCATATCAAAAATCACTGCGTGTTTCATCCGCTTCCCCCTTCATGGCTTGTCTGTCTATCATACGACTCTTTCTGTAAGTTCGGCTCATTGTTTCATACTTCTTATTGCTCGAGTAAGATGTTCGTAATGATATTAGAACGTCAAAACATACAAACAAACGAGGTGAAACATTGATGTGTCATCAAATTTCCATCGAGATTGATCTTGATTCATTAACGTACTCCGGTCAAATTATTGGTGAAATCAACTTTGTCATTGATACATACGATTATTTCCCGGGAGTCGATTGGTCTGATTTCGTTGCTGTTATATTAAAATGGTGGATCGATAACTGTCGCGCGATTTTACACGCTCCACTTAAATCTATTCATTCGTTTCCATTTATGGATGGTCCCCTTTCTATATCAGCAAAAAAAATATCTTTGTCTGAACTCGAATTATCATTTATGAAAGATGGTCAAATGAAGACGGAAATCGGTATCGTTTCAATTGAAGAACTGAAAGTTGCTCTTATTAAAGCAACACGACAGTTTATCAATGCAGTAAATCGATTGGGCTGGGAAAATGAAGACGTAGATGTACTAAAACATACAATCAAATCACTAGAAATGTATTAACAATTAAAAGACTACGCAGGAATTCCGCGTAGTCTTAGCATATCCACTTACTTATTTGATTTTCCCTTTATTCTTCAACAAGTTGAAGATTCGTTTCGCCTGATCGGTGTTATCACTCATGCCGACGAACTTCTCTTGTTGTGGTCCGAACGCATATACCGGCACGTCGTCACCCGTATGACCGTCCGTCGTCCAGCCCGTTCCCGAACGCTGATCGAAGATTTTCTCGATGGCATTGTCGATTTTCGTGACGTCATTCGTCTCAGCCGCTTTCTTCACAGAAGTAATTTCTTCAGACGTCAATTCCAAATCAATGTTCTCACGTAAGACAGCTTCTACGTCCGCTCCAGCTTCGATTTCTTTCGCCATGAAGTCCGGTGTGCGTTTCGCTGCTTGAATCGGTGTCGGATCCCAGTTATAGTTCCCGTCCGCCCCGATTGAAATGCCGCCAGTCGAGTGATCCGCCGTCACAACGACTAACGTTTCACCGTTTTCTTTGGCGAAGTCACGAACGACCTCAAACGCTTGCTCAAAATCCTTCATCTCGCTCATTGCGCCGACGACATCGTTGTCATGTCCGGCCCAGTCGATTTGACTTCCTTCTACCATGAGGAAGAATCCATCCTTGTCCCCTTTCAGTCGATCGAGAGCGGACGTCGTCATGTCCGCGAGGCTCGGTTGTTTCTTGTCACGGTCGATCATCTTGTCCAATCCGACTTCCGCGAATAGACCGAGTACCTGTTTGTTATCGTCCTGCTTCATCTCTTCTGCTGACGTGACGTAACTGTAGCCGTCTTTTTGGAACTGCTTGGCGATATTCCGGTCTGAGCGTTCGAAGAACTTCGTTCCGCCCCCGAGCATGACGTCGACTTTGTGTTCCCCATCAATCAAATCATCATAGTAATCATTGGCGATCGCATTCTCACTCTTACGTTGCTCCTCGTGCGCGCCGTAAGATGCCGGTGTCGCATGCGTGATTTCTGACGTCGCGACAAGTCCTGTCGACATACCGTTCTCTTTCGCTTGTTCGAGTACCGTTTTCACGTCTGTCTTGTCATTATCAACGGCAATCGCGTTGTTATATGTCTTCACACCCGAACTCATCGCCGTTGCGGCCGCCGCCGAGTCGGTCACGTTCTCCGCATCGTCTTCAGGATACGTCGACTGCATGCCCACCAAATGTGGATCGAAGGCAGTCGGCTCCATCTCCACCGTCTCTGCATCATCGTTCATGTAACGAAGTGCTGTCGTATACGGCACGCCCATCCCGTCCCCGATCATAAAGATGATGTTTTTCGCCTTATGATTCTTTGAATCCTTTGCTGCTTCTGCTTCGTTTTGTTGTTGAACACCAACGATTCCCCCGAGCGCAAGCGTCGACACGACTGCGAGTGGAACGAACTTCTTCATTGTCTTTTTCATCTGTAAACCCTCCCGAATATGTTCTACTTCTGTAGCCTAACGAACTTTTGTAAAGATACATTTTCAGAATGAATACAGCCCTGTATGGTTTTTGTAAATGCCGCCATTTCAACAACATAAAAAGCCTGACTCTCTCGTCAGGCCCGTAACGCTGTATGAACAAAAGTATGCAATGCCTCTTGGCTCGTGATGTGTTCGTTGCACGTCTTACTGTCGACACATATATATGTGCCGATGGCTTTGTAATAGTCCGGATTTTTCGCTTGTTTCGCTTTCGTGATCGTAACGCAGTACGTCACATCCGTGAACTGATTACAAAAGGCACATATATTTTTCTTCGTATTCGTACTCGGTTTACATGCAATGCCAATCAATTGACCTTCGTATTGGCAAATTATCAACTTTTGATTGGAACGTCCATCGTTCCAACCTAGATACGTGAGTCGTCCAAAATCAACATCGGATAACTCCGGTAAACGAAGCTTCTTTTGTTTCGGGAACAAACTCTTCAGTTGCTCGGCAGAAATAACGGGAAATGGTTGAACCCATTCTCGTAATCGTTGCATATATTCGTCGAACGCTTCGTTCGTCTGTAGCGTTGTGAACTGTAACAGCTTTAGTTGTTCAGTCGTTGCCTCAGGGAATGCATACATCACTTTCGATTGTGCCAAGTCGATGACTGCTCGCAAGACAGAAGGCGGCAGGCTTTGCATTCGACTCTCTTTGACGAGCATCACTTGTTCTTTGATGAGATTATATTGTTCGTTTTGAATAAATGGATCTGACATTTTGTCGCCCCCTTCCTTCATTCTCAGTTTACAGGAAACAATGCTTCCTTACTGTGTACACTTTGATTAAGAAATATAGTCGACCTAAAAAGGCACGACTAGCGAACTAGTCGTACCTCCTTCATGTCGACCGGTATACAATCTTTCGAATCGTGTGCGTCGCCAAATGATAGGACATGGCCAGATTTTCGATTCGCTCTCCGTTCCGAAACGCTGCGCGTATGGCTTCGTTTCGTTCCTCAAGTAATTGTTTTCCACCGTTGACCGTCCCCCATTTCCGTTTCGTGTCAGTCGGGGTCGGCACATATAACGTTTCACCTTGTACGTATTGTTGCACCTCTTGCAACAATCGTTCTGGCAGGATATGTTGCGCATTGACGTACTTCATCATACCTCGCTCCTTATTGAATGAATCCAATCCGATAAGGGAGCAAAGCCAAGTGGTTTACGTTAAAATCAAGCGATCAAGGTATTCGTTTCGCCCCATGCAAGTGATCGCCTTTCGTCCAAATGGCTTTGCATGAGTGCGTGAAGACCTAGAAAATCGAAGCCGATTTTCCACGGGTATGCGCCTCCTTTACGATGTGTCGTTCTTTTGATTATACAGTATTCAATGAATCGGCAAAAGGGCGGCTCAGCCGTTCTTCATACTGAATTCATCTGCGAGCTTGAAGGACACGTCCTTCACTTCTAATCCACTTAACGCGAAATAGAGCTGGAGATAATTATGCTGGTTCAAGAAGAAGACCTGCTTCGTCTGCGTCACCCATTCTCCGTCCGTCCCATTAAACGTGAACGTCGCACCCGGGATATTGTTCGCAAATAATGTCACCGGCATCTGTGCCAACTCTCCCGCGTTCGAACGGGCAGTCAACGTGATGTCATACGTCCCCGTTTGGTCGACCGAGATAGCGAAGACGTGTGTGTTTCCAGTCGAGGTATCGATTCCTGACAAATCCACATGTTCCCCGTTTTCGAGATGTTGGTAATCCAACTCAAATGTATCCTGTTGATTCATCTCATCCTCAAAGCCGAGCACCTCGACTGAACCGTCATGAATCCCGAGAAGACGCTCCATCGCCGGTGATTTCAAGATGAACGTACAAATATTGCGCGCGCTCCGCAACAACTCGCCCCGTGTGACAATCCCTTCTTCGAGTGATGCCATCGTGTTATCCTCGAACGAGTTTAGGTCCGGGCGGTCGACGACCATATACAAGTCGTTTTGCGAACGAACCATCGCCGCTGTGTTTTGACGATTGGCCGACTCATCCTCACGGAAGTTCACTTTTGCCCACCAGTCTGTCATGACGATGCCTTCAAAGCCCCACTCATCACGTAAGATACGCGTATTTTGATCGTATAGACCAGCCGTCCAGATCCCGTTGACCGCGCCGTATGTCGTCATGATGGACGATGCGCGTCCTTCTTTCACGGCCATCTCGAACCCTTTCAAATAAATCTCGCGTAACGCCCGCTCCGAGACGACCGAGTCGATATCGTGACGATGCGCTTCTTGGTTATTGGCGCTGAAGTGTTTGAGCGTTCCCGTCACCCCGACACGATGCATGCCGTTCAATTGAGCGACCGCCATCTTCCCAGTCAAATGCGGATCTTCCGAGAAATACTCGAAGTTTCGACCATTCAACGGGTTACGGTGAATGTTCATTCCTGGTCCGAGCAACGTGTCGACGCGGTTTTTTCGCATCTCAAGCCCAGTCATCTCAAACAAGTCTTCGACGAGATCGACGTTGAACGTGGAAGCCAAAAGCGTCCCGTTCGGAAGTGCGAACGCCTTCGTCCCGATATCCATGCGAATGCCTGACGGACCGTCGGCACAACACGCCGCTGGAATCTCAAGCTCGTTCAATCGGTCGGACACACCACCGAACGCCGCTGCCGTCCCCGGCGTGACACGCGGTGAGTTCATCCCTTGTCCGCGAACGATTGTCGCCAAATCCTCATCTGTCAATTGATCTAAGAATGTGTCAAGTGACGCCTTTCCATGATACACATCGCTCAATTTGATACCTTGGTCACCCGTGAACACTCTAGTCTCAGGGCGTTCTTCCAAATAACGTGTCTCGACGTCAACGGCGCGAAGCGGCGTCGCCTCGTAGCCCACTTCAAATCCCTGTTCACCTTGAATTGGTTTCATCCGTTCGAACGGGAGGACAGGCGCCATATTTTCGCTTAACGTCTCGAGGACACGTTGCTCCTGCTGCTCGACTTCGAAAGCGAGTGTAGCCGAACGCACATCCGTTCCGGCATATAAGCGATATGTCCCTGTTTCTAGAACGAAGCTCGATTCATGACCCGTCAAGCCAGAGTCGTCGTAGCTCGCAAAGTCAGTCATGTGGACGTTGAACGAAAGCGTTTGTTGTTCACCCGGTTCAAGAAGCAAGGTTTTCTCGAACGCCACCAATGACCGGAGCGGATTCCCAAGCTTCCCTTGCGGTTTCTCGACGTAGAGTTGGACGACTTCTTTCCCGTCACACTCACCCGTGTTCGTCACTTCCACCTCAACCGTTAAAACGCCATCTACCTCTGCCGTACGCTTCACTTCCGTATTGAACGTCGTGTAAGACAGTCCGAATCCGAACGGGTATAAAACGTCATCTTTCGCGAACGTCTCGAAGTAGCGGTAACCGACATAGATATCTTCCTGATAAATTCCTTTATCCGCGTGACCGAAGTTCTTCGTCGACGGATAATCCTCGATGGATCGGGCAATCGTATCCGTCAGTTTCCCGGAAGGACTCACGTCTCCGACGAGCACGTCGACGAGTCCTTTTCCACCTTCCATCCCACCTTGCCATGCATAGAGGATGGCACTCGGCTCCTTCGCCCACTTCATGTCGATGATGTTCCCAACGTTCAACACGACGACCGTCTTGTCGAAGCGTTTCGTCACGCGCTCGATCATCGCGTGTTCGATATCCGTCAATAAGTAACTACCCGGATCGGCCGTGTTGTCACGGTCTTCTCCTGCCGTACGTCCAATCATGATGAGGGCGACATCCGATTCTTGTGCCGCCTGTTCGACGAGCTCGTCCGTTACGTCCATCTCTTGTTGCGACCACGGTTCACCGGCCCAACCGACACCTTGGTCGAACGGATTCTCCTTCACCCATTCCTCATACGTCGTATAGAGCGATTCATTGATGTGAATGTCTGGGCGCTCGCGTAGTGCCTCAAGCGGTGTCGTGACGTGCCCGACGTTCACCATCCCACCGGATCCCGTACCGCTCTTATAGTAATGGAACTGGCTACGACCAAATACGGCTAGCTTCGTTTCAGGCTGTAACGGAAGGGTCTTCTGTTCGTTTTTAACTGATACGACGCCTTCCGCGACCGCTTGACGTGCCAATTCCTCATAACGCGTCCAATCCAATGTATACTGTTTCATTTCGTCAGCTCCTTTAGTCCTTTTGCGATTTCATTCATACAATCGTCTGCCTGTGGATAGTCTCCCAACTTGTCCATGAAGGCATGGTCCATCCCACGATATTGAATGAGGCGTGTCGGGACACCCGCTCGTGCCAGTTTCCGCGCATACGCCTCCCCTTCGAGTCGTAAGTAATCGTACTCGGCCGTCACAATCAAAGTCGGTGGTAAACTCGAGAGATCGTCTGCGAATAATGGAGATACGAGGGGATGCGTGACATCCACCTCCCCTTGAAGATAGAGGTCATTTAATAGCGAATCCGTGTCGGCGAGGGCGAGCACGACACCTCGAATCAGATCGTGATGGTGTGAGATATCGTACGCATCGAGCGCCCATTTAAAATCATCTGTCGGAATCGATCCCAGATTGACGACAGGATAGACGAGTGCTTGATAACAAATGCGCCCCTCCCCTCGTTCTTGTTCCATCAGACAGCAAGCCGTCGCCAAATTTCCTCCGGCACTGTCTCCGGCGACGCCGATTCGGTCTTTCAGGATGTTCAACTCATTCGCATGTGCGTGTACCCATTCAAAGGCGCGGTAACAGTCATTCAATCCGGCCGGGAACGGATGCTCCGGGGCAAGACGATAATCGACGGAGATGACGACCGCGTTCGCCCGTTCCGAAAGCAATTTACAAGGATTCTCGACCGTATCAAGCGTTCCGCCGAAGAAACCGCCACCATGGAAGAAGAGGATGGCTGGGATGGCTTCAGTATGATGCGGACGATACAGACGAACCGGGATGTCACCATCCTCACTAGGAATCATGAGATACTCGGTTTTGATATCAGTCGTCGTCTGATCCCGGTTCGGCCACCCCATGCTGGCACGTGCCACCTCGAGGTCAAATGCTGTATCCGGTTCATCGTGTGAAGAATGATTTGCGGTCAACGTCGCAAAGACACGTGGGTCAAGGTCGCCGGTACGGTCTGAATCCGGTATGGGCTTGATGATGGTTTCGAGGTGGTTCGAAACGACAACATGATTTGTAGACTTTAGTGATTCCATCCATTGTGCGTAGAGACTCATTTCACTTCACTCCTTCGTAAAAACAATCAATCAAAAAAGGAATTTGCTTCACCTGGTAGAATACGGTACTAATCTTTAAAAAAGGAGAATCTATATGTATAGCGCAGAAACTCGGGATAGACATTTGACTCAATTTATTCAAGAGTTACAAAACAACGTTAATGTAGAGGGCGTGGTTCAGCTAGGTTCTGGTGTGAATGGATACCAAGATATTTACTCGGATATCGATTTGATGGTTGCTAGTTCCCTACACGTTAGCTCAACTGATGTAAAAGAAGAACTGGCTACATATTTTTCAACACTTGATCACATCATAGTAAAAGAGAAAAAATTCTCGTCTGATATTTTTCTGCTCATCGTTATTCTTAAAAACGGGCTTGAGTTCAATGTTTCGATTGTCCCTTTGGAAAAGTTAACGGTTCGCTCTCCTTTATGGCGAGTCATATTAGACAAAGATGATAGAGTTTTAGCAAAAATGACAAAAGAGGATGAGCTTTTTCAAAATCAAGAAACGCCTTACCGATTCCATATAGATCCCTCATTTGAATTTTTCTATCTGAGTCACGCACTAGAAAAAGAACTAAAACGAAACAACTTCATTTATGCGCTCAATATGCTTGAAGAGTTAAGGTCCCTGACACTCCTCGTGCAGACATTGAAAGAAGAAAAGAAAGCTCATCAATTTAAGGCATACCATACGTTGCAATCTTTATTTGTTCAGAGTTATCTAGATACGTTCCCTCATACAATCGATATCACGAGCATCCGAGCATCACGCGAAAAAATTCAGATACTGTTTCTTCAGTCTATGCAAGATCACCCACAATTCTTAAAAGATGAAACACTACTCTATTCATTCACCTTGTAAAAATGAATATTGACCTTCGAACGACTTCTGACTCGCTTTCATGTATAATGAGGGGTATTGCAAATAGACATTGAAATTTTCTGAAGCAGAAGTTTTCACGAAAGAATGAGGTTACCCATGAACAAACAACAATTTACTGATTATCGCCTGAGCGACGAGATCACGCGCGCGCTAGGCATTATGAAATACGAATCACCGACTGAAGTACAACAGCAGGTCATCCCGCGCGCGCTCGAGCGCGAAGACTTGATCGTCAAAGCACAGACCGGAAGCGGAAAGACAGCTGCTTTCGGAATTCCGGTCATCGAGCTCATCGACTGGGTCGAAAACAAACCCCAAGTGCTCGTTTTGACACCGACACGCGAACTCGCTGTCCAAGTACGGGAAGACATGACGAACATCGGACGTTTCAAACGAATCAAAGCGACTGCCGTCTACGGGAAAGAACCGTTTTCGAAACAACGTGAAGAGTTGAAACAAAAGACACATATTGTCGTCGGTACGCCAGGTCGCGTCATGGACCATATCGAGCGTGAGACCCTCTCACTCGACCGCGTCGAATACTTGATCATCGATGAAGCGGACGAGATGCTCAATCGAGGTTTCCTCGCCGACGTTGAGAAGATTCTGCAACAGTTGCCGAAAGACCGCGTCACAATGGTCTTCTCAGCGACATTCCCACAAGATATCGAACGTCTCTGCCAGAAGCATATGAATGCTCCGGCACGTGTCGCGATCGAATCGACCGGCATGACCGCTTCGACAATCGAGCACCGTCTCCTCCCGATTCACCGGAACGAGAAACTGGCTGTGCTTCAAGACATCACGGTCGTCGAGAACCCGGATAGCTGTATGATTTTCTGTCGTACGAAAGAGAACGTCGATACGGTGTACGCCGAACTCGACAAAGCCGGTTACTCGGCTGAACGCCTTCACGGCGGACTCGAACAAGAGGACCGTTTCGCCGTCATGAACGGATTCAAGATGGGTAACTTCCGCTACCTCGTGGCGACAGACGTCGCAGCACGTGGAATCGATGTCGACAACGTCGAACTCGTCATCAACTATGACGTTCCTGTCGAAAAGGAAAGTTACGTGCACCGGACAGGTCGTACCGGACGCGCCGGCAAACAAGGAACGGCAATCACGCTCATGACCCGTCAGGAAGAACGTCTCATCGGAGCTATCGAATCATACGTTCAATTCGAGATTCCGATGATCGATGCGCCGACAGAAGCGGAAGTTGCAGCTAACCAAGATGCCTTTGAGCAGAAGTTGAGCGGACGACGCGTCGTTCGAAACAACAAGACAGCTCGTATTAACCAGGACATCATGAAGCTTCACTTCAGTGGCGGGAAGAAGAAAAAACTTCGCGCCGTCGACTTCGTCGGAACGATCGCCAAAATCCCTGGCGTATCCGCTGACGACATCGGAATCATCACAATCAATGATCAGATGACGTACGTCGATATTCTGAACGGAAAAGGTTCAATCGTCCTTCAAGCGATGGAGACGACGCCGGTCAAAGGGAAGAAATTAAAAGTAAGCAAAGCGCGTAAATAATACAACTCTAGCCTCAAAGATGATATTCGTCTTTGAGGTTTTTTGTTGTTCCATAAATTCCGAAAGCGCTTTCGATAAACACTAAAAAAATATAGTTTTTAGAAAACGTTTTCACCTGAATCATACCTGTATCAAAGTTTAAATTCAACCTTCCTCACTTGATTGTCAAAAAAGAGCCCAAGGTTTACATCTTGGACTCTTAGCTTGAACGTTCACTTATGAACACTGCAACATGCTCGATTAGTCTAACGACTCTTCCGAGATGAGTTTGAACCCTTCAATCTCCGTCTCCTCTTCCACTTCAATCAACAAGCACGGTTTCCCCTTATAGTTCACTTGCTTCACGTATTTCAAGTCTTGTGGACTGACGGAAATATTGGCCACTTTCGTATTGATTTTAATCGACTTTGACGTATACTTCGGAACGACACTCGTCGCTTTCATCTCATATTTCGTATCGTCGACGACTTGCTTGAACGCCTGCTCGACTTTCTCCGTCGTCACATCTTCCACACCACTCGCCCGTAAGACGACCTCGACGGCACGGGAGTCGAGCATCGCTACTCTCTCTTCTTCCTGTTCGTTCTCTTCTTCGGCGACAATGATTTGATTGATCTCATCATAAACGGTCGCGAGAGTCCGGGAATTGACTTCTTCTCCGATGACCGCTTTGACCACTTCTTCGAAGACCGCCTTCTCTTCCACTGCCGTGACAATCTCCGAACCGTTCAACACGTTCTCAATGAACGTCATATCCGGTTGATGCGCTTTGTTTGCCGAATAAAGCACATGGTTCACATCGGCCGCGTTGTCCGTGAAGCACGGGAATAAGAATCCGCCGATCGGCGCCTCGAGTTTGATGATCGGATTCACAATCAAGCTGGCTTTGAACTCCCGCTCGACGAAGTCAAAGACGAGTGATTTTTTCGGAAGCTCTGTCGGGCTGATGCTGCCGAGGATGAACTTCGTCGTATACACCTCATCGTTCGCGTGAATCTCAGACTCTTCCGAGTACCGGTTCGTCGGCTTATTATAATTCCCCCGGATGAACGTCACGACCATATCCTTCTCAAACGGCGTGTCTTTCACCATCTTCAACGCGATGCGTTGCATATAGTCCGTCCAGACGTCGGTCTCTTCCGTACGAAGTCCTTCATACAGCAAGCCTTGCGTATGGTCGACTTGACCTTCCTCAGGATATTGGAACTTCACTTCGAACAGTTTTTCATCAAGTTTTCCACCGAGCACTTTTTTGAAGTTCGTCAAAAACAGCTCCTGCTGCTCTTCTTCTAAGAATGGGAACGGACGCAACTCTTCGTAATAAATCTCATTCGTTTCCTGTCGGATGTAAATCGTATATAAGTCAGCAATCTTTAGCTTTGTCGCATTTACTTTAAACTGTCGGCGAATCGCCGCAATCTCTTTCTTGTTCATTCCATCCACCTCTTCTTTTCTCTCCATCCATGTCACCCATTATACCAGTCCTGATCGCTCACTAGTTCCAAAGAAATAACACCGGATTGTCCATTAATGCTAGAGAAGGATTTGCGATAGTCTTTCTAATCATTTTGCAGATTTTCACACTTTTTCAAAATCGTCCTGTGTATGATCAAGTTGAATTTATCGCGTGATGTTTGTCTCACTAGTTGTTTGATGAAAGGTTGCCCACTTGCTTCGACAAGTGTTCATTCCAAATACATAGTAGGAGGCTTTTTATGTTAAAGAAACTCATGTCTGTCGCACTTGTCACCTTGCTCGTCTGGATCTCCGCATCGTTTGACGCTACACCAGTCTCTGCTTTCCCACCGAACATCCCATCGAAAGCGGACGCGCTCACGAAACTGAATGCCCTCACTGTCAAAAATGAAGGGTCGATGACGGGGTATAGTCGTGACCTCTTCCCGCACTGGTCGAGTCAAGGAAGCGGTTGTAACACGCGTCACATCGTCTTGAAACGAGACGCTGACTCGGTCGTCGACGAATGTCCGGTTGCGACTGGCTCATGGTACAGTTACTATGACGGAATCACGTTCACCTCAGCCTCTGACATTGATATCGACCACGTCGTTCCGCTCGCTGAAGCATGGCGCTCTGGCGCAAGCAGCTGGACGACGACAAAACGTCAAAGCTTTGCGAACGACTTGAACGGTCCTCAATTGATTGCGGTGTCCGCTTCATCGAACCGCTCAAAAGGAGACCAAGATCCGTCGACATGGCAACCCCCTCGCACCGGCGCTCGCTGTGCGTATGCGAAGATGTGGGTCGAGACGAAGAGTCGTTGGGGCTTGAGCCTTCAATCAGCAGAGAAGTCAGCACTCACGACAGCCATCAATGCTTGCAGTTACTGAGTGAGAAAAGGAGTCTTCGAATGAACGAAATCACTTCGATCTTTAAGGCAACCCACGGTGTCATGACGGAAGAAGTCGGTGTCATCAGTGGTGAGTTGGAACTGACGACGGCGTGTCAGGAAGATGGTTCCTTGACACTCCACATCACGTACGTCGGAGCGAAAGATGTATATACGCTCCCCGGCAGTCCCTATCAGCTTCATGACCCGAACGATCATACTGTCATCCATCAGATGCTCGTGAATGTTCTCGAACGGACTTAAAAACATCGCCAACTCCGGATTAAGGGGTTGGCGATGCTTCGTCTTTCCGATATTTCGTTAACAAGTCTTTCGGTATATGACAATAATCTTCCGGGCAACGTGTCAGGCGGTCCTGATGCTCGTCCGCACTTCGCGCATAGTTCGTGAGCGGCTTCACTTCAACAGCAATTCGATCCGCATCCGATCGTCGATCAATAAACGCTTGCGCCTCCATCAAGTGTCGTGACTCCTCACTGTAGACACCCGTCCGATACTTCTCGCCGACATCGATTCCTTGTTGATTGATGCTGTATGGGTCGATGATTTCAAATAAATAGCCCATCAAATCATTGACCGTCACCACGTCCGGATCGAAAGTCGTTTTGACACATTCCGCATATCCGTCATATTCCCCATCCAACGTGTCCGTCGTCCCATTTGCCCGACCTGCTTCGGTCGAGAGGACGCCGGGTAACGTCTTCACGAATGCCTGGACGCCCCATAGACATCCTCCGGCTAAATAGATTGTTTCGATTGGAATCACTCCTCATCTTATCCGTTTATGTATCACTCCTTTAGTAACTCTTGAATTGCTTCTACAATCAAGTGTGGCTCATCTCTTTGGATATAATGTGCGCTCTGCTCCGCAATTACAAATGAGGCATTTGAAGATATTCCCGTCATTTCTTTTTGTAAGACATTCCATAGCCTCTGATTTTCTGTGGAATAAAAGTCTTTCTTTCCTGCTGATATGATAATTGTCGGGATTGAAAGATTAAAATTTGCTCGTTTCACTTGGTGCAAACTTTCTATAAAATCAGCATAGTTTCCTTCTCGTAGAAACTGTTTATGATATGCGTTTTGAAACTCTTGTGACATGGTCGGAAGAAATCGTTCACGATAATCACTTGGTGTCGTGTCTACTAGCACAAGACCCGTCACCTCATTTGGATATTCAGATGCGAACAATTGCATGTTGATGCCTCCGAACGAATGACCGACTAAAATGAACGGAGATGCTATATCCAACTGTTTGATCAGTTGGTGCAACTCTCGAACCATCTCCTTACTTGTTCTTTGATTCATACTAGTCCCGCTTTTGCCTAGACCTGCCCTGTCATAAAGAAGGACATTGGCATAGCTCGACACTTCATCCGCCACCTGTCTCCAAGTCGTAGAATCATCGCCATATCCTGCATCCATAATGATTGTCACTTGCTTTGAATGGTGTTGAATATACTCTGCATATAACACACAGTCCTGAATTTGTACCATTTGCTGGTGGATCATGGCTTTCTCCTCACTTCGTCCTTTTAGCTATCATATAGCATAAAAAAATTGATGGACAGCCGCCCATCAATTTATAAATACCCCAATCGCTTCAAATCTTCATAAACAAGCGTAGACAATAACGTTCGCCCGTCCCCATTCAAATGGTCCGGGTTATGGAAGAAGGATTGTTTGTGAATGAACCGTTCATCCCCCATGTAATTGAGGAAAGGAACATCTAAATCCAGCTTCTCTAGGTGCTGAAACACGAGACGTTCCATGATCGCTTCGTCAAAATACGCATAATACGATGAATGGACCGGCTCTATCGCTAAGACGACGCGATAGCCTTGCTTCTTGCAATAATCGATGATGTCTTGTAAATATGCCATATTCTCTTCAATCTCGTGATGGTTCACGGCATTCTCATATTGGGCGGCGACTTCCTCATACTTACGCTCGGAATAGTTCAGCCCCCCATTCTCCCATGGCTTATGCGCATCGAAGCGGAAATCTCGGATTTCCCGGGAAATGGCGGCGTAGGCGCTCCCACTGTTCAATGCAGGGAAGCGTTCGTGTGTATAGTAGTTGAACCAACTGACCGACTCCAAGTCTTCCCGTTCCAAGACGCGATAGTAGTTTTCTTTCCGACCGACGTTCGAATTGCTGAAGGTGATTTGTGATAACGAGACAATCACGACCCCACCTGGCTTCAGATGTTCATCGTATTCTTTTATCATCTTCAAGTCATATTCAATCGGTTGACTTGGTAACGCCAAATCCAGATGCGACAACCCAAGCGACTTGAATGAATACCCGTACATCGCATGGGACGTCCCGAGATTGATGATGTCGACCGGGTGGGGGTCTTCCTTAAAGGCAAGGACGGGCCGGTTATTATTATACTCCCACGACTTTTTCACGAACTCGTTGACGGGAATAAAGATTGCGATGATGACGAGTAATACGACACCTATTTTGATTCCTAAACGCTTCATGCTAATTCCTTTCCACCCATCTTAGAATCCACCGTATACAAATCCTTGGCTCGAGACGCCAAACAAGAACGCCGAGACAATCAAGAACAAGTTGATAGCCACGCTCGTCACGGCAGACTGACGCGCCATCCAGTCCCAAGCCGATCCATTCGACCGTTCAATATGTTGGAACAAGTGAACGACGACAAAAACGACGAGGAAGATGATCAAATCGAGTAATGAGAAGATTTGAATCGCCTGCATCATGCCTGACGGTGCCCACGAAGACGGTGTCACATATAGTTTGGCATGCGAGAACGCTTCTGCCATCGAATGCGATTGGAAGAAAACGCGTGAGAAACAGACGAGCTGGAAGGTGATGGCGATTTTCCACCACCGATGCAGTGTCGGCGCGCGGTCAAATCCGACCCATGACGCCATTTTTCCACGTTGTTGTTTCGTATGGTCTCCGAACACGCGATAGATTCCATGAATGAGTCCCCATAAGACGAAGTTCCATGCGGCTCCGTGCCAAATCCCACTAACTAAAAACGTCGCAAGGATGGCACCATAAATCTGTTCGCGCTTCTTCTTTCCTTTCGCGAGCGGCATGAAGATATAATCCCGTAGCCACATCGAAAGCGTGATATGCCAGCGGTTCCAGAAGTCGGCGATCGATACGGCGAAGTGCGGCTGCTTGAAGTTTTCCGATAAGCGAATCCCGAGTAAGCGTGCACAGCCGATTGCGATGTCACTGCATGCCGAGAAGTCCGCGAACAATTGAATCGAGAACAACATCGTCGCGAGCACAATCTCCGAACCGGTCGGGTCCGGGCTATTGAACACACTCGCAACAATCGGGGCCAACCGATCGGCAATCAGTGTCTTCTTGAAGAATCCCCAAATGATGCGCTGGATGCCATAGCTGATGTTGTCATAGTCGAGATGTTGCTCCGTCTTCAACTGTGGCAACAGTTTTTTCGCCCGCTCGATCGGACCCGCCACGAGTTGCGGGAAAAAAGCGAAATAGATCGAGAAATAACCGTAATGACGCTCTGCCTTCTGCTTCCCTCGTGAGACGTCCACGACGTAACTGATGGCCTGGAATGTATAGAACGAAATCGCCAATGGTAAGACGATTTCTTTATACGGGACGTTATAATCAAATCCGCTCCATGCGGCGAACGAACGGAGCGAATCATTGACGAAATTAAAATATTTGAACCAGCCGAGGAAGAAGACGAGCACCGAGACACCGACCCACATGAGCCGTTTTTTCTGCTCCTTCTTCTCCTGTTTCTCAATCAGAATTCCAATCACATAGGTGAAAGCGGTACTGATCAGCAGGAGCGGGATGAATTGAACGCTCAACGTGGCGTAAAAGACATAGCTCGCCAACAAAAGGAGCACCCAACGATATCGATGTGGAACCATATAGTACGTTCCAACGATGAGTGTTAAAAATAAGAGAAATTCAATCGAAATAAAAGTCATATTTACCACCTGATGTTATGAAACTTGACGATGTACCGATTCCTGACAATCAGGTGGTCACAAGTTCTCGCTTCGGCAATGCAGCATAACGAATCTTCCCGAACGCATTCCGCGGAATCTCGTCAATCTGCATCACCCGAACACCTTTCACCTTGATTTGTTCTTTGATGATTTTTTGAATGCGTGCGACGTCATCTTGTAACGTATACACGTATAGCTGGTCGTCTTCCCCGGCACAGACGCAATCATGTCCACGCTCTCGAAGGAGCGCCTCGACTTCGTCTAAGCTGATTCGACTGCCATACAGTTTGATCATGCGTTTGATTCGGCCGACGATGAAGAAATATCCATCCTCGTCGCGATACGCCATGTCACCTGTTCGTAAAACACCGTGATTGTCGTCACCTTTTGAAAGGTCCGCTAACGAGGTCGCATACCCAAACGACACGTTGTCGCCTTGATATACCAACTCGCCTGTCACGTTCGCCTCTTTGATGTCATTTCCGGCTTCGTCACACAACGTGAGCGTTCCACCAGGAATGGCAATTCCGATGCTTCCTTCTTTTTTCGCATGCATCTGATCCGGTAAATACGACATCCGGGCCGTCGCCTCCGTCTGACCGTACATGATGAAAAATTGAATCCCTTTCTCTTCACATACCGTTGCGAAGTGCTGCGCAAGTGCCGGGTCCAACTTGCCACCCGCTTGCGTCAACTTCTTCAGACTTGGGAGGTCGTACGTCTCAAACTTCAATCGTTTCAACATCTCGTAATGAAACGGGACCCCACCAAACGTCGTCGCCTGCTCGGCACGACACAGCTCCCAAAACTCCTTTTGAACGATCGAGCGGTCTGTCAGGATGAGGGTCGCCCCTTTCAACAGATGACTGTTGATGATGGAGAGTCCATACGAATAGTTCATCGGAAGGGTCGTGATTGGTTTATCCGTCTGATCGATGTCGAGATAGTCGATGATCGATGAAGCGTTCGCCATCAGATTTTTGTATGTGAGGCGAACAAGTTTCGGACTTCCAGTACTACCTGATGTCGTCAACAAAAGGGCCAGCTCCTCATGAAGTTGGTGGCGAACCGATGTTTCGGTTTCAAATAAGGCGTAGCCACCATAGCCATAGAAGGCATCCAACGAGTTCGCCAAATCCTCCCTCGTCTCAGGAGCCCAGACGTGCGTCGGTTGATACCGTTCCATCAACTTCTGTAATTGTTCTACTGGAATATCTGCATCGAGCAATACCGGGACGACCCGTCCACGGAGAAAGCCGATATATGCGAAGAGCGACTCGACTCGGTTAGCACATAAGCAGAAGACGAGCGACCGTTCGCCGACCTCCTGACAAATCGAGTTCCCGACTTCCAACATCTCTCTATATGAATAAGAGCGGTCCGCATAGACCGCCTCACGATCCATGTACTGCTCGAGTGTTTGAAAAAGCGTCATGACTGGATGTCCACACCGAGGCGCTGCAGTAACGCGATGCCAGACTGATACGAATGGAACTCTGTCATTTCATCCGAGTCGATATAGACGTCAAACGCATCCTCGATTTCGGCGATGAGGGTCATATGTCCAATCGAATCCCACTCCGTTGATTCCCCAAGCTTCATCTCTTCAAGGACCACATCGTCCTCTAGTTCCAATCCATTTCGAAATGCCATGTTATATGCTTCAAGCGTGCTCATTGTATTCATCCTTTCACATTCCCTGAAACTTATTCGATTCCATCTGTTCTTACCAACTGATAATGATAATCATTTGCCTTGTGATTCTATCACAATTTTTCGAAATCCTCAATTCTTCATAGGAGATAAAGCTTGAAGTTGAGCGATTTTTTGCATGAAAAAGACCACATCGTTATGATGCAGTCTTAGGAGATGATAAAACATATTCGAGTTGTAAGTCGAGTGGTTTTGCCTCGTAGACTTCTGGCACGATTTCCTCAACCTATCAGGTCATAATGACACAACGATTATTTGAACTCGATTGCCACCGATTCATAACCGCTATTCTTTAAAAACTCTGTCAAGAACGCTTCAATGCGCTCGTCTGCCTCTATCAACAACCCTTGCTCAATCTTAGTCTTTTCCATTTTTGCCTTCTCTTTATTGATTTCATCAAAAATCAATTGCGAGGGATAGTCAGAAAAAAGTGTCCCTTTTACATCTGTCACTTTCGCATCATCTGTGTTCGCTACATTGTCTAAAATGGTTGAGTGCGGTACAGTGACGTTCAATTGCTCAGTCGTGTCATTGTATGAGACCTCCATGTTAGAGAGATCCGTACCTGCTTTGAGGTATCCTGAGTATTCAATCAGCTTGATTGCTTCGGCTATTTTGATTTCAACCAAAGGAACTTTCGTGCTGTTTCGACTGACAATAACATTGCTGTATTCATACTTTAACGTTGCCAACTCCGTTAATTCGACGAGTCGATCTTTGACGAGCGATACATCAGCCTGTTGATTAGTTGAAAATACACTCGGCTTAATCACTACAATCGCAATGACACCAATCAAGATGAGCGTGAGTAAAACAAATGAAACTCTTCCAATCATTCTTTTCATATTCGATCTCCTTTTAATGTATTCAAGTACCTTCTAAAATTATGTAACGAATCCTTCATATACATATTATACCTACTTTAATTCCATAAATTTAATTTTTATTCAATTAAATTAGTTTTTTTCAAATAAAAGAGTAGATGGTTTGAGACCCATCTACTCACTCAGCATCATCAAGTTTTACTCGACTACAATCCAATTCAGTTGCGACAAACTTTGCTTCAGTTCATTCAATTCTTCTAACCTTTGAATGAAAAATGTCTCAATCGCATCGATGTGGTCTGGAGCACTTAAGAAATGCGTCAATGATTGACAAACGTATAACATAAATTCGTCATTTCGATCTTCCGGAGCTTCATAGATCCATTCTTCATTTGTCGCTGCGAATTGTTTGAAAGCGTCCATCAGAATCGATTTATGTTTACTATTTGGGTGAACCTCTATGTAAACTGATACTTCTGGGTAATCAGCTTGTTCAAAACTGAATCCACAGCCGATGTATTTCCAATCACTTTGATCATTTTGAATGACATATCGATTGTACTCACGGAGTTCAATCGCACGATTCCCCCATGGTTTCGGCTTTCCAAACAAATTCGTAAATGTATGCGTCGTTCGTTCATTCAAACACTGGTCCAACATCGAAATGGTTCTCCCTAAGTTTTGAATCGCATATACATCTTGAGGTAGAAATGTTCTTGATTTATTCAATTCAATGTCCTCCATATACTTGAGTACTTGTTTGTAATACAAATCTTGTTTGTTATATTCTTGAAGCCATATGTAGAGTTGAAACCACTGCAATTGAAAGAACTTAGTTGAGGTTGAAGCGACATGTTTTGGGTCAAAGTATTGGGTGATATAAAACAGGTATGTCGTAAATCCTTCCTCTTCACTTTGCTCAAGATGTTCTCGATAACGTTTCAATTGATGATGTCCTTCACCGCTACCTAACTTGTTCTCAATGAAGACGAGATGTTTAGTGTCCCCTTCGCTAAACGTGATGACGAGATCAGGTCGACTGTCGGTATCATGTGTATGTAGTTTACTGTACGTTTTTTGTGTATATGCCTTCACACGACTAATTTCAGAAAGATTCAAATCTGCAAAACGTTTAAAAAAATCCGTCAATAGATCCGGTTGTCCGAAGATCGGAGCGATGATTTCGGTCAAGTAATCTTCATAGGGATTAGAGTCGGATTGACGTAATAGATTGTAGATTTTCGAATACGATGACACCATTTTCTTTACTCCCTTCATCACAGTATAAAAACAATGAGTGCTTGAGGTTTGATTCAAGCACTCATCTATATATCGTCTACTGTACATACGTTTCGAGGTTTAAGAATATGTTAGATGATCACTCATCAAAGAAATCTAAATCAATTTTCTTAATTGTGTACATTTCTTCAATAGACACACCAACATTGTATATAAACATTAAGTTGGTCAATTCTTTTCCATCAATTAAAATCACTCGTTTATCTATCGATTCCGCATACATTCTTGCTTCTTTTGAGAATTTAGCTGTAGTCATAAAAATACCTTTTGATGCTTTTTTCCCTACTAAACTACCTACGAATCCTTGTATATCCGGTCGCGAAACTGTTGAATCTGTCTTCCATCGCTTTGCCTGTAAGTAAATCATTTCTAATCCCAATACATCTTCTTTTATGATGCCATCAATTCCCTCATCTCCGGATTTCCCAATCGCCTTTCCAGCATCATTAACTGATCCTCCATACCCCATGGCAACAATTAAATCTACAATCAGTCGTTCAAAAAAAGCTGGAGAACAATCTAAGATTTTTTCTAAAATCACTTCCTGCAATTCAGTTTTAAGTACATTAAAGTTATAGTCGATTAGCTCTAATGGCGTCTGAGTATCATTTGGAGGGGCGATGTGTTTCGTTGATTCATCCGAAGTGCGACTCATGAATTCAATAAAACTCTTATATTTCATTAAAAATTTTCGATCAATCTTTGTTACATGAGGATCTTCAAGCACTCTCAATCCTTCATCCGTAATTGTGAAGACCGCTCTTCTTACCACTTTAATTAATCCTGCCTTATTTAAATACGTTCTAGTCCATCCGATTCGATTCACGAGTAATGTTTGCTTGCCACTTGGAAGTTTTTCTGCGATTTCCTCGTCGGATAAGTGAAAATGATTGGCGAGTGATATATAAAGTTCTTGCAACGTATGTTCTTTACCATCTTCTAAATGTTGTAAAAACGGATACATAAATTCTTGGTAGCCTGGAACAGCCATATTCATCTCACCCTCTCATTCTGATACGTTCATTATAAAACATGAATGATAAAACTACATGAGTTAGGAAGAGAACATGCCATTCATTTCTTTATAATATAAAAAATAGACGGTTGATAATAAAACCGTCTGAATTTCATGTTATTTATGGTACGGTTCTCCTTATCGAATCAAAATGAGGTTTTTAAGTCTATTCTTTAATTTAATTATTTTTGTTAGGGTTAAGGTAAAAAAGTTGGAATTCTGCTTTATTGCTTTTTTATACAGAGCATATGATTATTAGGGCTTTCACTAATTCATTTAACAATTTTGAAATATTCAATTTTTTTGTTTTAATAAAAGGATATAATTAACTTTATAATCCTTTTTTCTTTTTTTATAATACTTATTTTAAAGTGAAGGGTCCGATAATAATGACAGATAGAAATGCACAAGCCAGTGCTTTTGGATGGGACTTTCAAAGTAATTTAGCCTTATATTTTGCTTCTAAAGATTTAAAGTCATTGAGCAGAGTTAAAGTCGAAGGTCCAACAGAAGATATTGAACTTTTTTATGAAGACGGCCGTAGGACTTTTATTCAAGCAAAATCACAACTAGAGCCGTACAATTCGTCTAATACAAATTCTCATCTTAAGAATGCACTCAAGACATTAATTGATGCAACTTCGAAAACCGATTACTCTGTTCTTTATTATGGATCAAACATTTCTAATCCTTTCGTATTTAAAGAATTTGGTGGGCTTTTTGGAGTAGGTGCTACAGACTATTCATTTAATGAACTACCACCTAAGATTAAAGCGAAGATAGAAAAATATGTTCATGAAGTTTCTATTAGTGAGAATTTATCTTTAGATAAATTTGATTATAATCGTTTGCGAATTACTACCCTGCCGTTTTTTGGTGATGACGATGAAACTAGATATCGTGTTATTAAACAGCGTGTTGAGAATCTTCTCGATAGTTTAGGCTTAAAGTCACCGCAAATAAATAGTATTTTTACTCACTATCAACTTCTTTTTACGCAAAATTCATCAAAAAAAATAAATATATACAAAAAAGATTTTGCATGGCCAATAATAGTATACTCACTCGATACTACTAGTGATGAATTTTACGAGGAATTTAATCTAGATGTATCAGAAGAAGATGCTATCGAGAGTATATATACAGGCTTTATTGAAAAAAAGACCCTTGAATTTACTTTGTTTAATGAAGTAAGTAACCACTTTTTAGATTTTACTGAAAGTAAAAGTTATCAAAATAAAAGAAATGCCGCCAGAGAATTTATTGATAAACATTGTCTTTATTACTCAAGAAAGATATTTTATGGGAAATTAGATGACATGTCTGAACCTGTAACTCAATTAATTCTATGGAGAATAATCAAAAAAATTAAGGTGATAAAACGACTCAATAAGGAGGTGGGCTTATGAAACTAGTTTCTTTAATTCTAGACTACAAAGGTTCAAAAAGAACGGTTGACTTTGGCAAAAAAACACTTATTCATAGTTTAAATAACAGTTCAGGAAAATCGACTCTACTTAGAATGATTTTCTATTCTATGGGATATAGCATCCCTCAAACAAAAGGAATTAATTTTTCTAAAGTTAAGACAACTTTGTTTTTAGATAATGCAGATGGCATCAAGGAAATTCAGCGTGAAAATAATCATTTATTTATACGTTTTAAAGATGGTTCCTCTTCAAACTTTTTTTTGCCGAATGATGAAAATTTAGTATTCTCTCAAATTTGGGGAGTAAACAACTCTAATGTGCTCAACAACCTACTTGGTGCAATATATATGGATCAAGAAAAAGGATGGACCTTACTAAATAGAGGTACAGTTATTGGTAATTTGAAATTCAAAATAGAAGATTTTATAGAAGGGCTTTCTGATAGAGACTTAACAAAACAAAAAATAGAGTTAGAAAGTATTAACTTAGAATTAAAAAAGTATACTCAAATACTTAATATTATTGAATACAAAAGTCATTTGTCTGAAGAAAGCTCAAACTCTATATTTTCTTCAGATTACACCGTGAATTTAGAAAACAAGTTAAATTTTTTAGCAATTAAAAAATCAGAATTAAAAAGTAAAATTAATGATTTAGAAGAAAGTTTGAACGAAAATAGCAAATTCATCGAATATGTTGAAAAAATGAACCTGATAGTTAAAGATAATGAAACTGGGCTAGAAATCTCAGTGAAAAAAGATAACATCATTAATTTTTCTGAAAACCAAAGATATATTGAAACTCGACTATTAATGCTGAAAAATGATTTTTCTAAAGTTAATAAAGAAATAAAAGAGTTAGAATTAGAAATTAAAAAATCAAGCAACTTATTTTCACTTCAAAGTGAAATTGAAAAAGTTGATTATTTGATTTCTAAAGTTAATATACCTTTCGAACATTTGGAAAAAACTATATCTTCCTTAAAAAAACAAAAGAAATTATTAAATGCTGAAATCAAAGAAAAAATTTCTGCTAACAACACTGTATTAAATAACTTGCATTCAAATATTTTAAAATACGCCGACCTTCTGAACGTTGGTCAGTATATAAATCAAAAGAAAGATTATATTTTTACTTCAGATTTAAAGTCATTAAGTGGAGCTGTACTACACAAAATTGTTTTCTCCTTCAAAATGGCTTATATTACTGAGTTACAAAATTATTTAGGTTACAAAGTTCCAATAGTATTAGATTCGCCAAGCGGTAGGGAACTTGATAAAGTAAATATTGAAGAAACTCTTCAGATATTAAAAAGTGATTTTAGTGAAAATCAAATAATCATTGCTTCAATTCATGAATTCGAGATGTTTGAATCAGATGAAAAATTGGAGCTTATAAATAGAATATTTGAAGATGAAAAAACTTTTAATATTATTTAGTCATTTCTATAATTTGCAACCCCATAACGCATTAAAAAGACTACAGACATTATTTTCATCTGTAGTCTTTTTGATTTTCATAAATAAAAATATATAGTTTGAATTGAGAAAACATGAAAGATATATCTAATAATTTATTAAGATCTCTCGAGTTTACAATATTTAATTAATTTAGTAGGACACCAAATTCACTTAAAATTTGATATTGTTAAAGATTTTTTAACCTCATTTATTTATGGTACGGCTCATTCCGATTAATCCGATACGCCCGATAAATCTGCTCACACAATACGAGCTTCATGAGTTGGTGGGGGAACGTCATTTTCGAGAACGAAATCGTATCATCCGCTCGTTTCATCACATCGTCCGACAGACCGAGCGACCCTCCGATGATGAAGGCGATTTTACTCTTTCCGTACGTCGCGAGTTGATCGAGTTCACGGGCGAACTCTTCGCTCGTCCGCTGCTTTCCTTGAATCGCCAAGGCGATGACGTGCGTATCTGGGGATATCTTCGCCAAAATACGTTCGCCTTCCTTTTGTTTTACTAGTAACATATCTGCCTCACTCAAATGCTCGGGTGCTTTTTCGTCTGAGACCTCGATTTCCTGCACTTTTGCGTAGGCGGAAAGCCGCTTTGTGTACTCGGCAATTCCTTGTTTTAAATATTTTTCTTTCAGTTTGCCGACCGTGATAATTGAAATATTCATCCAATTCTTCCTTTTTCCACAGTTTTTTTGGAGTTATCCATAGGGTTATCCACAGAGTTATCCACAAATCCACATGTTGATAATTAGTTTTTGCTTGACACAATATATGTTGCGTCGGCTTCACAGAACTCACATGTCACGTGTTCACTTGTGGATAATTCCTCTAGCAACGGGTATTCACCTGTTTCATCCACAATGATGTCTAAAGCGATTTCAACATGTTCCTTGCATACTTTTTTTTCCACAGTTTTTCCTCCTTAAAAAAGAAGCGTCGCCGCTTCTTTATGTTGCTTCAGTTAAGGTCGCCTCGGTTTCTCTCGCTTCCCCGCGACGTAAATATTCAATGGAGATTGTATCACCGACCGTTGCATCACGATAGAGCGCATCGCGTAAATCGACGTATCGTTTGATCTCCCGGTCTCCGATTTTCGTGATGACATCGCCAATACGTAGTCCCGCTTCCTCAGCCGGACTACCTGGTGTCACTTCTTCGACGAAGACACCGTCTTCCTGGTCGAATGAGATGCCGTACTCTTCCCGAACGTTACCGGGTACCGCAATGACTTCTTGTATCGTGACCCCGAGCTGTGCTCGTGTCACTTTCCCATCACGTTCTAACATGTCAATGACCGGTAGCGCCACGTTGACGGGAATGGAGAATCCAACCCCTTCTACGCTCGCCTCGGCGATTTTCATCGAATTGATTCCGACGAGCTCTCCACGAATGTTGATGAGGGCACCACCCGAATTCCCCGGGTTGATGGCCGCATCCGTCTGAATGACTTCCGCGTTATAATCCATTAAGCCGTCGCTGTTCGTATCGACCGGCACCGTCCGCTCGACACCACTGACGATACCACGGGTGACCGAGTTTGAGAAGACACCGAGCGGATTTCCGATGGCCATGACGGTCTCGCCAGCTTGGAGAACGGTGGAGTCCCCGAGGACAATCGGCTCCACATCGATGTTTTTTGGTAACTCGACCTCAGCGACAGCCAAGTCGTTGAGCGGGTCTTCGCCTAAAATGGTTGCCGATGCGATTTGACCATCGGAAAAGGCGATGTTGACCTCGTCCGCTTCTTCGATGACATGGAAGTTCGTGACGATATAGGCCGTGTTTCCTTCTACTTTATAGATGACACCGGATCCGGCACCCGCCTCCCATTGCGAGTCAGAGGTGAACGCACGCTGGATATTGGTGATGCTGACGACGGACGGCTTCGCCCCAAGGACAGCGGTCGTGACGTCCGATTCGGTGACGGTGACGGCCTGTTCGGTCCGCGTCAGTTCATTCGTCACAAAACGAGAGGTCGGCGAATCCCAGAGCATCACGATGACAAAAAACAAAGCCGCTCCTAAGAATCCGCCAACCCCTCCGAGTAACAACGGTTTTATATTTGGTCTCGGCTTATGGCGTACGTGCTCCTCTTGCTTCGGTCGCCATTCGCTCCGAGACGGATACGTCGATTTCTCTTCTGTTGCTTCGTGTACTTCAGGTTCGACGTCTTGAGGTTCATACTCATGGTGTCTCTCTTCGTTCACGACGCGTCCCCCCTTCAAGACAGTGTGATACCTGTCTTTTCCCAAGTTTCCTTATAAAGAAACGAGTGAAGTGGGGATTGTCGGGTCCGTGTCGCACAATTTGATTCGACCTAAGTCGACGTCTCGCATGCCGAGTGTTTGCGAGACGCTCATCTGTGCGAGCTCCTTCATGTTGTTGTCTTTACTTAAGTGGGCCAAATAGATCCGTTTCGTGCGGTCACCGATGACCTCACTCATCGCGATGGCTGCATCCTCGTTCGAGACGTGGCCATAGTCGCCGAGGATTCGTCGTTTGACACTCCATGGATAACGCCCCATCTGCAACATCGAGACGTCATGGTTCGACTCAAAGATGAAGTCGTCCGCTCCACGGATGATTCCTTTCATCCGGTCCGAGACATAGCCCGTGTCGGTGATATGGGCTAATCGTTTCCCGTCATGGGCAAACTGATAAAACATCGGGTCTGCCGCATCATGGCTCACGTTGAACGTCTCGATTTCAATATCCCCGAACTGTTTCACATCTCCGACTTCGATTTGAAACTTCAAGGCAGGATCAATCTTTCCAATCAGTGATTCCATCGCCGCCCATGTCTTCGCATTCGCATAAATCGGTAAATTATACTTACGTGCTAATATCCCGACACCTTTAATATGGTCGGAGTGCTCATGGGTGACGAGCAGTGCGTCGATTCCGTCAAATGACCGACCGATGGCTTCGATGCGCTGTTGCATCGCTTTTCCGGTCAATCCGGCATCGACGAGCAGCTTCGTCCGTTCCGTCTCGATATAGAGGGCGTTTCCGGTCGACCCGCTCGCTAACACACTATACTGTAAAGTCACGCAATCACTCCTTTCATTCTTTCGTTTCAAACTCCACGTGCTCGACTGTTCCATCGATTGCATTGACGAAGTAGACCTGATCATCAATCCCGATCGACCAAAGCGGTGGCATGATGATCAAACTGCCAGAGCTGTCGAGCGGTAAACTGTAAAACCCGGTATTGATGGCCCGCATCTCCTGGTTCGGTTGGAAGTACTTCCGAGACGCGAGTTGTGAGATGGCTTCACTGGCCGTCAACACGAGGTCATCTTGCGTTTTCGACGAGAGGTCTTTTAAATGACGCTGTTTATAATCCGTCACTTCGAACGACTCGTTCAACTGAATGAGGATGAGGGACGGACCGATGTACATTTCCGTGCCACCCTCGACTTCAGGTGCTGAAAAAATCTTGTTGTCCTCGAATGTTTGTACGAAAGCAACCTGTCTTGTTTTTTCATCGTAGCGCCAGTAGGCGTACTCGTTTCCAAACGGAACATATTCCGCTACAAACGTCGAAGCGGTCGTCCGCAAATCCTTCGCATCGAGCGGCACGGGTTGTTTCAACTCGACTTCGAGTTGCATGTTGTCGAGCGTCGTCGCGAGCTGCGCCTCCCGATTTTTCGTGATCATCGCAGCTGACATCTCTTCAGACGAACCCGTCAAATAGCCGATATCTCGACCCATCCGTGGCAATTTTGCCGGATCGACGTTCCGCTGGTCTAAAATCTGCGTGATCGAGGTGTTGTCATTCGTCACGACTTCGGTCGCCCATGTTTCCGTCAGCAATTGAAACAACAGATAGATGTTCAAGGCGAGGAAGGCGAAGATTAAAATCGTTTTCGCTTTACTCCAATCCACGATACATCATCCTTTCTGTCCAATCGTCTCCTTGATTGTATGGGACCCAACGGCCCGCCTCACGCACGAACCAGTTCGGTGAAAACGTCACATAGCGGCTCGTGTCCTCATTATATTCAATCTCATAACCGATTCGAATCTCGGTCACGTTCTCAAATCGTCCAGAGTTGATGAGTGTACCGAGTACTTCTTCCGCATCAGCCAACTGTGTCGTGCCGACTGTGATCAGGCGATCGATTTCCAAGTGGTTACGGGTGATCGATCGGACCTGTGCTCCGTCGTTTTCCACACGCAATGTGGATAAGTCGATGGCATCGTTGTTGATAAACGCCTCACGCTGACTGAAGACCGGATACCCTTTCACGTGAAAACGGAACACGGTCGTTTCAAATCCTTTGTTGGCCGGTGTGATGGCATCGAATCGAAGGGACAGCCCTTGATTCTCAGACGCTTCATCGACCCATCCCCCGTGGAAGTTCACGAATTCCACAATGGAATCCAATCCGATTGCTGTTTCACGCTCGGTGCTATTCCGAGACAGGTTTCGATAGCGACTGGCGTTCAGTTTCGCATCATATTCCGCCACACTGACACCATTCGTCAACGCCCCGACCGAACTTGCCGGGTCGACTTCTTGAACGTTCGGGTCACCTGGGAAGAACGTATCTCGCATCCAGTCGAGACGAGTGTCGATTTGAATCGACGACACGTCATACGCGAACAACTCATTCATCTCAGGTCCGACGACCGGGATATAATTCACGCGTTCATCCGTATACGTCACGCGCTTCATCGTTCGACTCGAGTTTTTTAAGAAAAGACTGTTCACATCGCCGTTTCCGACTTTCGTCAACTTCCCTTCCCAAATGGACTGGTCGCTCATAATGGCACGAATGTTGAACGCACTGTCATCTATATAGATGAGGATTCGCTGTGGAATCTTCCCGGACAGACTATACGTTCCCGGAAGCATATAGCTGAGCGTGTCCGCATAGTAGGCCTCCGGTAAGATCAACTCCAGTCCCTCGTTGATATCCGTATAGAAACTCGGGACGTTTTTCACAGCGAGCGGCTTGAACTCACTCGCTTCAAACGAATCCCGAATGACACGCATTAGTTGCTTCGGTGTATTCTTTGAAGCGAACACAGCATTGTTGTCATGCACGACCGCTTGAACGGGAATGATGACCTGGTCCGCTCGACGCTGCAATGACTCGTCCACCGTCGTGAGTTGCGTTTCAGATTGGACGGCCTGATACGTGGGATGGTAGTCCCACAAGATGATGGTTTGAACAATCGACGTGACGATTAACGTGAGCAAAATGAACGACTTCCACAGTTCCGGCTTTGCAATCGTAAACCGTTTCATCAATCATTCACCTCCACAATCGTATCGAACGGGATCGTGAAGTAAATCGTTGTACCTCTTCCAAATTCACTCTCTGCCCAGATGTCGCCGCCGTGAGCAGATACAACTTCCTTGGCAATCGATAGACCGAGTCCTGTACCACCGATGTTACGCGCCCGCGCCTTATCGACACGATAGAAACGTTCGAAAATTTTCTTTAAGTTCGACTTCGGAATCCCGACCCCTTCATCCTTGATGCCGATGACGAGGCGTTTCGCCCGAAGCATCGTCCGGAACGTAATCGTCCCGCCTTCTGGTGAGAACTTGATGGCGTTCGTGATGATGTTGTCGATGACTTGAGTCATCTTATCTTGATCGGCATGCACGTAGACGCGACGCTTCATCAGTTTGCGACGGAATTGAATCGCATCCCCTTTCGTCATCTCATGACGGTCGATGATGTCGTTAAAGAACTGCACGAAGTCGAACTTCACTTTTTGCATCTTATATTCTTTACTGTCCATCTTCGAGAGCTGCAACAAGTCATTGACGAGGCGAATCATCCGCTCCGTCTCGTTTTGTGCCGTCTCTAAGAAACGTGGCGCCAATTCCTCATCCTGATAAGCACCTTCTGCAAGAACCTCCAAGTAACTACGCATCGTCGTGAGCGGTGTCCGCAATTCATGACTGACGTTCGCAACGAATTCACGGCGGTCCTGTTCGACCTGTTCTTGTTCCGTGACGTCATGTAAGACGACGATGAGACCTGTGATCGGTCCGCTATGTTTTTGAATCGGTGAGAAATAGGCACGAACGAGGAACAATTCTTCGTCCGTACTAAGGTCAATCAGTTTTGTCGGCATCGTGCCGTCTTCCGGAATGACGATTTCCTCTTCGAATGCGAGGAGACTTTGTAAGTTCGTCCCCATTGCCTCTTCTTCAGCGACTCCGATCATGTCGCGTGCCTGGTCGTTCATCAAGATGACCCGTAGCGAGCGGTCAGTCGCGACCACACCGTCCGACATGTTCTCGAGGACACTCGTCAAGCGGCGTCGTTCGGCTTCCGTCGTCGCGTTCGCCTCCATCAACTCATCCGTCAATTCGTTGAACGCATACGCAAGTTGACCGACCTCGTCATCCGAATACACTTTAACTTTTCGTGAGAAGTTCCCTTTCCGCATCTCGACGGCCTGCCTCCGCATGTCGGCAATCGGTCGCGTGATGGTTCGAGATAAAAGGATTCCGAGGAACGAGGTGATGATGAGTGCGATCAACGTCCCCGTTGCGAGGATGCGTGTCACTTGTTCCATCTGGTTGTAGATGGACTTCATCGATGCCTCGATATAGATCATCCCGGTCGTCGTGCCGTCCACTTCCGACTTGATTGGAACGGCGACGACGCGCATTCGGTCATTTGAATCTTCATAGACGAGCGTCTCTTGCGCTCCGCCTGTCGCGAATGACTTTTGAATGAACGTGCTCGCTGTCCGTTGTCCGACGAGACTTTGATTATTTTGGTTCGAGGTCGCCCGGACGACACTGTTCGTGTCGATGATTTGGACTTCTCGAATGTCGTCAGCTAGCGTCGTGCTCTCTGTAAATTCAGACAGCAGCTGATCCAGTAACTGGTTCAACTGCTGGTCCGTGGTCGAGTCACTCTCGTTCGCGGCAGTCCCCTCACTGATGTTGTAGCTCAGTAGGTTCGCTCGGTCGACAAGTGACTGCGAGAAGTTGTTGATGTATTGCCGTTCCAAAGAACGCACAAAGTACACGCCGATGACTTGCATCGCAACGAGAATGAGCAGCGCATAGATGACGACGAGCTTCCACTGGATTGATTTAAAGAAGTTCGTCCGTTTCATCGTTTAATCTTCTTCTCCTGCCTTCAAATAATACCCGACGCCGCGACGCGTAATAATATACGTCGGAGTCGACGGGTTGTCCTCTACTTTTTCACGAAGACGACGCACCGTGACGTCCACGGTACGCACATCACCGAAGTAATCATAGCCCCATACCGTTTGGAGCAAGTGCTCCCGCGTCATCACTTGCCCGATGTTTTGGGCGAGGTAATGAATCAATTCGAACTCGCGATGTGTCAATTCGATCTTCTCATCCCGTTTCGTCACCATGTACGAATCCGGATGAATCGTCAAGTCGCCGATCACGATATCGTTCGCGTTGGCTCCTTTTGCTTCTGGCGCCGGTGCTGTCGCATGACGTCGCATGTTCGCTTTGACACGGGCTAACAATTCACGTGAGCTGAACGGCTTTGTGACGTAATCGTCTGCGCCGAGCTCTAGTCCGAGTACTTTGTCGATCTCGGAATCTTTTGCCGTCAACATGATGATCGGCATATCGTATTTCTTCCGCACCTCACGGCATACTTCCATGCCGTCCTTGAGCGGAAGCATGATGTCGAGCAAGATGAGATCCGGTTGAATCTCTTCTACTTTGACGAGTGCTTCTTCACCGTCATAGGCAACGTGCACCTGGTAACCTTCTTTTTCAAGTTTAAACTTCAATATATCTGCGATTGGTTGTTCGTCATCTACCACTAAAATCGTACGATCCATTCAGTGAGTCCTCCTCTTATCATTAAACGTACATGCCTACATTGTAACTCTTTTTAAACAGCTTAGAAAGCGTGGTCCATTTCCGTGGAAATAGAAAAAGAGAGCCCGGTGGCTCCCTTTCTTATGCTTCGTAAATATCACGCAAGATGACTGTCTGTTCACGAGCCGGTCCGACCGAGAACGTCAACAATTCGATTCCTGTCAATTCCTCGATGCGACGCACGTAACGCTGTGCGTTCTCCGGAAGGTCTTCAAAGCGACGAACCCCTGTGATATCCTCTGTCCAGCCAGGAAGCTCTTCGTATACCGGTACACACTTCTCAAGGACGCGGAAGTTCGGTGGATACTCGTCGAGATGCTTTCCTTCATACTCATATGAGGTACAAATCTTGAGCGTCTCAAGACCAGTCAATACATCGATGGAGTTGAGGCAAAGGTCTGTGATCCCGCTGACACGGCGTGAGTGACGGACGACGACCGAGTCGAACCAGCCGACGCGACGCGGACGACCTGTTGTCGTTCCATATTCTTTCCCGACTTCACGGATCGTGTGACCGATCTCATCGTCGAGCTCTGTCGGGAATGGACCGTCTCCAACGCGTGACGTGTATGCTTTACAGACACCAACCACGTGATGAATCTTCGATGGCCCGATTCCGGCACCACTCGATACGCCGCCTGATGCAGCATTCGACGATGTGACAAACGGATACGTTCCATGGTCGATATCGAGAAGGACCCCTTGAGCGCCTTCAAAGAGAACTTTTTTCTCTTCGTCGAGCGCATCGTTCAATACGACCGATGTATCGCACACGTATTTCGCAAACTGTTGACCATACGCGTAGTATTCTTCAAAGATGTCATCGAACTCGATTGGATCGACTTCATACATTTTCACGAACATGCGATTTTTTAGTTCAAGTACAGTCTTTAGCTTCTCCGCAAACACTTCTTTGTCGAGAAGGTCGGCGATGCGAATCCCGATACGTGCCGCCTTATCCATATACGCTGGACCGATTCCTTTCAGTGTCGTACCGACTTTCGCGTCACCTTTCGCCTCTTCTTCGAGACGATCTTGAAGCTGGTGGTATGGCAAGATGATATGCGCCCGGTTCGAGATCCGGAGGTTATCCGTGCTCACACCACGTTCATGTAAGTAAGCGAGTTCTGTCACGAGTGATTTCGGGTTGACGACCATCCCGTTCCCGATGACACACGTCTTATCCGAATAGAAAATCCCAGACGGAATGAGGTGAAGTTTATATTTCGTATCATTGAAGACGATCGTGTGACCAGCGTTGTCTCCCCCTTGATAACGCGCGACGACTTCGGCTTGTTTCGATAAGAAATCGGTGATCTTCCCTTTCCCTTCATCGCCCCACTGCGTTCCCACTACGACTACTGATGACATAATGAATCCTCCTTATTAATCAACGTTCTGTTCAAACCATCCGTAAGTGTACACTTGAAAAGCAAGAAAGTCAATTGAATACCGAACGTTTTATATAAGATGTAACTATTCGTTCGTCATTTTGATCTAATCCTATACAAAAAAAGACACCACCGACGTTACATCGGTGGTGCGAAGGCTTGCGTCTCCATATTGACGAACTTGTTGTACTCTTTCCTGAAGGAGAGCTTGACCGTACCGGTCGGACCGTTACGTTGTTTCGCAATGATGATTTCAATCGTATTGGCGTCTTCACTCTCTTTATCGTAATAGTCATCACGATAGAGGAAGGCGACGATATCGGCATCCTGCTCGATTGCTCCGGATTCACGGATATCCGACATCATCGGTCGCTTGTCTTGACGACTCTCTACGCCACGTGAGAGCTGAGACAAGGCGATGACCGGTACTTGGAGTTCCCGTGCAATCGCTTTGAGCGTACGTGAGATTTCCGATACTTCCTGTTGGCGGTTCTCGCCCGGTTTCCCGTTCCCGACGATGAGCTGTAAGTAGTCAATCATGATCATCCCGAGACCGTGTTCCTGCTTCAATCGGCGACATTTGGCTCGGATTTCGTTGACCCGAAGACCCGGCGTATCGTCGATATAGATGCCCGCTTGGGAGAGCGACGACATCGCAAGGGAGAGACGACCCCAGTCTTCCGCTTCAAGACGACCGGTCCGGAGGCGCTGGGCATCGATGTTCCCTTCCGCACACAACATACGCATGACGAGTTGCTCGGCACCCATCTCCAAACTGAAGATGGCGACGTTCTCACCCGTACGGACCGCGACGTTCTGCGAGATGTTCAAGGCAAACGCGGTCTTCCCGACAGATGGACGGGCGGCCACGATAATCAAATCGTTTCGTTGGAAACCGGCCGTCATCTTATCCAAATCCGTGAAGCCGGTCGCAATCCCGGTGATTTCACCGCTCGACTGATGCAGCTTTTCAATCGTCGAGTACGCATCGGATAAGACAGAACCAATCGGGTGGAAGCTCGATTGCCCTTTTCGCTGCGATACTTTTAGAATGTTCCGCTCCGCGTCCGAGAGGACAGAATCTACCTCATCTTGACGCTCATAACCATCTGAAACGATGTTCGTCGCAGTACGAATCAGGCGACGGAGTGCCGCCTTTTGGTCGACGACGTTCAAGTAATAGCCGATGTTCCCGATGGCAGGAACGGATTCCGCGACCTCCGCCAAATAGTTGAGGCCCCCGATTTCGTCTAAAATCCCTTGCGCCTGCAACTCGGAACTGAGCGTGACCAAGTCGACGAGCTCGCCTCGGTCATTGATCTTTAGCATCGCTTCAAAGATGCGTTGGTGGCTGACACGATAAAAGTCGTCCGGGTCGACCCGCTCTGAGGCCGTAATCAACCGATCCGAATCGAGGATGATTGCCCCTAAGACGGCTTGCTCCGCTTCCACGCTATGCGGTGGTGTATTGACTTGAATCGCATCACTCATCCGTCTCTACCTCACCTTCAAGCTTCTTGTACATGTACATTCAACGTCGCGACGACGTCATGGTGCAACTTCACTGGCACTTTCGTGAAACCGAGCGCCTTGATCGGATGCTCGAGTTCAATTTTACGCTTATCGATTTTGTAACCCATCGATTTAAGGGCATCCGCGATTTGCTTGCTCGTGACCGAACCGAACACGCGACCGCCTTCACCGGCTTTCGTCGTGACGGAAATCGTCTCTTTTTCAAGCTTTTCTTTTAGTTGTTTCGCTTCGTTCAACTCTTCTTCTGCTGCTTCTTCGGCACGACGTTCTTTAGCCGCAAATGCTTTCAGGTTTCCTGGTGTCGCTTCCACTGCCAAGTTCTTCTTGAACAAGACGTTTTTAGCGTAAGCATCGGCCACGTTTTTCACTTCTCCAGCTTTCCCTTGTCCTTTTACATCTACTTTCAAAATGACTTTCATTCTAATTCCTCTCCTTCAGTTTCATCTGTTACGTAATGATCGATTGCCTCTTTCAACATGACGTTCGCTTGTTCGCGACTCACTTCAAGTTGCGTCGCTGCATTCGTCAAATGGCCACCGCCATCAAGCATTTCCATGATGACCTGGACGTTGACGTCGCCGAGCGACCGCGCGCTGATTCCCGTACGTCCGTCCGGTAAGACGGCGATGACAAACGAGGCTTTGACGCCTTCCATATTCAGCAACTGGTCTGCAGACTGAGCGATCAATACTTGATGGTGTGCCTCGTCGTCAGGAGCGACCGCAATCGCCATGCCATCTGCATACATTTCGGTGTTTCTCAAAATCTGAGACTGCTCGATATAAGCATCGAGGTCTTGTCTCATGAAGTGCTGTACGAGAACCGTGTCAGCACCTTGAACTCGCAAGAAGGATGCCGCATCAAACGTACGGGATCCCGTACGGAGCGTAAATCCTTTCGTATCGACCATGATCCCCGCGAGAAGTGACGTCGCCTCTAAAATCGAGAGCTTTCGGCTTCCCGCCTGATACTCAATCAATTCTGTGACGAGCTCACTCGTTGATGATGCGTAAGGCTCCATATACACGAGAACCGGATCTTCGATAAACTCTTCCCCGCGACGATGGTGGTCGATGACGACGACCCGCTCCGACCGATCCAAAATGTCTTTTGAAATGACGAGGGATGGACGATGTGTATCGACGACGACGAGTAATGTCTGTTCATCAATGAGTGGCTGCGCCTCATACTCGGTCAAGAATTGGCTGTATAACGAGTCATCGTTCTCTACTTCATGGACGAGCCGCTGAATGCCGACACTCGTCTCACCGGATGGAATGACGACATACGCCTCGCGTCCGACAAACTCGGCCAATTTCATGACACCGATGGAAGCCCCGAGCGAGTCCATATCTGGATTCTTATGTCCCATAACGAGGACTCGGCTCGATTCTCGAATGAGGTCACGCATCGAGTTCGAGATGACACGTGCCCGGACACGCGTTCGCTTCTCGGTCGGATTTGTCTTCCCACCGAAGAAACGAACTTTCCCATTATGACGCTTAACGACTGCCTGGTCACCACCACGGCCAAGTCCTAAATCTAGACTCGACTGAGAGAGATTACCGAGCTCAGTCAATGTCGTTTCACCGCACCCAATCCCGATTGATAACGTCAACGGGATTCGTTGTTCCTTCGTCGCATCACGCACTTCATCTAAGATCGAAAAGCGGTTGTTTTCAAGTTCAGATAGCGTCCGTTCATTCATGACGAGGAAAAAGCGGTCCGCAGCTGTACGACGCATGTAGATATGATGCCGCTGCGCCCATTGATTGAGGAGCACCGTCACCCGACGATTGACTTCACTACGGACCTGTTCATCCACCGCAGTCGACATCTCGTCATAGTTATCTAAATACAAAATACCGATAACCGTCTGCGTTTGAACATACTTTTGTTCCATCTCCGCTTCTTCGGTCATATCAAATAAATAGAGGGTTTGATGGATTTGATTGTAATAAACACGATAGACACGGTCACCCACTTCAATCGTGGCTTCATCCTCTTCTTCTTCAATCAATTCATCGAAGGCGGAATGGAGCGCATCAAGCGGTATTCCAATCGCCATATCGAGTTCGAAAATCAATCGTGATTGTTCGTTATACCAACTGATCCGTCGGTCCTGGTCAAAGACTAAAATCCCAATCGGCATCGTCGTCAATGCTTCTTTTCCGACCTCTTCGATTTGATGAGAGAGAGAGAGGACATACTGTTCCCAATTTTTACGCTCCCGTCGCATCGTCACTTGCTGATAGATGAAAAAAATCAGCGTGCCCATAAACAGGGTGATTGCCGCCACAATGTTGTAGAACGCCAATCCTAACGAGACAAGGAATCCAATCACGTATGGAATCATGTGCCGCGCGTATTGGTTCTTCACGGATGTTAATGCTTCACCACTGTGCATGTATGCCTCCTAAAATGAGTAATGTTCACCCATGGAATCGTAAAGGTTTCTGCTCTATCATACCATATTCGTCGGTTTCACTTACACACTTACAGACGAGATGAAATACAAAAAAACGACTTATCCAAGAGGATAAGCCGTTCGTCAAACAATTACTCTGCAACGTATGGAAGCAAAGCCATTTGACGTGAGCGCTTGATAGCGACAGTAAGTGGACGTTGGTATTTCGCTGAAGTACCAGTCACACGACGTGGAAGAATTTTACCACGCTCCGAAACGAAGCGTTTGAGCAATTCTACGTCTTTATAATCGATATGAGTGATGTTGTTCGACGTAAAGAAACATACTTTACGACGACGACGACCTCCTGGACGACGTGCCATGTGAAGACCTCCTTTATAGGTTAGTTTTTATTGTCCATGATGATTAGAATGGCAAATCATCATCTGACAAGTCGATTTTGCCGCCACCCGAGAACGGATCTGCGTCAAAACCTTTATTCGAATTCGAGGACTGAGATGAAGTCGAAGCGGCTCCTGCGCCCCATCCTGATCCACTTGATTCACCACCACCGAAGACATCTCCAGATGGTGCTTGCTCACGTTGCCCTGAGGCTCCGCGTGGTTCAAGGAAGCGTACGCTGTCGGCGACTACTTCTGCCCGGTAACGACGTTGGCCATCTTGTCCTTCGTAACTACTGATTTGAAGGCGACCGTCAACGCCGGCCATGCTGCCCTTTTTCAAGTATTGTGCTACGTTCTCTGCTTGTTTGCGCCAAACGACACAATCAATAAAGTCCGTCTCGCGCTTCCCATCTTGTCCAGCGAATGGACGATCGCAAGCGAGAGTAAGGCGTGTTACGGCGATTCCGCTCTGCGTATAACGCATTTCGGGATCGCGAGTCAATCGACCAACTAACACAACTCGGTTAATCATCTCCAAGCTCCCCTTTCACGATACGAAACGTTAAGGATTAACGCTCGTCTTTTGTTGTCATTTGACGGACAACGTCGTCAGAGATCTTCATGAGACGCTCTGTTTCTAAGATCGCTTTAGGTTCAGCAACGATGTTAAGAAGAACGTAGTGTCCTTCGCGCATCTTGTTGATTTCATAAGCGAAACGACGTTTACCCATGTCTGTTGTTTTTTCAACAGTACCACCGTTTTCAGTGATGACGTTGTTGAAGCGCTCGATTAAAGCTTTCTTCGCTTCCTCATCAACTGATGGACGGATAATGTAAAGAAGTTCGTATTTACGCATTATCTTTCACCTCCTCTTGGACTAACGGCCCCTACCGGTTGTAGGAGCAAGGAGCAAACAATTGTTTTACTCACGTCATAATATACTATCAAACTTCCTTGACTTTTACAATACGTTTCCGTAAATCAACTTATACGTTGAAGCGGAACGTGACAACGTCGCCATCTTGGAAGACGTATTCTTTTCCTTCTGAACGAAGTTTTCCTTGTTCTTTCACCGTCGTCATGTTTCCTGCTGCTGAAAGGTCGTCATACGACACGACTTCGGCACGGATAAATCCACGTTCGAAGTCAGAGTGGATGACACCAGCACATTGTGGAGCTTTCATCCCTTGTTTGAACGTCCATGCACGAACTTCCTTCTCACCTGCCGTGAAGTATGTCGCAAGACCAAGTGTCGAGTAAGCCGCACGGATCAACTGATCAAGTCCTGACTCTTCGATTCCGAGATCTTGTAAGAACTCAAGGCGTTCTTCCGGTTCGAGTTCTGAAATTTCTTCTTCGATTCGTGCACAGATGACGATGACTTTCGACCCTTCTGTTGCTGCGTGATCACGGACTGCTTGTACAAACTCGTTCGAATCGGCATCTGCCACTTCATCCTCACTCACGTTCGCCACGTAAAGCATCGGCTTCATCGTAAGCAATTGGAAGTGTTTGACGATCGCGAGTTGGTCTTCTGATAATTCAGCGACACGTGCAGGACGCTCTGACTCGAGCACATCTCGTACGATTTCAAGTGCTTCGAGTTCTTGTACCGCACCTTTATCTTTTGCCTTCACCATTTTTTGAACACGTGCGATTCGTTTATCGACTTGCTCAAGATCAGCTAAAATCAATTCAAGATTGATAGTCGTAATGTCATCGATTGGTGAGACACGACCTGCGACGTGCGTGATGTTCTCGTCTTCAAAACAACGGACGACTTGGCAAATCGCATCGACTTCGCGAATGTTCGCCAAGAATTTGTTTCCGAGACCTTCACCTTTTGACGCACCTTTCACGATTCCAGCGATATCTGTAAACTCAAATGCTGTTGGTACCGTTTTTTTCGGTTTGACGAGTTCTGTCAATCGATCAAGGCGCGCATCCGGTACTTCTACGACGCCGACGTTCGGGTCGATCGTCGCGAACGGATAGTTGGCCGCCTCGACTCCTGCTTGTGTAATCGCATTAAACAATGTCGATTTCCCGACGTTTGGCAATCCGACAATTCCTGCTGTTAATCCCACTAGTATTTCCTCCTCATCCGGTGTTTCCCGGGAAATGTTAAGCCGTCTGTGGAGTGGGTACATTCAGTACACCACACCGTCACATCCTTCACAATTATAGATAGTCCACGATTAAACCGCAACTCACGTTCATAACCTAAAGAAAAACGCCGCTTATTCGGCGGCGTTCCCTTGTTCAAGCACTTTCTTGAATCGCTTATCAAAATCACGGCGTTGCATGAGCACACTAGCTCCGCAGCCTTGGCACTTGATCCGAATGTCCATCCCGACACGCGTGATTTGCCAGCGGTTCGTCTTACAGGCATGTGGTTTTTTCATTTCCACAATATCGTTCAATGCATAGGTTTTACTTTGCATTTTCTGCTTCTCCTCCTTTAGGAGCCGAGTTCGGTGGCATCATGACCGTACGTGGGTATGGAATTTCAATCCCGCGCTCGTCAAGTCCAGCCTTTAACTCTTTATGCAAAATTCGACCAGCTGCGAAGTGCTGGGTCGGCGGGACTTCCGCCATTAATCGGTACACCACTTCCGATGGTCCGAGCGACTGCACTCCAGCCAAGTCGATTGGCTTGATGAACAAGTCGTGATAGCGTGCTTCGACCGTTTTCGCAATTTCCTTGAGCGCTTGCTCTACTTTTGACATATCTTCTTCGTACGCAACCCCAATATCGACAACAGCGACGCTGTTTTCAAGCGAGTAGTTCGTCACTTGTAAGATTTGTCCGTTCGGAATAATCGTCACTTGTCCGTTTAATCCTTTTAACTTCGTCGTCCGGATTCCGACCTCGATGACCGTCCCGTCGACTTGTTGGTTCAATTTGACGTAATCCCCGTTCTTGTATTGGTTTTCAAAGATGATGAACGCACCTGTGATGACGTCTTTCACCAAACTTTGTGCCCCGAATGAGATTGCAAGACCCGCGACCCCGGCTGATGCAATCAAACCGGCGATATTCACACCGAACTGTCCGAGCACCGTCAAGACCATAATCAACCCGATCACATAGCGGATTGTGTTTTGGGCTAATTTTAATAACGTTTCATTCTGTCGCTGGGCGACGATATCATGTTCTTTTATTTTGCGGAGCGTAAACACGCGCTCGACCATCGTTGTCAAAATGCGTGTTGCGATATATAAACCAAGGATGATGAGCGCCACACCGGCGAGCTTGATCCCTAAACCAATCCACATGTCTGTATCTTTAAAGTACTCGACGAATCGGTTCACGCTATCGATTGTCTCATCGGCAACCGTATTTAAATCTTTTTCTGTATTTTGCGAAGCCATCTTTTCACCTCAAAGTCGTAGATTCTAAATTATCAAAACATATTTCACGACTTTTCTCAAACACTGCATTCGGAAGTTAGAAGTTTTCCACTTTTGGGAATGGGTTAATACGAGATCAATCCCCCAACTGCAACTAGGAATAGGCAGCTTAGAAGAGAGGATGAGATTCATGCCGTTTCGCTTAAAACCTCATAAACCATACTCTTTCTTCATTGAACACACTGAGCGGAGTGGATCCAGATTGCTTGCGGACCAGCTTCATGAACAGTTGGTCAATGAAATCCATCGCCCCATCGTCCTTGTTTGCATCGGTTCGGACCGTTCGACCGGTGATTCACTCGGTCCGCTCGTCGGAACGTTTTTAGAAGAACGTCATATCCGAAATTTACATGTATACGGCACATTAACGAAGCCTGTACACGCACTCAATTTGGTGGAAACGTTACATGAGATTCAAACGCGCTTCCATCAACCGCTCATTATCGCTATCGACGCCTGTCTCGGACGTTTATCAAGTGTCGGTTATGTCTTCTTTTCGGAAGGTCCGCTCGCTCCAGGGGCCGGTGTCCAAAAAGAACTTCCGGCAGTCGGCGCTTACAATATTAAAGCCGTCGTGAACGTAAGTGGATTCATGGAGATGATGATTCTACAGAATACCCGTCTCCATCTCGTGTATGAACTCGCACGTTTCATCACAGACGGATTCGCCGATTTTGATACACGGATCGGGCGCCTGCATCACGAAGAGGCGGCCATCACGCGTCTTCGTCAGTCACGAGATGAATCAAAGTCTTGAGGCGATAATAACGTCAACAATTGTTCCAAGTCGTCTTGTGAAAAATACTTCAACTCGAGGACGCCGCCTTTTCGGCGCGGACGAATCGACACATCCATCTGAAGACGCTCCGCAAGCACCGCTTCGACCGCTTCGATATCGGCGTTCGATCGCTTCAGCGTCTTTTTTTCTGTGCGCTCTTTTTGTAAGTAACGCTCGAGGCGACGGACCGTCCAATGCTCGGCAATGACCCGTTTCGCAATCTGTTCCATCGCTTGTTCCGATTTCATACCCGTGATGGCACGTGCATGTCCCATCGTCAAATCTCCGATCATGACCGCATGCTGGACGGCACTCGGCAATCGAAGGAGGCGAAGACTGTTCGTCACATGACTGCGGCTCTTCCCGACGCGATCGGCCAACTGTTGTTGCGTCAGACCTAGCGTCTGCATCAACTGTTCATAGGCGACAGCCTCTTCGATGGCATTCAAGTCTGCCCGCTGAATGTTTTCAATCAGCGCCAACTCCATGACGCGATCGGAGTCCGCCGTGACGACGAGGGCAGGAATGTCTTCTTTCCCAGCGAGCTTCGCCGCCTGAAACCGTCGTTCCCCGGCAATGATTTCATAGTATCCTGTCGCTTTTCGAACGACGATTGGTTGTAGGACGCCATATCGCTCAATGGATTGACGCAACTCTTCTAATTTTTCCACCTCAAATTGTTTCCGGGGCTGATTCGGGTTTGGGCGAATGAATTTTAATGCTAATCGTTCCATCTACAAACCTCCTTCATTGTATAAAAAAGCACGGACTCATTTTTGAGGCCGCGCTTTCGGGATGCGAATTCGAATTTCAACAAATTCCTCTTCGTCTACTTCTTCAGTTTGGACGTCAATCCCTGTTTTCCCAATCAAATCGATTGAGTCACGAATCGTGTTGATGGCGATTCGCGTGTCACGCGCAAAACTTTTCGTCCGACGACGTTGTTTTTTCGGCTTTCGCTTCTCTTCTTCGATCGGTGTTGTTAAAAAGGCGACGCGTTCTTCTGTCTCTTTGACGTTAAAATCCTGTTCTAACACTTCTGCGAGCACTTGAAGTTGCAATCCTTCTTCCTTCAACGGCAACAACGCACGCGCATGTCGCTCGTTGATCCGACGATCGCGAAGCGACTGCTTCACATCCTCCGGCAATTTTAACAAGCGCAACTTATTGGCGATCGTGGATTGACTCTTGCCTAGACTCTTCGCGAGCGCATCTTGCGTCAAACCGTTCAAGGCGAGTAAACGATCATATGCTTCCGCCTCTTCGATCGGGCTTAACTGCTCACGCTGTAAGTTTTCAATCAAGGCGAGTGCAGCCGTCGTATCATCGTCCATATCGCGAACGATTGCCGGAATCGCTGACCAACCAAGCGATTTCACCGCACGGAAACGACGCTCCCCGGCAATGATTTCATAGCAGTCCCCATCTGCCTTTCGTACCACGATTGGTTGAAGGAGTCCATGTTCCGAAATCGTCGTTGCCAACTCTTCAATTTTTGCCGGTTCGAACACTTTACGCGGTTGATAACGGTTTGGACGCAACCGTGATAACGAGAGTTCTTGTACCGTGTCATCCGCTCGAACTTCCGCAATCTGCGTCACGGCAACTTCGTCTTTTCGATTCACACCGAACAATTTCGCAAATCTATTCTTCAACGTCGGGCACCCCTTTTATGTAAAAAAATAAGCAGACTCCACCACTGGAATCTGCTTTTGTTTCACGTGAAACGACATCATCAGATAAGTGGCTCTTTCGCCGGTGTCCCCGCTTTACGCGGATATTTCCCGGGCGTTTTTCGTAGTTTATCTACAACTACGATATTACGCTCACTCATCTCTCCTGGCAATAGGAACTGGTGTGTCGCTTTTTCTTTTCCACCTAGAACGGCTAAAGCGTTTTTGGCGTCTGCCATCTCGTCAGAAACCTTGGCTGCTTTAAGCGCGACGAAGCTTCCGCCCACTTTCGCGAGAGGCAAACAGTATTCCGCCAACACGGTCATGCGGGCAACCGCACGCGCTGTGACGACGTCAAACTGTTCGCGGAACTTTTTATTTTTTCCGAACTCTTCAGCGCGACCATGATGGAACGCGACACCTTCGAGCCCGAGGGCGAGGGCCAATTCGTTCAAGAAGGTGATGCGTTTATTTAACGAATCGATGATCGTGACGTGTAAGTGTGGGAATAAAATTTTGAGCGGAAGACTCGGGAATCCCGCTCCTGCCCCGACATCACATACGGTTTCGACTTTCGTGAAATCGAAATGAAACGCTGCGCTGAGCGAATCATAGAAATGCTTCAAATATACTTCTTCCCGGTCCGTGATGGCCGTTAAGTTCATTTTTTCGTTCCATTCGACGAGCATTTCGAAGTAACGTTTGAACTGACTGAGTTGTGTCTCACTCAGTTCAAACCCTTCAGCTCGTAACGCTTCAATAAATTGAGATTCGTTCATCGTTTCACTCCACCGTTGCGTATTGTCCCTGTTCGATATAGACGAGCAAGATTGACACGTCTGCCGGGTTTACGCCTGAGATACGGGACGCTTGACCGATCGAAAGAGGACGAACTTGTTTTAGTTTTTGTTTCGCTTCTGTCGCGAGACCACCGATCGCATCGTAATCCAAGTTTTCTGGGATTCGTTTCTCTTCCATGCGACGCATCTTCTCGACTTGTTCAAGCTGTTTGGAAATATAGCCTTCATATTTCACTTGAATCTCGACTTGCTCTTTTACTTCATATGACAATTCTTCCGTTGATGGAACGACTGTCATGAGTGCTTCATAGGATACTTCCGGACGTTTCAACAAGATGTTGGCATGTGTCGCTTCTTTGAGCGGGTGTGCACCGACCGATTCGAGCATCGCATTGACTTCAGGTGTCGGTTTGACGACGAGGGATGCAAGTCGTTTCACTTCTTTTTCAATCGCTACACGCTTCTCGTTGAGGTGAGCGTGACGTTCTTCTGAAAGTAAGCCGATCTCATACCCGATGTCGCTGAGTCGCAAGTCCGCATTGTCATGACGCAACAAGAGACGGTATTCGGCACGTGATGTGAGAAGACGATACGGTTCGTTCGTCCCTTTCGTCACGAGGTCATCGATTAAGACGCCGATGTACGCTTGCGAACGGTCCAAGATGACAGGATCCTTGCCGAGCACTTTGCATGCGGCGTTGATTCCCGCCATGATGCCCTGTCCAGCCGCTTCTTCGTACCCGCTCGTCCCGTTGATTTGTCCCGCTGTGAAAAGGCCAGGGACTGCTTTTGTTTCGAGCGTTGGCCAAAGCTGTGTCGGTACGACTGCATCGTACTCGATGGCATAACCGGGACGCATCATCTCTGAATTTTCAAGACCTGGGATTGTGCGAAGCATCTGATGTTGCACGTCTTCTGGCATACTCGTCGAGAAGCCTTGAACATAGATTTCTTCTGTATCGCGACCTTCTGGCTCCAAGAAGATTTGGTGACGCGGTTTATCATTAAAGCGAACGACCTTATCTTCAATCGATGGGCAATAACGTGGTCCCGTTCCTTTAATCGCACCCGAGTACATCGGTGAGCGATGCAAGTTCTCATCAATCAATTGGTGCGTGCGCTCACTCGTGTACGTGAGCCAGCATGGGATTTGTTCGATCGGATTCAAATCCGTCGAGGTGTACGAGAAGAATGATGGATTCTCGTCTCCTGGTTGAATCTCCGTCTTCGAGTAATCGATTGTCTTGCCGTCGATTCGTGGCGGTGTTCCCGTTTTGAATCGAACTAAGTCGAGACCGAGCTCTTCTAGATGCTTCGATAACTCGACCGAAGGCATTTGGTTGTTCGGGCCACTTTCATATGCCAATTCACCGATGATGATTTGACCGCGCATGAACGTTCCCGTTGTAACGATGACCGCTTTCGCGCGATATTCTGAACCTGTGTTCGTTACCACGCCACGTACTTCTCCATCCTCAATCAACAAGCGTTCGACTAGCGCCTGACGAAGCAGTAGATTCGGTTCGTCTTCTAGCACTTTCTTCATGTGATTTTGGTATTGGAATTTGTCCGCCTGTGCACGTAATGCACGTACCGCCGGACCTTTCGATGTGTTGAGCATCTTCATTTGGATGTAAGTCGCGTCAATCGCGCGCCCCATCTCGCCACCGAGCGCATCGATTTCACGTACGACGATTCCTTTCGCCGGCCCACCGATTGATGGGTTGCAATACATGAACCCGACCATATCAGGGTTCATGGTGAGCATCGCTGTTTTCGCGCCCATGCGAGCCGATGCAAGTGCTGCTTCAACCCCTGCATGCCCAGCCCCGATGACGATGACATCAAATTCGCCTGCCGTATAAGCCATATTCGTTCCTCCTTATTATTTCCCAAGACAAAACTGTGAAAAGAGCTGATCAATCAAGCTCTCCTGTACGGTATCTCCATTGATTTCACCGAGCGTATCCCACGCACGACGTAAATCGATCTGAACCATGTCGATCGGCATATTCATGACGGCACTCCCGAGCGCCTCATCAATTTGACCAATCGTTCGTTTGATTAATTGAATGTGTCGAGCGTTTGAGATATACGTCATATCTTGTGACTCGACCCCTTTTGCGAAGAAGAGATTTGCGATGGCCGCTTCAAGGGCATCGATTCCTTCATCTAGTAAGAGCGATGTCGCCACAATCGGACGTCCTGCCGCTAGTTTCTCTAGCTTAGAAGAATCCATGTTTTGTGGCAAGTCCGTCTTGTTGATGATGACGATGGCATTCATTCCTTTTACTGCCTCAAATAACGCCTCATCCTCGACAGTCAATCCCTCGTGTCCGTTCAAGACGAGAAGGACCAAATCTGCCGCCTCTAACGCTTTTCTCGACTTTTCCACACCGATTCGTTCCACGATATCTTCCGTTTCGCGAATCCCTGCCGTGTCGATCAATTTGAGCGGAACACCTTTCACGTTGACGTATTCCTCAATCGTGTCACGTGTCGTTCCGGCAATTTCGGTGACGATCGCTTTCGTCTCTTGAACGAGCGTATTCATCAGAGAAGATTTACCGACGTTCGGTCGACCGATGATTGCTGTAGCCAAGCCTTCACGTAAGATTTTCCCTTGTCGCGCTGTCTCGAGTAACTGCTCGAGGACACGCTTGACCTCGCCCGCTTTCTCTTCGACGATGGCCTGGGTCATCTCTTCTGCGTCATACTCTGGATAGTCGATGTTGACCTCGACCGCCGCAATCGTCTCGAGCAACTGTTGACGTAACTCGCGAACGAGGCGTGACAAACGTCCTTCCATTTGCGCCATCGCAACGTTCATGGCCCGGTCCGTCTTCGCTCGAATGAGATCCATGACGGCTTCCGCCTGAGATAAATCGATTCGGCCATTTAAAAAGGCGCGCTTCGTGAACTCGCCCGGTTCTGCCAAACGGATGTCGGGTTGATCGAGAATGAGCTCAAGGACACGATTGACCGCTACGACGCCTCCGTGACAATTGATCTCGACGACATCTTCTCGCGTAAACGTCTTCGGTGCGCGCATAATACTGACCATGACTTCATCGACGATTTCGCCCGTATTAGGATATTTTAACGTTCCATAATGAATCGTATGTGAATCGACTGTTGTTAAGTCTTTCCCAGAAAACACATTGTTCACCGTTTCGACCGCCAAATCGCCCGATAATCGGACGATCCCGATGGCACCTTCACCCATCGGCGTCGAAATCGCTGTAATCGTGTCAAACTCTAGCATCTTTCTCCCTCCAAACCTAAACATCTTCTTCTATCATATGCATAACGAACCTACTATACACGATATTCGACTTGAACGAAAGAGTTGGCCCATCGATCAAGTCATTGCCATTCGACTCATCGTTTTCGTACAATAAAGGAATATATTTACATAGGAAAGAGGGCATCTATTATGAACCAACAAAACGCAATCCGAATCATTACCGAGCGATTAAAGCACGATGAAGCGGTTCAAGCGATTTTTATGAAGGGCTCATTCGGTCGGGGAGAAGCCGATGAACATTCCGATATCGACCTCTATGTCATGGTGCACCCTGATGAGGAGGCCTCCTTTCTATCCAGACGCCTCGAGCATTTAACCGCCTATCGTCCGATTCTGTTAAAAGACGAGATTCACATCGTTGCGCCACAACTCATCGCCGTCTTTGATGATTTTCTTCACCTCGACCTGTTCACGGTCACGCAAGAGACGTTGAATCATCAAGACTCGATTCATGTGATCTACGACCCACAACAGCGACTTGCTAGACACGTCACTTCCTTACAATTAGAGGAAGCGGCAATCAGTGATCATGCGTTCGATACCGTGTGGTTCTTTTTCCAATATACAAAATCACGCAATCGAGGCAACGCGATGTGGGCAACGGAAATGCTCCGGCAAGGAATGGTCCATTTCGCATATGTGTTAGCCGCTCACCACACACCGGACCGGGCTTCCCTCGGTTTAAAAGATGTGACACAACGGCAAGAAATCGACCTTCGCTCATTTTATGACCACTTGACCCCCGCCTCACACGAAAAAGCCGCCCACATCTATCTGGAGCGACTTCAGGCAGAGCAACCTTTTTTCACATCACTACCTGGCTACAACGTGTTCGGACCGTTCATGGAACAGTTGATTCAACGAGAAACAAGCCGTCCTGGCATATAGGGCGGCTTGTTTTTTAGTATCTTGCTTGGCTTTTCGTCGAACGAATCGTGAAATAGAGGAACAGTTCCAGTATCGCGATGGCGATGAGAATGCCGCCGAACAGTTGGAACAAGACAAGTAGGCTACTGAACGGATTCGTCAACATGAGAATCCCGACACCTATCCACAATAGACTTCCAATCAAAAACCAAAGCCATCGTCCCGACATCGATTGACGGTAACCGAGTGCCTGAATCAGGCGGATAATTCCACCGAATAAGAACAAGGCTCCGATCAAAATCGGGAGAAGACTAGCTAGCGTCTCTGCGAAGAAAAAGACGACCGCTGCCAAAATCAAATAGATGAGACCCATAAAGAAAGCGGGTGGCAACCCTCCCTGACGTCGACGCATCCCTTGAAAAATCATCCAAATCCCCATGATGGCTAAATAACCAGCAATGACATACACCATGACATCAAAGAAAAATCGAGGATATAGCAGAATGAGAACACCAAGTACAAAGTAAATGACCGCTTGCCATAACGTCGAACGTTCCAAACGATGAATGAATGCCTCCATTTCCCCACACCTCCGTTTACTCGTTTCTCTTTCTATTCCCCTCAGAACGCCTTGCAATCCCACAAAAAAAGCTGAGTGTCAGGAGACACCCAGCTTCATGATTATTTACGTTTTTTCTTTTTGTTTTTCTTCTCTTCTTCGGCAAGCGCTGCACGCTCTGCTTCTTTCGCAGCGATTTTCGCTTCAGCCGCAACCTTCATCTTCTCACGCATCGGGAGCATGATGGCCATCGTGACGATGATCGAGATGATATAACCGACTACCCAGTATAACGAAAGGGCAGCTGGGAGGTTGATCGACATGACGAAGATCATAACCGGGAAGATATAAAGCATCATCTTCAATTGTGGGTTCTGTTCTTGACCCGCCATTGAGATTTTTTGCTGTGCGAACGTCAAGATTGCCGCTAAGATCGGCAAGACGAACGTTGGATCCGGAGCACCGAGGTCGAACCATAAGAAGTTCGCTTCGAAAATCTCAGGTGTACGGCGAATCGCATCGTAGAATGCGAAGAGAATCGGCATTTGAATCAAGATCGGCAAACATCCTGCGAGCGGGTTGATTTGGTATTCCTGATAAAGCTTCATCATCTCTTCTTGGAGTTTACGTTGTGTTTCCTGGTCTTTTGAGCTGTACTTTTCACGAAGCTTCAGCATCTCTGGTTGCAAGACCTGCATCGCACCCATACTCTTCGTCTGCTTGATCATGAGTGGGAGAATCAACAACCGGACGATAATCGTCGCGATGATGATTGAAATCCCGTATTGCCACGGGCCACCGACCAAGTAAGCAACTTCCTTCAAAAGCCATGCGAGCGGCCATACAAAGTACTTCGCCCAGAAACCTTCTGTGTCAGCCGTAACTGGTTCGGCCTGGATGGTAGACGGATCCACACAGCCTGCCATCAGCATGATGACCGCGGTCATGGCAGCGAGTAATCCTAATTTTAGCTTTTTGCTCATAGTTCCTCCTACGCTTTCTTTATCAATTCTTTTTAACGCACACGTCGATCGGGCAATCTTATCAGACTCTAATTATATGAGAGAACAAATTCAGATTGTCATGGTCACCGGCCTTGCTTTTGCCAAACCTTAGCCCGTTTGAATACGTGTTTCAAACTCTCGGTCACTTCCGACTGCGTCAATGCGGTCGCAGGCTTCCGAGCGATGATGACGTAATCATTCGGTGCAACGTTTGGTTCGAGCAAGCGAAGCGACTCACGCATCAATCGTTTCATCCGGTTCCGTTCCACAGCATTTCCAAGCTTCTTGCTGACGGAAAGACCCACTCTGAAATGCGTTTGATCCGCTTTGAGCGTGTAGACGACAAACTGACGATTGGCCACGGAGCGTCCTTCGCGAAACACCGCTTGGAACTCTTCATTCTTTTGCAGGCGGTATTCTTTTTTCAAAATTCTCACTCCATCCTTCGCTTCAAAAATCGTCAACTAACATCATATCATATCCACATCATTTGAACGAGGGAGAATCCATGAAATACTACGTTTCTGTGACAAACTAAAAAATTGCCCGAGGAAAGGATCCCCGGGCAATCTTCATTCGAAATTATACAGTCAAGGCTTTACGGCCTTTACGACGACGAGCAGCAAGAATGTTGCGACCGTTTTTAGTCGCCATGCGTGCACGGAATCCGTGAACTTTCTTACGCTTACGGTTGTTAGGGTTGAAAGTTGGTTTCATGGTTACAGCACCTCCTCAAGATTAACGCTCTATTAGCAAGTTATAGTTTCATTTAAGGCAGTCTTTAAGATTATATAAATCGATTCAACAATTGTCAATGTATTTTCGGATGGTTTTCGAATTCGTAGAATGAGGCACTCAGAAAGCATTCATCCACATGGATTCGATCCTTATCCGAAGGACGAGTAGGGGATGAATGTATACACAACCTTTACGTATTTTATAAACGGTCTTTATAAATAGCCACGTTGAGCCATTTTATCCACAAAATCTCGAAGTTATCCACATTTATATGTGAATAACTCCTCTTTTTTCATATTCTCATTCTTTATTTTTTCATTTTCTTCTTTTACAAAAACAATCTTTCATTTCACTTCTTCCTCTTTTGTGTATAACTTTTTCATCTCATATTCCATCATTAGTGCTTTATCCACAATATATCCACAGGTTATCCACAAAACACACAGCATGTGGATAAGTGGGTGTGGATACTTTTCTTTATCTGTGGATAAATACCAAAAAGCATTGCCACGTCTATTTTATTTTGCTAAACTGAATGTGCACAAACTTGTGGATGAACAATTCGTGATTCCAAGATATACACAGGCTGTGGATAAGTGTTATCCCCATAATGAACACCATGTGGATAACTTTATCCACAGTTTTTGTTCTCTGGGGATAACCCTAGTTTCTACTATAGAATAGTGTATGTGTATATCGTGTGAATAAGTTTTACCCAACATGTGAGTAAAGGAGGTCTTTCATTGAAGAATGCTCGCGAGATTTGGAGAAATGTCTTATCGGTAATCGAGGAAGAAGAACGAACTCCAAAAGCCAGTTTTGACATGTGGTTGAAATCAACCGAGGGGATATCGTTGATGGGAACGACGCTCGTTGTGTCGGCACCCGCCAGTTTTATCGTCACGTGGTTAGAGCGACAGTATCTATCGCTGTTACAAGATACGGTTGAAGAGATCACAAACAACAAGCTTGAAATTCATTTTATCGAAGAATCTCAAGCACACAAGTATGCTCCAGCGGATGGATCGTCACATGAGTCCATCGCCGTGACCGAAACAAAAGAACAGCCCGTACTATTACCTCCAAAAGAGGAAGGGGATCTTGGTCAACTGAATGACAAATACATTTTCGAGACGTTTGTCATCGGATCGGGGAACCGTTTTGCCCACGCCGCATCACTTGCTGTCGCTGAAGCACCTGCACGCGCCTATAACCCGCTCTTCATTTACGGAGGCGTTGGACTTGGTAAAACACATTTGATGCATGCGATTGGTCATTATGTAAAAGGTCAAAAACCGGGGGCTCGCATTGCCTATGTCTCTTCTGAGAAGTTCACGAATGAATTCATCAATTCGATTCGAGATAATAAGACCGGTGAGTTCCGGAACCGTTATCGAAACATCGATGTGCTATTGATTGATGATATTCAGTTTTTAGCAGGGAAAGAACAAACCCAGGAAGAGTTTTTCCACACGTTCAATGCGTTGCACAACGATCAGAAACAAATCGTGATTTCAAGTGATCGACCACCAAAAGAAATCCCGACGCTAGAAGATCGACTTCGTTCACGCTTCGAGTGGGGCTTAATCACAGACATCACGCCACCGGACCTCGAGACGCGAATTGCGATTCTCCGCAAAAAAGCGACGGCGGAAGGGCTTGATATCTCGAATGAAGTCATGCTGTATATCGCGAATCAAATCGATACGAACATTCGGGAACTAGAAGGGGCGCTGACACGAGTCGTCGCTTATGCAAAACTTGTCGGGCGACCAATCGACCCGGACGTGGCAGCCGAAGCGCTTCATAATATCATGCCCGTCCAGGAAGCGAAGAAAATTGTCATTCGCGACATTCAAGAAGTTGTCGGTCAACACTTCAACATTCAAGTAGAAGAATTGAACTCGAAAAAGCGAACGAAGACGTTGGCATTCCCACGTCAAATCGCAATGTATCTCTCGCGGGAGATGACGGAGAGTTCCTTGCCAAAAATCGGGGAAGAGTTCGGAGGGCGTGATCATACGACCGTGATTCACGCGCATGAGAAAATTAGCACGCTTCTAAAGAACGATGTGGAAATGCAAGAGACGATTCAAACGTTGAAGAAGGCACTTTCTAACTAATGAAGGATTCTCTGTGGATATCCTGTGGATAAACCACCCTAGTTATCCACAAGTTATTCACAAGCGAAATGGCTTAATACGTATGTCTTAGGGGACTTATCCCCAGTATCCACAGCCCTTATTACTATTATGACTTAATTAATACTATTATTATTATTAAGAAATGGACTCATTTCACCTTAGGAGGAATTATCCACATGCATTTAACGATTCAACGAGATGTATTCATGCAAGCCGTACAAGACGTATCAAAAGCTGTGGCTTCACGAACGACCATTCCAATTTTGACAGGCTTGAAACTTGAGGCACATGCGGATGGTTTAACACTGACAGGAAGTGATACCGAGATTTCGATTGAACGCTTGATTCCAATCGAAGAGGGTGGAATGGAACTCATTCAAATTCAACGTGCCGGAAGCGTCGTTTTGAATGCCCGCTTCTTAGGAGAAATCGTGAAGAAGTTACCGACGAACGAGGTCACACTCGAAGTCTCACCGAACTTCATGACGCGCATTGAGTCTGGTCAGGCAGAGTTCCACTTGAACGGCCTCGACCCGGATGAATATCCGCGCTTACCTGAACTTGCGAGTGATCGTCGCTTCTATTTGCCGGCTGATCTATTGAAGACGATCATCCGTCAGACAAGCTTCGCTGTTTCTTCACAAGAGACACGCCCCGTATTGACAGGGGTCAACTTCTCAGCAGAGAAGGGCTTCCTTACATGTGTCGCAACCGATAGCCACCGTCTGGCGCTTCGTCGGGCGCGTTTTGAGACAGATAACGATTTGACGTTCCAAAATGTCGTCGTTCCTGGTCGCTCACTCAACGAACTCGCTAAATTACTCGACCGCGAAGAGTTGCCGATCGAAATCGTCTTAACAGACCAACAAATTTTATTCCGCATGAAGAACATCTCATTCTTCTCTCGTTTGTTAGACGGTGCCTACCCAGACACGTCACGTCTCATTCCGGAAGAATATCGCACAGCGGTTCGAATGAATGCGAAAGAATTCTTGCAGGCCATTGATCGTGCCTCGCTCCTTGCACGTGCCGATCGCAACAACGTCATTAAATTCGTGGCGGAAGATAAAACAGCAGTTGAAGTCTCTTCTCACTCTCCTGAAGTCGGAAAAGTATCAGAACGTGTCAGCATCCTGTCGCTTGAAGGAGAAGAACTAAAAATTTCCTTCAACTCAAAATTCGTGATGGACGCGCTCCGCGCACTCGATGCATCTGAAATCGAGATCCAGTTCACGGGTTCGATGCGACCGTTCATTTTACGACCGGTTGAACAAGATAGTGTTCTTCAACTGATTTTGCCAGTCCGCACATCGTAAGCTGCGGATAGGGATGATGAGGTGTCTTGCCTTGTCATCCCTCTTTTTGCCTTATTCGACGATTTTCGATAAACTAATATGTATGGCGATTTTTTCAGATCAGCATGTGAGAAAGGAAGTGACGACATGGAAAAAGTGTCGATTACAACCGAGTATGTAACACTCGGACAATTTTTAAAATTAGCAGATATCATCTCGAGTGGGGGACAGGCAAAATTCTTTTTAGAGGATGTCATGATTAAAGTGAACGGTGAGCAGGACCAACGCCGTGGTCGTAAATTAAGAGATGGAGATACAATCGAAGTCGAAGGCTTCGGGGAATATCAAATCGAGGGAAACTGACGTGCATTTAAAGTCGATCCGATTGCAAAACTATCGCAACTACGAAACCCTCGAGCTAGATTTTTCAGAACAGACGAATGTTCTGATTGGTGAGAACGCCCAAGGAAAAACGAATCTTCTCGAATCGATTTACGTACTTGCGCTCGCAAAATCGCATCGGACGACACAAGACCGTGAGTTAATCGGTTGGGAAGCTGATGCTGCGAGTATCGAAGGCCGGATTCATAAACGAACGGGTGAATCGGTGCAGAGTCTCTCTTTTTCTCCTAAAGGCAAGAAAGCAAAGCTCAATCATTTGGAACAACGTCGTCTCAGTGACTATGTCGGCGCATTTAACGTCGTCTTGTTCGCCCCTGAAGACTTAGCCATCGTCAAAGGCAGTCCGCAAGGGAGACGGCGATTTTTAGATATGGAAATCGGTCAGGTCAGTCCCGTGTACTTACACGAGCTCAATCAATACTTGAAGACGTTGAAACAACGGAATGCCTTGTTGAAGCAGTTATCCACAAAAGGTGGCGACGAGACGTTACTCGAAGTATTGACGGACCAATTGATTGAACTTGCCGTAAAAATCGTGATGCGACGCTATCACTTCATCGACCAGCTCGAAAAATGGGCCAATCCCATCCATTCCGGAATCACGAGAGATCTCGAAACACTGACGATTCAATACGTTTCTGACACGTTCCAAAAAGAACGCTTCTCAAAAGAACAGATGTTTGAAACGTATCGTCAAAAGTTTGATAAAATAAGAGAGAACGAACGACGAAGAGGTGTGACCTTGTTCGGTCCGCATCGTGACGATTTTGAATTGTATGTCAACAATCGAAACGTTCAAACGTTCGGTTCACAAGGTCAGCAACGAACGGCGGCCTTGTCATTGAAGCTAGCTGAGATTGAATTGATTCATGAAGAAGTAGGCGAATATCCTCTGTTGTTATTAGACGATGTGTTATCTGAGCTTGACGATCATCGCCAAACCCATCTCCTCGATACGATGGGACGGAAAGTACAAACGATTTTGACTACAACAAATATTGACGGGATTGCACATGAGACCATTCAACAAGCTAAAGTGTTTCACGTGAAACAAGGTGAGGTTGAAACGGAGTCTGTGTAATCGTGGCAAGAGGGAACACCAAATCATGTATAGTAGGTGAAAATAACCGATGAGTAATGAAAATGAAAAAGAATTGCAAGCGTACGGCGCCGACCAGATTCAAGTCCTTGAGGGCCTAGAGGCTGTCCGTAAACGTCCAGGGATGTATATCGGTTCCACAAGCTCTCGCGGTCTCCACCATTTAGTATGGGAGATTGTCGATAACTCAATCGATGAGGCGCTCGCTGGTTATTGTGACACGATCACAGTGACGGTCGAGCCAGGGAACTCGATCGTTGTTGAAGACAACGGACGTGGGATTCCGGTCGACGTTCAAAAGAAAACAGGTCGACCTGCCGTTGAAGTTATTTTCACGGTGTTGCACGCAGGTGGTAAGTTCGGCGGTGGCGGATACAAAGTATCAGGTGGTCTTCACGGTGTCGGGGCGTCGGTTGTTAACGCCTTATCGACGAAACTTGAAGTGTTCGTTCGTCGCGATGGAAACGTATATTACCAATCGTTCAAACGTGGTGTTCCACAAGGTGAACTCGAAATCGTCGGGACGACCGACACGACAGGGACGACGGTCCGCTTTTTCCCAGACGGGGACATCTTCCAAGAGACACTCGAATATGACTTTGATCTGTTAGCGACACGCTTACGTGAACTCGCCTTCTTGAACAAAGGGTTACGAATCGTGGCTAAAGATGATCGTAATGACGAGACGATTGAACGGAACTATCACTATGAGGGCGGAATCAAGTCTTATGTCGAGCATTTGAACCGGTCAAAAGCGTCGATTCATGAAGAGCCTGTGTACGTACACGGGACGAAAGACGGAATCGAAGTCGAGATTGCGCTTCAATACAACGAAGGTTTCGCAAGTAACATTTACTCATTTACGAACAACATTCCGACGCATGAAGGTGGGACGCACGAGACAGGATTTAAGACGGCACTCACTCGTTCAATCAACGACTATGCAAAACGGTTTGGTTTGATGAAAGAAGCCGACGGCAGCCTGTCTGGTGATGATGTCCGTGAAGGGTTGACGGCGATTGTTTCCGTCAAGCACCCGGCTCCCCAGTTTGAAGGACAGACGAAGACGAAACTCGGGAATGCCGATGCGCGTACGGCAACCGATACGTTGTTCAGCGACACGTTCGAACAGTTCCTGCTCGAGAACCCATCGGTCGGTCGCCTCATCGTCGACAAAGGCTTGATGGCGGCACGTGCGCGCCTTGCTGCGAAACGTGCACGCGAGATGACACGTCGTAAAGGGATTCTCGAAGTCAGTTCATTGCCAGGGAAATTGGCAGACTGTTCGTCAAAAGATGCATCGAAATCTGAACTATACATCGTTGAGGGTGACTCGGCGGGAGGTTCTGCGAAATCTGGACGTGACCGTCACTTCCAAGCCATCCTTCCGATTCGAGGGAAAATCATCAACGTTGAGAAAGCACGTCTTGATAAGATTTTGGCCAACCAAGAAGTCCGGACCATTATCACGGCTCTCGGAACAGGGATTGCCGATGAGTTTGACTTATCGAAAGCACGCTATCACAAACTCATCATCATGACCGATGCCGATGTCGATGGTGCGCACATTCGGACGTTGTTGTTGACGTTCTTCTATCGTTACATGCGCCCACTCGTTGAAAGTGGATATGTCTATATCGCGCAACCACCACTCTATGGTGTGAAGCACGGGAAAGAAACCATCTACGTTCAAAACGACCGGGAGTTGCAGACGGCGATTGCACAACTTCCTGAAAATGCACGTTATAGCGTTCAACGTTACAAGGGTCTCGGAGAGATGGATCCTGAACAGTTATGGAATACGACGATGAACCCGGAAACGCGTTCGATGCTTCGTGTCGATCTTCAAGATGCGATCGAAGCGGATGAAATCTTCGAAACGCTCATGGGTGACAACGTCGAACCACGCCGTGACTTTATTCAATCTCACGCCCATTACGTGAAGAACCTCGATATTTAATAAGAAGGGTAGGCAATAACGAATGGCAGAACAAGAAAATATCAAGGATATAAATATTAGCCAGGAGATGCGAACGTCGTTCATGGACTACGCGATGAGCGTCATCGTATCACGTGCCCTTCCGGACGTGCGAGATGGATTGAAGCCGGTTCACCGTCGTATTTTATATGCGATGAACGAACTTGGTATTCGCGCGGACAAGCCACATAAGAAGTCGGCGCGTGTCGTCGGGGACGTCATCGGTAAGTACCACCCACACGGTGACTCAGCTGTTTATGAGACGATGGTCCGCATGGCTCAGGACTTCAGCTATCGCTACGAATTAGTCGACGGTCACGGGAACTTCGGTTCAGTCGATGGCGACTCGGCCGCTGCGATGCGTTATACCGAGGCACGTATGTCTAAAATTGCGATGGAACTCGTACGAGACATCGGTAAAAATACGATTGACTATCAACCGAACTTCGACGGTGAAGAAAAAGAACCGGTCGTACTCCCGGCCCGTTTCCCGAACTTCCTTGTGAACGGAACGAGCGGGATTGCCGTTGGGATGGCGACGAACGTTCCGCCTCATAACTTGAACGAGGTCATCGACGGTGTACTGGCGCTTTCTCACAACCCGGACATCACGATTGCGGAATTGATGCAACATATCCCAGGTCCTGACTTCCCGACTGCGGGAGAGATTTTGGGACGTAGCGGGATTCGTCGTGCATACGAAACTGGACGCGGATCGATTACGATGCGTGCGAAAGCTGAAATCGAAGTCTTGAAAAATGGTCGTGAACGAATCCTCGTGCACGAGATTCCTTACCAGGTCAACAAAGCGCGTCTCGTTGAGAAGATTGCCGACTTGGTTCGCGACAAGAAAATCGAGGGAATCACAGACTTACGCGATGAATCAGACCGTAACGGGATGCGCATCGTGATTGAAGTTCGCCGCGACGCGAATGCGAGTGTCATCTTGAACAACTTGTATAAGCAAACACCGATGCAAACGACGTTCGGCGTCAACATGCTCGCGCTTGTAGGCGGTCGTCCAAAAACGTTGAACATCAAACAAGCGATCTATTACTACATCGAACACCAAAAAGAGGTCGTGCGTCGTCGGACGCAATTCGATTTAGACAAAGCGGAAGCACGTGCCCACATTTTAGAAGGTCTTCGTGTTGCCTTGGATCACTTGGATGAAGTCATCGCCATCATCCGTAGCACACGCACAGGTGACGAGGCTCGTGAAAAGTTGATTGCCCGCTTTGGACTTTCGACTGAACAGACGCAAGCCATCTTAGATATGCGTCTCCAACGCTTGACTGGTTTGGAACGTGAGAAGATTGAAGGCGAATATCGTGAAGTGAAAGCGTTAATCGAAGAACTTCGTGCGATTCTCGGAGACGAAGAATTGCTACTCGATATCATTCGTAACGAGTTAATCGAAATCAAAGAGCGATATGGTGATGCTCGTCGTACGGTGATTCGTACGGATATCGTTGAACTCGAGGACGAAGATTTGATCCCAGTTCGCGACATGATGATTACGCTCACGAGCGAAGGATATATCAAGTCGATCCCATCGGATTCATATCGGACACAGCGCCGTGGTGGACGTGGGAAACAAGGTATGGGAACGAATGATGAAGACTTTGTGCTTCGTCTGCTCTCCGCGTCGACACACGATACCATCTTGTTCTTCACCAACTTCGGACGCGTCTTCCGTCTCAAAGGATACGAGATTCCTGAGATGAGCCGTACCGCGAAAGGGATGCCGATCATCAACTTGCTGCAAATCGACAAAGGTGAAAAAGTCGAAACGATGATTCCTGTCGATTTCAATAGTTACTTGGCTAACCAAACGGTAGCGGAAGAGACACAGGATGAATCGGAAGAAGTGGCAGACGAGCAGTTGTCTCTCGTCTTCATCACGAAAGAAGGATTGATTAAGCGTTCGCCACTTTCGGCATACGCCCGAATCAACAAAAACGGTCTACGTGCCATCAGTTTGAATGAGACAGATGAACTCGTCACGGTCCGTTTAGCGAAGAGCGACGATGAAATGTTAATCGTTACACGCCAAGGGATGTCGATTCGCTTCCCACTCGAAGGAGAAGTTCGCTCGATGGGACGTACGGCACGAGGCGTTCGCGCGATTCGATTGAAGAAGGAAGACGATTTGGTCGTCTCGATGGAAATCGTTCGCACCACGCAAGACGTCTTGATTATCACTGAAAAAGGATACGGAAAACGTACGGCCATGGAACAGTTCCGCACACAAGGTCGTGGTGGATCCGGTATCATCGGAATTAAGACAGATCGTGGAACAGTCGTCGGGATGCGTGTCGTTGATGAAGACGATGACATCATGCTGATGACCGAACTCGGTGTTGCGATTCGGATTGATTCACAAACGATCTCTCAAATGGGTCGAAGTACTCGCGGTGTGAAAGTAATGAACATCGAAGAGGGCGATCGTTTGGCGACCATTGCAAAGTTGAAAAAAGATGAGTTAGAAGAGGAATCAGCAGTCGATTTGGAGAATGGGTTTGAGGATGAAGCACCTGAAACCGACGAATCGTCTGATGTGAATGAGTAAGACGAGAGGTCGAACGGTGTTTCCGTTCGACCTTTTCATATATTAGGAGGGATTCGCGTGCGTTTGAACTTATCTACTGTACATGTTGGGATGACGCTATTGTCACCCGTTTCTTCTTTAGAAGCCGGAATCCACTTAACCAATGAACATTTACGTTTGCTCCGTTTCTTAAAAATCGAAGACATCGATGTCGCGCCTGTTGAACAGACAATCTTCACGTCTAAAGAAGAACAGCGCCTCTGTGATCAGGTCCTTCAATATGAGAAACATTATAATCAGTGGGAAGAACGAATCGCACCTAACCCATATGAAGGTCTTGAATTCATTCACCAGTTATTTCGTCAAGAAGTTCCTCTTACAGCGGTCGTCCATTTCTTTACACATCAACCGTTGCGAAAAAATCACGTCATTTATCATTCCGTTTATCGGGCGCTCGTCGCCCGTGCCTTATCGAAATATCGAGGGGATGAACATCAACTCCAATTTGATTACGGGATTGCTTCTTATTTTGCAGATGCGAGCTACGCTAAAATTCGGAAATGGTCTCATATGCGTTATTTCACAAAAATGGAACGGGAACTATTGTATCAACACCCACTCGTTTCAGCATCGATGCTCCCGAGTACGCAAACGTTACGAGGAAGAGTGTATCAGTTGATCACCGAGCACCATGAGCGATTAGATGGATCCGGGTTTCCAAAACGTCTGACGGAACGCGAGTTGAATCCAGCCTCTCCTCTATTTATTGTCGCCGATCGCTTCTGTCAGTTAACAGCACCCCGAACGTTTCGAAAGCCGCTCTCCCCAGAAGAAGCATATTTCTACATGTGGCAGAACAAGGCCTATGATGGAGAGGCATTATCGCTACTCGCAACCTTGCTTGGATTTTATGAAGTCGGTCGCCCCGTTTTATTGAGTAGTGGAGTACGTGGAACGATTCATGCCTATACGAATCGTGTCGAACAACCGATCGTGCTTGATGACATAGGCGAGAAAGAATATGATTTATCGCGATTAACTGAAATGAGCATTGTTGAATTTCAATAAGAAGAAACTAGCGATTCCTTTCATCAAAATGAAGTGGAATCGTCTTTATTTATTCTTTTTTTTAAAAACTTTCTTTTTATAGTTGACGGATATAATTACAGGTGCTATTATAAATGAGTCGCTAAGAGCGGCAGACGAACTTTGAAAACTGAACGATGAGGCAAAAATAAGTTTTACATTTTTTGAATGAAGCGCAAGCTTCGTCAATTTAAGAGCTATATCAAATTCTTTGGAGAGTTTGATCCTGGCTCAGGACGAACGCTGGCGG